>JAUWDY010000019.1 GCA_030608565.1 Candidatus Bathyarchaeota archaeon | reverse complement strand
CTATGTTGAGGTCTCTACATAAAAGTTTGCTCTATGCTTCTCTCTCTTCTTTTCGAGTCCCATTTCAAGTTATATTTAAATTGCTGTGAAAAACAGTTTAATGGGTTGCTGATAATGGAAGTAAGAGAAGTTTCAAAGAATGTATGGTCTGTTAAAGTTACGGAGGAAGATAAGAAGAAGATTATGTGTATTGCTCAAAAACTGAAATCTACAACACCCCCTTTACCCGAATATGGATATTGGAAAAGAATGCCTTCTAAAGAGACTTGGAAAAGTACATTGAGTCAATTCTGTGTGGTAGGTAGTGCTCAACTCATTGAGAAACTAATGAATGACAAGAAAAGATATGCTGAATTTGTTACAAAACTAAGCATTGAGACCTTAATGAAGATTCGAACGAACAGAGAGAAATATATTTCAGAACAACTGAAGGAGTTCAAAGCGACAAGATTTCATAACAAGACCGCAAAGCGAATCTTGAAGTGTCTAGAAAATGAAGATATGGTTAAAGAAGGAAAAGTTATACTTTTAGAGGATTTAAAGAATAATGAAACGGTTAACGAAGACCAAATCAGAAATATTCTACTCAAAAGAATACCTTTCTTAAAAATGAAAAGTGTCTCAGATTTTATGATTAGTATTGGTGCAACGAAACGATTCATTGCCTTTGACACCAGAGTAGTAGGTCTAATGAATAGATTCTTCGGATTACGTATAACCCTAAAATCTGGAAAAAAAATTGAAGAATCTAACAAAATTAGAGATAAAATTGGTTCGGATAAGGCACTCTATATAGCAATGGAAAAAAGACTAAGTGAAGTTTGCAGAGACATAGGAGTTAATTTGAGTTGTCTTGATAGGATACTTTTCAATAATGCAAAAAAATCTGCAATTGAATACCTACTAGAAACTATATGTTAATCACACTATGCCATAGAAAAACTTTCGACCCCCATAGCCTCTTTGATTTTTGTTTTTCTGAGATGAGACTGAAAATTTTCTATCCTTTGCATACATGCTACAGTTTGCTAAAATCAAATGTCAATGTGGGCATACTAACTTAGTTCTAGTCCATGAAGTATTCCATGTTTATGAAGCTATTAGATGAGTTATTATCTGCTCAATTCAAGGCGAATAGAAGGAAGTTATATCAACGATTTGAACTTGTCTTTCTTCACTGACTTGGAATGAAAACACCATCTCGAAATTCTTTTTGGCATAGTATGAGGGGTTGTCAACTGTTGTTGGGGTATCATAGATGCTTCTTCCTTTCTGGATTCTAACACACGAATCTGTAGGTTCAACATGAACCCAAGTTCTACCATCTTTTGATGGGTTTGCTTCAGCCCACATATGATCTATAACTAAATCGGTTACTAATCTTGCGGGAATGTCATTAGCTAGACAGATTGATACGTAGACTATCGAGAACTCTCCACATTTTCCTAGACCACGCTTCAATATTTCAATAGGGTCGGTAGTTCTGTTTTCAATAGGTTTTTGTGTATAGTTCAATCTGGTGCTTTCCCAAGTCAGCAGTTCAGTATAGTTCAGTTTCTCTGGAAAATTGGGTCTCAATTCAGTCAAGATATCGCTTGAAGACAAGTTGAGGAGGACACCTTCAGCGTAGGCAATCTTTCCAATCACTGACGTTCTTCCATTTTTAAGTCCAGAAAAGTATCCCCATGTGTATCCAGTAATCAAGCAAGCTACTAGCAAGAAAAAGACGATCAATAAGACAACGAATGATTTTCTTGGTTTCAATCTATTCATAAGAAACACCCTTCAAACAGACATGGAAGTTTCTTTCTTAAATCTTTAGTACAAGTTGAAATAATGCATGCATACTTCATGTATACTGTAGGAAAGACATTAATACAGACAAACCTTTCATTTTCCAGATACATGATGTCAAAAATTGACCTAGATCGATTGATAGCCAGACAAACATACTTCATTCCTATTAAAAGTTCTCAGTTGGAGAAGAGAATAAAAGAGGAACTCAACATTAAATGGGCAAAACTGGGTGGAATTCTCAGATGGAATATTCTAGAAAAACATGAACTGTCTTTTCATTTTATTATTAATCTGAAATACAGCTTCCTTCACGGAGAAACATGGGGAGTGGATAGAAAAACAGAAGAGTATAAAGAATTAATAAAAGAGAAAGTAAAGGAGTTTGATGAGAAGGGTGCGGAATCTTTCTACGAGAAACTCGAATCAATACGTACAGACATACCTTATCATTTACATGTTTCTATAGTAGGTAAAGAAGAAGATGGGTGCTTATGCAAGGTAGAGTGTTTGCCCTCACTCTATGAAAAACTGAGATATGACATAGAAGTCGAAAAGAATAATTTTATGATTCAAAATGCCCATTTACAATGCAAGAGATTTCTGGGGACAATTTTTGAATCAGGATTATCTGCTACACTCATTTCAGAGGAGGAGAAATTGCCTCCACAAATAACTACTCAGTTCTTAATCAATGATCAAACTTCTCACAATATATTGGAGAAGATAGAACCAATGCTAAATGGTGCTACAGGTGAAGTATTGGTTTGTGGATGGATAGGAACACTTCTTCTCCCCAAACTAAGAGTGCTTAAGGAGAGAGGAATTAATATACGAATCATGACTCATAAGTCACCTGAACTCAAGGGCAAACAAGGAAAACGTGATGTCGAGAGAGCACATGGTGAATTGATATCATTATTGGGTAAAAAAAACATCTCGATGAATCCAGAATGCCACTTCAGAGTTCTGGTTGTTGATAACAAAGCACTAGTAGGTTCAATGGACTTCAATGCTATTAGCCTCACAGGTACTCATAGAGAATTTGCCATTTACACTGAAGACCCAGAAATAGTAAGGAGCATTAGAAACTACTTCAACCAGGTATTTACTCCACTCAAAGAATGAAGAAGTCACAGTTTACTAAAATCAAATGCCGATGTGGTTAATCTTCTTTCTTCTTCACACCAGACTTCATCATGTATAATCCTATGAGTATGAAAACAACTCCACCTACAATGACTGGAACTGCTTGCTTAAACATTGTAAAACTATCTAAATATCCATTCCAAACAGCCATCATCCACAATATACCAAAAAGACCTACTGAAGCCAAACCTAAAATGATTAGACCAAACCAAAAAACTAGAGTCTTTTCACCCTCAAACACAATTGATCATCTTGTTATTCTTAGCTCTTCTGCCTAATTAAAACACTGTAAATTAGAATTTTGATTTATCCCATAAAACAGTTCTGAGTATCTTCTAGAAGAATCTTTCACAAACCTCATTAAGCATCAACTGTCTTTCTCTAGACTTCTAGTCTCTGAAAGAGAAAGGAGAGACATATACATCCTAGGAGGGAGCTATTTCCCCCTTACATACTTAGTTTCCTCCTAGGATCTGTTAAATCTCTTCCTTTATCATTCTAAGTACAAGTCCCCTTTTCTCAATTTACGAAAATGTAGTTAAGGTATTCACTTTGAAATTCCTTTTCTGCTTGTGGAATAGGTTTGGTAAACTATCAAACGTATTCTACAAGGAAAGAGTGGTCTTAAGGAAACTAAAGACGTTAGATTATGGGTAGATACTATGTTGTTCTTCTGCTCTCTCTATCCTAAGGTTTTTTCTGACACAAGAGAGGAGAATTAGGAGATAACTAAGGAAAACACAACAATTACGATAAAGACTCTGAAAATAGTATACTAACTAAGGAATAGTGATGATATACGTAATTCATACATTGCTTGTTTGTCTAAGTCTTTCTTGAAACATAGGTTCGTAGGAATGCATGCAGAACTTGTAAAGAGAGCAATCTGTTTCTGGGAGTCTCTACTATTCATCGGACACCCCGTATCTTTTCAAAGTTTCCCAGTACTGATATGCAGGAACCTCAACCTCAAAATCTCGGTTATAGCATTTATAGTGTGTGCACTTCGCACGGATTTTGTAGTAATGCTTCTTTCTAACAACACCCCTCGTTTTTGGTTCAACCTTGACAATAGAGACGTGGGGAACCCCTCTGCCACAATACGGGCAACGGCAGAATTCTTTGGCTAGAACATCAAACCTACTAGCTTTTTCATACATTATGAAGCCCTCAAACTTCAGGCTATACAGTAAACGCTTAAAAAAATATTGGTATTCTAGGCACATGTATACAAGAAAGAGAGGTTATGGAGATAGAGTCTTTTCTAGTTCTCCTAGTGCATTGAATACCCTTTGTCTTAGTTCTTTGATAGCAGGACTCTATTGATGCATAAGGAGTATCCTTAAGATTCTTTCATCAGCAGACTGTGTCAAAACCATAAAATTAATTTGCAAGTGATACAAATGCTTGCATTTGAGTGGTGATGCTGATGAAAAAGATAATGAAAAAGGTTCTTGTGGAATTGCTAAAGGATTCCAAGAAGAGTGATAGGAAACTAGCAGAGCTTGTTGGAGTGTCACAGCCAACTGTAACTAGAACAAGAAGCAGACTTGTAAAGGAAGGTGTGATAAAAGAGTTCACCGTAATACCAGACTTTACAGAAATGGGGTTTGAAATCTTGGCAATCAACTGCTTCAGAACAAGAGTGAGTAAGGAAGTAAGTGCTAAGGCAAGAGAAAAGACAATGGCAAGCCCGAACATCCTATTTTCAGCTAGATGCCAAGGCGGAGGAAAGAACGGAATAACTATTTCATTGCACAGAAACTACACAGAATATTCCAAGTTCATCTCAACAGTACTCTCAGAAGGTGCAGATGAGATAGAAGAACATGAAACATATCTCATTAGCCTGAAAGACTTCATTGCTAAACCCTTCTCCCTGAAATACATAGCAGAGCTATTCGAGAAACAATAGAGTGACTGCCATCTGACACAAAAAAGTATTAAAGTCTCCCTACACGCATAAGCTTTATCAAGCTTAGATTAACATCTAAAAAGGGATAGGGTAAGGTAATTGAAAGAATTCTTTCTTTCTCTCTGTTTTCCTACAGAAGCTCTACTTGGTTCCCTAAATCGTCAACATTTAACCTTTAGAAGCAAAAATAATGCAGAGCATCTAATCGTTAAAAAAGTCAGAAGCGAGGAGTAGTTGTGTTCAAGCTTGTAACTTTAGATGATACCATTCGAATACCTCCAAAAAAATTTGGAAAGCCCATTGAAACGGTAGGTTATGAACAGTTGAAAATGAGATATGAGGGTATGGTTGATGAGGAGCTGGGTTACGTCGTAGCTGTGATTAACATCAAAGTCGCCCCTATTGGAAAGATCATTCCTGGAGACGGAGCCACCTACCACAAGGCTGAATTTTCCCTTCTCACGTTCTATCCGAAAATTCAAGAAGTAATTGAAGGAGAGGTAGTTGAAATAGCCGATTTCGGAGCATTTATCCGAGTTGGGCCGATCGACGCACTGCTTCATGTGTCTCAACTTATGGATGATTATATCTCATACGATGAAAAACAAGGAGTACTCATGGGCAAAGAAACGAGGAGAAAACTTGTGACAGGAGACCACGTACGAGTTCGCGTAACAGCGGTCTCGCTTGGGCATGGTAGAAGCTCTGGAAAAATCGGTGTAACCGCGAGGCAGCCTTTCTTGGGGAAGATCGGGTGGATTAGGAAAGACCTAGAAAAAATGAAGAGTCCCAAGGCTGAAAAACCAAAAGAACCTGAAAAGAGCAAGGAGTCCAAAACGTGACTGACAAAGCGTGTAGAGAATGCCACCGAATATCCCATGGGTCCGCTTGCCCAAAGTGTAAGACTGCCACCCTGAGTGACGACTTCACGGGCTTGGTCATCATCTTTGACCTGAAAGGCTCAGCCATAGCCCATGCAATGAAAGTGGAGGAAAAGGGACGCTACGCGCTACGTGTAAGGTGATTAAAATACGTTTTCTTACACCTGCCTTACGTAAAAAACTGAAGTCTCCATTAGGACTGCTGATCCAAGGTTCTGTTGATGAAACAATTAAACAACTGAAAAAGTTCATCGAAGAAGAAAAACCGGCCAGAATCATTTCTGTTGGTGACGCTGTTTCTAATAGCATGATAAAAAACGGCATTTCCCCAAACGTTTTGATCGTGGACAACCGAGTTATGAGAAAAAAAGTTAAGCCAATTTTAGTAGACGTGAACCGAACCTTACACATAAAAAATCCTCCGGGAACATTAGCTGATGAAGCATGGACCGTTATAGAAGATTCTTTAAAACAGAGGCAAACAACAAGAGTGTTGGTTGACGGAGAAGAAGACCTACTTACCTTGGTAGCGGTGTTGTGTGCACCCGAAAAGTCCTTAGTGGTTTACGGACAGCCACAAGTAGGAATCGTTGCAGTTAAGGTTACGGAACAAAAGAAGAAGCTTGCACGCCGACTTGTGGAAGAGATGGAATAATATTGCGAAAAGTTAAAGTAAGGGAGGCACTCCAAAAATCAACAATCCAATGGAAGATTGCCCATGAAAATTAGCATTACATCCAAAGAATATAATCCACTGCTCAAAAGAAAGGAGATAACCTTCGAGGTTAACCATGAAAAGGCTGGGGGAACCCCTACCCGTTTGGAAGCGAGGAAAGAACTTGCAGCAGTGCTGAAGATGGATATTGACCTAGTGTATGTTGAGAAAATGATTACAAAAACCGGGACAAGAATCGCCGTTGGCACAGCTAACGCATACGATTCAGCTGAACAGGCCAAACTAGTGGAGTCCAAACACATCCTTGTTAGGAACGCGCCACCGAAAAAACCTGAAGAAAAGAAAGAGGCTGTAGAAAAATTGGAAGAGACGGAAACGGCAGAAAAGAAAGAAAAAGTAGAGACAACGGAAAAGAAAGAGGAGAAAAAAGAGGGATAGCTGAATGGCTGAGAAAGAAACAGAAGAAGCAGAAGAACCCAAGGAACCCGAAGTAAAACCTGAAAAAAAACCTGAAGAAAAGAAAGTTGAAAAGGCTAAGAAGAAAAGAAAGGGCGTCTTTTCCTACTATAAGATCGGGGAAAATGGACTTGAAAGACTTCTTCCCTTCTGCGAAAGATGTGGATCAGGATACTTCATGGCAGACCACGGCGACCGTTATACCTGCGGACACTGTGGCTTCACACGATATAAACGCAGCGAAGCGAGTAAGTGACACGCGTTTAAATCCTGCAACCTATTATAAGTTTGATGAGTGGAAGTAAATGGTTCGCGTAAACGTTTTTATTCACAATCTTTCTGCAGAGCGTTTTTGGGATGTTGACAAGCCTTTACCACCTGTTCGAATAGCTACTAATCTCAATGTTGTAGGGATAAACAAGAAAAATGAAGATTGGTTAGAGGCTCCCTTTGTTTTCACAATAAATTATCAGCCAGCCGTTGCTCAAATCAGCATGAAGGGAAAAGCCCGAGTTAAAGGTACAAAAGATGAAATTGAGAAGATTCACAATGCATATACGAAAAAACAGCCTCCACCAGCTATTATTGTTCAATCCATCTCTAACGTCGTATTTCTAGAATCGGTGATTATCAGCCGAACCTTGAATATTCCCCCTCCTATTCCGCTTCCTAAAATTCCACCAACCAAGAAAAAGAAGTTACCTGAACCAGACTATCGAGCTTAAACGCGTAGAATAAACATCTTGACTGCTATTGTTTCCTATTTTAAGGGAACATACATGGACGATCTGGACGCGCCGATGCCGGGTGATCCGTGTCTGACCATCTTGTTGGTAATCGCGAATTCGCCTAAATAATGACCAATCATTTCAGGCTTTATTTCCACAGCGACGAATTCCTTTCCGTTATGAACTAGAACAGTGATGCCGACCATTTCTGGAAGAATAATCATGTTACGGGTGTGCGTTTTAACGACTTTTTCCTGTCCTTCCTTTGGTGTTTCTTTGGCGCTTCGAATGTTTTCGAGGAGGACCCTTTGTTCTCGTGTGAGACCTCGTTGTAGGCTCCGCCGTTGCCGTGATGGCAGTAAGCGAATAAACTCGTCCATCGACATGCCTTGTAATCCGTCAAGCGTGTAACCTTGGTAGGCGAATTCTCTAGGCAACTGGCCATCTCCTCATTTCTTTTGGTTCTCGGGATTTATTAAACATTTCTAACGTTTTGCTAATGGTGAAAATTACCGTTTTCTTCTTTTTCGTTTACCCGTGCTTCTCGCTGCAATCAAGCCTACTTTTCTGCCGGGTGGAGCATGTCGTGATACCGTTGTAACCTTGCGTGCTCCCCTCCTACCACTTCCATAAGGATGCACTGCGGCTATCATTGCTACACCACGTGTTCGAGGGTATTTGTGTCCCTTTGCTCGCATCCAATGGAACTTTGCACCCGCTTTCAGGAAGGGTTTTTCAGGACGACCTGCCCCAGAAATAACTCCAACGGTTGCAAGACAAAGATCATTCATATAGCGAGTTTTTCCTGACGGAAGTTTTATCATAGTTCCTTCAGGAGTGTGCGCCACTACCGTTGCGTAGGATCCAGATGAACGTGAGATTTTTCCTCCGTCGCTTGGTGAAAGCTCGATGTTACATACCATGGTGCCAGCGGGAATACTGCTTAACGGGAGCACGTTACCAATGTCTACGGAAGCTCTGCTTCCAATTTGGATTGGTTGACCTTCATAGACGCCTTCAGGAACAACGGTGTGGTAGGTTTCGCCAGTTTCAAGTTTTACGGAGGCTAGTGGCGAGCCTCTTCCAGGTTCATGAAGAATTTTCATGATGTGACCCTGAATGACACTTTCTTGCTCCTTCTTGGAAAATGAGGGATATCGAACTGGCGCTATTCTTTTGTGAGTGGATGCACGAAAAGTGGATGACCCTCTGCCGCGTCTTTGAACTCGAATTTTCTTACCCACGTGTTACATCTCCCTATAAGATGCCAAGTTTAATCGCTACATCCACCGCTTTATAGTTGGGGTGAAGCTTCACAAAGGCTTTTTTCTCGCTTTTAGGCGTGATTGCAGTATTGACGCTCTTAACCTCTACTTCATAGAGTTCCTCCACGGCTCGTTTAATGTCTGCCTTTTTGGCTGCGATGCTGACGATAAAAACAAGCTTATTCTCGGTTTCGAGCAGGCGACTCGTAACTTCGGTCATAACTGGATGTAATATAACGTCGTATGGGTCCAAGCCTATCTTCCTCCAAACAGTTCATCTACTTTTTCAAAAGCTGAGTTCGCCCAGATGACGAGCCTTCCAGGATGGGTCCCAGGTGCCAAAAGTTCAACGTTCAAACCGTTGATTGTAACCACATCTACTCCTGGAATGTTGCGGGCTGCTTCAACGACTCCTTCATTTTCGGTGACCACCAATAGAGGCCCAACTGCCTGTTTCATTCTTCTACCGCGTCTCTTGCCTTTGCCAGCTCTCACCTTTCGGCTTTCCCTGACTCGATAGATATCTGGCCACACCCCTAGTTGGATGAATACTTCTTCAACTTCCTTAGTTTTTTTCAAGCGTTCAATATCATCTACGACGACTAGTGGAAAATCAGGAATATCATCTATCACGTGTCCTCGGAAAGCCACGATTTCTTTAGATGCTGTAGCTGCAACTGCTGAACGTAGAGCCAACCGCATTTCCTTTCGTGGAATTTTCTTCTTGATTTTCTTTTCAACCATTGGAGGATGAGTAGCTCGGCCGCCAACTGCGAATGGTATGAAAGCTGCTCGTTGACTGCCCTTTATCCTTGAAACACGCGCTATTCCAAAGCCCGTTCCCCGAGACTCTGCGGTAGTTCGTTTTCCGGCGAAAGGGTCTCGACCTTGTGGCTGGAAGCGATGGGACTGAATCGCGATGACTGCCCGTTTTATGACGTCAGGTCTGGCAGGAGTCTTAAAAATGGGGAGGAGACGGATTTTACCTGTTGCTTTTCCTTTGAGATCGAAAATTTTGGCTGAAAGTTTACCCATCCATCTCACTCTCGCTTTATCCTTGTGGGGATTCAAGGGATATATAGGTGATTTTCGGTGGGGCTTCTGTGGTTATCTTTGGGGGGCGGGCGGGGTATCGTAGTCGTATGAGACGTTTAGCGGGACCTGGCAAACTTCCGTCTACTACGATGTAGGTCCCTCGAACCAAGCCGTAACGTAAGAACCCGCCTTTTGGGGTTACTTCACTTCCGTCTGTGCCGATTTTCAGTATGCGTTTGTTGTATTCAGTTCTTTGGTGATAGCCCATTTGGCCTGCTCGGGGGACGGTGTATAGGACTCTGGCGGGACGCCAAGGTCCTATGACGGCGACGCCTCGTTTGGTTTTACGTGATTTTCGAGGCAGGATTTTGACGCCCCAGCGCTTCACAGGGCCTTGGAAGCCTTTTCCTTTGGTTACCGCGACTACGTCTACGTATTGTCCTTCTTCGAACACTTCTGTTATGGAAACCGTTTTTCCTAGCAGTTTTTTTGCGTGTTCAAATTGTTCTTTGATGGGGCCTCCGTCGATTTTGATTTCTGTGATGTCAGGTTTTTTCTTTGGGACTCCAGCTTCTTTGGGTTGTGTGGCTGCTAGGAGGCGGAACTCGGAGATTTTGTCTAGGTTCTCTTCCATTTTCTTTAGGATTTGTTCAGGTTCAAAGTGTTCTGGCAACGTTACAACACGGTCGAAGTGTTTGGGTGGATCTTTCATCCAAGCTTCGGTGAATGTGTGCAAACCGTATGGGTCCCGTGTGTATGCCCGGATGGCGAATAGCGTGATTGGAGGTGTCTCTACTACTGTGGCTGGGTGGGCTGTTTCTTTGCCGAAGTTTGGTGAGCGTTCGTTATCTTCGACTAGGAATACATGGGTCATTCCAGCCTTGTAGCCCATGAATCCTAGTAGGGTGGGGACCTCCTCCACCTTAGGCCAGTAGCGGATTCTGCCGGTTTCGCTTGCAGCGCGCCCTCTAGGTAAGTAGGCTAATGAGCCGCGTCTAGGGGCGTGTTTCTTCCTGTGACCCATACGTTAGTATCCTTCTTTTTGTTATCCTTATCTTTTGTTTCGTCTTTGTTTCAATAAGAGCGTTGAGTTATAAACGTTACTTTCTCAAATAATTTATTCGAAGTTTTTAGCTAAGCCACAGTGTTTTTTGAGGTATTCGTCTAATTTTTCTCCTAGTGTTTTCCTAAGCAGATTTTCTCGAATGTTCAGGTATTCTTCGTGGAGTATGTCAAAGTGAAGGGAGTTCCATTTTCTGCCGTTGACGAGAGAAGTGTTTCTCACTACTCCTCCTTTTTTGAACCCGCATGCTTCAAGTGTTTTGCAGGCGCGAGTGTTATATTCTATGCTCCAAGCTAGGCAGCGCTCCATGTTTAAGAAGATGAAGCACATTTCAAGCAAGGCAACCGTGATCTGTTTTCCATAGCCTTTACTTCACAAATCCTTCTTTCCAATGTAAGTGCCCAAGTCTGCACCCTTCACGTTGCCCCACTTCTGTCCGCGTATAACCGCTAGTCCTATAGGCTCATTCATACCGACGAGTTCAACGATGAAACGAATGTCCTTATCCTGTTTCATCCACTCATCGTACTGCCTTTCAATCTGCTCCATACTTACAAAATTCAAAGGTTTACTTCTGGAATACATCATAAGCTCAAAATCGTTCTCCCATTTGTGCAAAAGCTTCAAATCACCCTTTTCTACAGATCTGAATCGTATATCTCTAAGCTCAAACATCTAGATCACTGCTGTATAATGCGCATCTACATTTTATTTAAACTTCTCAGAACCGAAAAAGCTCCAGTTTGACGCTGAGGGGGATATCGCTAATTTCTGCGGTTATAAAAATTACGCATTGGGATGCGTGTGAATTCAGTAGAGAGTTTCGGCTTTGTGTGTTCTGTTTTCAAAGTTTTACAGGTTTGCTGCAAAATGGTTTAAATAATCGTGTCTCGTAATATATGAGATATCTCATCTATTTCAGAATACATTGGTGATACACAATGAGTGAATCTACAAATTATGTGATGTGTGGATTTGGAGCCGGCTTCCGGCCGGTGAACATAAAAGACCTTTTGCGTCTTTTGAAAGTAATCTTGGAAACGACTATACAGAAGTTATACGAAGCGTTAAAGAACTTTAAAGGATAACTACTCAACGTTAAAATCGGTAGCTTTCAGAAAAGTCTACTCCATAATCTAAGAGCCCAAACCCTTTAGAGGATTATAGCGTCAAAGGGATCTTTTCATCGAAATCCTTTTCTACTGCAATTATTAATTCACGTTATCGATTTCCTTGAGGTGCTGAAGAATGGCGAATAAGGTTGACGAGGAAGAATGGGAAAATTTGACATTAGAGCAAAAGTTGAATGTGCTAAGAAATAGGATAAATGAGATGACGAGCATCATCCAGAAGATCGTTGAGGACATGTATGTAGACGAAGAAGATTGTGAAGGAGAAGAGGAAATCCCCATTAGCGGAGAAGTGAAAACTCCAGTTTCCAGAGAATTTCAGGAAGTCAGATACATCACTTAACCCCGTCTTGTGTAGACTCTTCGATATTCTTTATGGAGAAAGAAATCACGAGAGTCGGAGAAAACATTGAAAGTAAACGTAACACGATATCGCATGTCCTGACGAGATGAAAGTATTTCTAATCCTTGTCTGATTCTAAAACCGTGACTTTCTCCACCTTCTCCATCCAAGGAATTCTCAGCTCTTTAATTTCCTTGAGAATCTCCTCTTCAATTTCCTTGTTTAGCTTTTCCACACTCTCTTTAACGAGGTTTATCACCATTATGGCTATTTTCCTCGGCAAGTTTCTTCCTTTTCCGTTTTATGTATTTTTGTTCTACAGTTCTCACGTTATACGTATAGACAATGTGTCTATAATAAGACATATTCAATATATTATTGGGTGATCTGGCATATAAGCTTTCTTATATCGGCATACATCAGAGTCTTTCCCCTTCACAATGCTTGCGCACATCAACTCGTTCACGCAGTCTGAAAACATATGACCCCCTTTCCTTTGATACTATATTGGGTAGAGAAAGCCCATTGAAGAAGCAAAGAAGCTCAAAACCGTGATCACGGGCTTTCCACAGAATGGCCCTTGGTTAGGGGGGCTATAGGGGGGTCTATAAAAGAGAGATACAGGCAAAAAACGTGACAAACACAAACAACTTACAAACCGCTAACAAACAAATTCAAAACACCCAAACACGCGTAAACAGCCTCAACAGTCCTCACAGTCGCAGTCCCTTGATTTGGAACCATATTAACAACAAAATCCACAACATCACCCAACCTCAAACCCTCACGCTCCAAAATCTCAAACAACCCCGCAGACGGAGAACCAAAAGCAACCAAAACCCTACACGCCTTCTTCCAACGCCCAACCAACTTGTCAACAACCTCCATAAACCGAACCCCACGCCGAGAAGTAGCAACCACCAAATCAAAACCCCCCTCTTTCACTAAACACCCAAACCCCACATCCGAAACCCTCACACGATAACCCCAATACGCCTCAACCTCACCACGACTAGCCAAAACAGCCTTCAAATGCCTCCCCAACTCAACAATCTTCACGGTAACTCGACTATTAACCGAAAGCTGCACACCAGAAACCAACACGGAACGCTCTACACCAACATCAACAAACGACCCAGCATTAGTTGAAGAAACAACCACACCCTCACGATACTCCCCAAACCCCAAATCTCTAACCCTATTCAATACAGGATGATGAGGCGTACGCAAAGGCGGAAGAATACCAGCATACCGCAACTCAGGCACAAGCCTAAACAAACGCTTACGCAAATACTGAGGCGTCTCCATATAAGATAAAACAGCAGCAATCAACCGTGTATCTCGGCTTTGATCAACCCCAGGCAAATCAGGAAAAACTATAACCTCATCTACACAAAAAATCGCAACAGCTCTACCTACCAACCCAATCTTAAAGGTCTTCTCCCGAAGATGAGGAACATCCGAAACCAACGAAGCAGGCACCGCAACAGAAAGCTCACAACGACGCTTCACAGAGGCACACATCACAGCCACAACCCTTTTACATATACAAACAACACTCTAAAGCCTTTTATCCATAGCTTCACAATCAAGCATCATAAGCTCATTAGAAATAACAAGGTGAAAAAATGCACGAGACCACCAGTCTAGACAAAACAGAAGAACTAAAAAAAATCGACAAAAGCAACATGCTCAATCTATGCGTGAAAACCTCTGAACACTGCCAAGACGCTATACAAAGAGCTAAAAAAATTAAAATCCCAAACGAGGTAAAAGTTTCCAAAAAAATCACAATCAAATATAAGAAACCCAAAAACATCATAATCACAGGCATGGGAGGCTCTGCTATAGGAGGAGAAATACTCCAAGATTGGCTGCAAGACAAGCTTCCCATCCCCATTCAAATTTGCAGAGACTACACTTTACCCGCTTACGCAAACAGAAACACGCTCGTTTTTGCGATCAGCTACTCAGGAGAAACTGCAGAAACACTTAGCGCATTTATCGATGCTGTTCACAGGAAATGCATGGCTATAACCATAAGCTCAGGAGGACACCTCCTCTCCTTCTCCAAGAAACTGCAGATACCACACGTAACAATACCTAACGGACGACCCCCACGCGCCGCAATTCCCTACATATTCTTTCCACTCCCAATCCTCTTAGAGAAGATGGATATTCTTTCGAACACAGAGAAACACATTCAAGAAACCATACGGGTTCTCAAAAAGGTGAGTGAAGAAAACTCTCCTCACATTCCCACAAAGAAGAACATCTCAAAAGCGTTAGCTTTGGAGTTGAAAGAAACCATACCTGCGATTTATGGGTTTGGACAATTTAGAGCAATAGCTCATCGAATGAAAACGCAGTTTAACGAAAACAGCAAGCTTCTCAGCGTATATGACGTTTTCCCAGAGCTCAACCACAATGAAGCTGTTGGATGGGAAGTCTCTGAAGATCTAGCAAAGAAATTTTCGGTAATACTTATTCGAGACCATGACGAGCCGCCGGAAATCAAACATAGAATTGAGATGACCAAAATGCTGGCTTTACATAAAGCTCAAAAAATCTTGGAAATCTATGCAAGGGGGAAAGGAAGATTAGCGAAGATGTTTTCTGTGCTACTTGTGGGAGACTTTGTAAGCGTTTTTTTGGCAATTCTGCGAAGTGTAGATCCTGCGCCTGTGAAGACCATTGATCTAATAAAGCGGGAGATGAGTAGGAAGTTTGATGTGGCGGGCAAATTAGAGGGGGAGATTCGAAAGATGATTGAGTGAGGGTTTCTGTTGTGTGTGTGAAAGTTTCTACACCGATCTAATGTATGGTTCTATTAGGGTTTTGTTTGGTTTTGTTTTGGTGGTGGTTTGTTTCATAAAGCTTTTATATGGTTGGGTTTGTGTGTATTGTTGGTGTTTGTGTTGGAGCCGAGTATGAAGCCTTTGAATGTTTTGGCGAAGCTGTTGAATTGTTATGTGGCTATTGTTTTGAAGAGTGGTGCTGAGTATCGTGGAACTGTTGTTCGTTGTGATGGTTATATGAATATTTTGTTGGAGGGTGCTGTTGAGCGGTTTAAGGATGAGCTGGTTGCTAATTATGGTCGTGTTTTGGTTCGTGGCAATAATGTTTTGTATATTAGGACTGACGTTCCTAAGAAAAAGTAAGAATAGGATTTAGGTTTGTTTGTTACATTTTTTGGCTGTGTCTCTCTCTTTCTAGACCCCCTATACCCCCCCCCTACACCGGAGGGCGTAGTGGCTTGTGTCAGGTTTGTTCTTGGGTTTTGCTTTGCTTCTGTGCTTTGTAAAGGCTCTGTTTACGCTTTGATTACATGAGCGTCCAACATGAACCACATGAAAAATTAGTGTGTATGGACTTGAGTGGTCTATTTTGGGAGCGATCTTTATAATCGCAGGGATTTTCTTACAGACACGCAGTGAACTATTAGATGATGTGTTTGGTTCTATTGGTTCTGTTATAATTTTTCAAGCACATAAACTGTAACGATTGAGAGAACATAGTAAGGGTAACTACAATTATCTCGTGCCTTGTTGTTTCCTTAACGCATCAACTGTGGCACTTCCCAACGTTAAGATGGATATTAGTGACCAGATAGATATGGCTCTGATAATGATGACGGGGATTGTGAGTAGGAAACAGAAGAGAAACCAGATGCCCATCACCATAGTTGGTACACTTACGACCATCCAGAACTCCTTCCACGTGTAGATAATCAATAGATCTTTAAGCCACTGAAACATGAGACCACGCTTTCTCTCTTGCTATTCATTAAAGGAGATAAAGATTATTAAACCTTTTTAGCACAGTTTAAAATGAGATGCAAACTAAGAAAAAGGGAGTAAACAGGATTAATCCAAGAGTAATTCCTTATGCTTTTGGTGCTTTAGCACTAGCTATTTGCGGTTTCATTGCTTACAATCTTGTTTTTATGGTGAATGTCGTTGTGATGACAATTGCTTTGTACGTAGCCTGCTCCATTGTGGTTGGGAGAGAACTTAAGAACATCCTGAATGTTTTTATAATCTCATTTCTGACGGTTATTATTTCTGATTTATGTTTCGCTTTCCTTCAACCTTTCATTGCACTCTGCATCTTTCTCTTTGTTTTGCTGGTTGCAATCAGGTATTCTTTGATTAAAGACCATGACTCAGGTTGGTTTGGGGCGCTCAGTGCCGAATTAATGGGTCTAATATTCTTACTTGTTATTGAGATAATCTTAGGGATAGCATTATTGTTCCCATTCTAAATGACCTCGCCCATTTTCAGCTCACAGAAGTTTATGGCTAGTAGAAGTTTCTTTCTTGAATCTTTAGTACAATTTGAAACAATAGATAGCATCTGTAGGAATGTCACTGGTTTTTTAGCCCGAGTAAAGCCTATATGTTCTGACACTTTTTTTACCAAGGGTACTGAATGAGGTTTATTTTTGAGCGAAATGTACGTTGGATTAAATTTGTGATAAAGGTTTTTGGGTATGTTACTGTTGTAAATTTATTCGTTTTGCCTATTCTATGGATATCAAACATTTTTTCTCCCGTCATTTTTGTGTACGAGGGGGCTTTTTTGGTGTTTGTGGGTGGCGTCCAGTTTCTTCTCTCTTTCATCTACTATAAGGAGAACTGTCATTCAACAATAAATCAAAAGTATCCTTATCCAGGTTCAGGTTCGCTGGACCATAGAATTATCTTCAAGAGATTGACGACTGAGGAAAGGAAACGCTATCGACAAGAAGGAAAAATCATGGTAATGATCGGTTTGATACTGTGGCTTATAGCCATAATTGTATTTTTCTTCATCTTTGTTAATTGAATACGAATGTCAAGCGAGATGAAATAAGCACTAAAAACTTGACGATTCCCTTCCTTTTTTACTAATGAAGAAGTTACACTTTGTTTGCCGTCTAAAGCAAGATATACCATTCAGCCAGAGTTAGGGAATACGATCACATGACCGTAGACCCAATTTTCCCACTCATAATAGGGGTTTGAGGCTTGGCTAGCCTAGTGTTTGGGATTGTGGAATAATCTACATCTAAGAAAGCCGTTCTGTTAAGCCTCATACCAAGTCTATGTTTGTGAAGATTGGTTCAGCGTTTGCATTATGGATTCAAGCCTTCGTCTTCGGCGGGCTCTCAACTCACGTGTGGATCATCTTCAGCGTACTCATCTTGCTCCCGACCATAATCATGAACCTCGCTGGGCTCTTTTATCTGATGAAGAGAGCAGAGCTTACCAATGTTCTAAACATTTAAGGATTAGGTTTCTCCTTTTGATCTTATTAACGGTGGCACCATCCCTCTTCGCTACTGTACTATTCGTAGATGTGATTTTGTCCTTTCTATAAACGAAGCGAGGTTACAAGGCTTTATATGATCTGAATATGATTTATAAGGATTCAAATATAATCTACAAACTGGAGAAAGGCCAAAAATGCGAGAACTAGCCGCAACCTCTCTTTTAGTTGTCTTACTCGTTACCTTGGTAACGCCAGCCTACGCCTTTGTGACTATACAAACTACAGTAAACCAAGACCTCCATGTGACTTTTGATTTTGGAATAATCAACGCCACCATCTACGAGAAGGCCAAAAATTCGATCGTGGAATCAACCATTCCGAACATCATCTTAGATAATCTTAGGCAGCAGAATTTAACGCAAGTATATTGTTATACCGAACCGCTGGTTTTCAACGACTCAGCACAGTCAATACGTGTGACATTTCATTTATACGGTTCGGATATCCTGAACTTTACAGTTAACGCAAAGTCAATGAATAGAACCTACTACTTGAGGACAGACTGGAGAAAATTCTATGTTAACATAACGAATGGATTTTCACTAAACTTTACCAAATATTTTGATCGCCCCATATCTCACGCTCCGCCGTCCCCTCCGTCGCCCCCATGGCAAATGCTCAATTATACCGACCTTGAAGGAAAAATACACCGAGCCTACTTTTGTAACTACACCGAGTTGAGTTCCTCTGATCCATTGTGTTACTTCATATTGCCAACAACAGCAAGCAACATCCACGCTGTAGGGGACACGATAATTTTCGAACTTCCACTATCCTTTGAAGACTCCTTGCTTAACAGCCCATTTTTAGTCCTTGGCGCACTGATAGTTGTGAATTTAGCTGTTTTTCTTTATCGAAAAGTTAGGAAGTAGAAACTTCAGCTTTCTGTTCCCAGAAGAAGGTCAACTAATGCTTTCTGATCAATCTCAGCACGGGTTCTCCAGTCGAGGTATAATTGTTTGTTCTCATCTTCAGCTAGGTAGCCAGATCGAATGTAACGATTCATGTTCATATCTACCCTCCAGCCTGGAAGCTTGTTCCGCAGAAGGTCTTCCACCTCTTCTCTTGGTGCCTTTCCTTTCTTTGATATTATACAAGAGATAGCTGTAGCTAGCCCCGCGATGTCGTCAATGCGCCAACCCATCATTTTAGTCTCTTTTGGCGTGAGGCTTCCTCGAAGCGTTATATAGAATCGAGCTTTGTCCAGCTGCTGAACAGTCGGTTTCTCAACTGGTTTTTCCCCTTCAAAAACTGTCTTCACTTGTAAATCCAATTTTTCCAAATGACCGCCCAGTATCCCAAGCACCTTAGGATAGTCAGAGCCTAACCTTCTTCTTAGTTCCCAGCCCTTCACTCCCGGCTTTCTGTGATGCTTGTAAAATAGGAGATGCGTGGCTCTCTTAATTTTTCTCATGTAATACCCTTTTCGCCTCAATCCTGCTCGCCTCTTTTCCACTTCATCCATTCTTCGACACTCACAGAAACGGGAATAGAGATCAACTGCTTTTTCCCGATCATAAACGCTGGTTTTTCGAAGGGTTTAATGAAAATCTCTTCCTCTAGTCGATGCACTTCCAAGGTTGCATATCCATATGTTACAAGAAAACTCGTCATATACGCTCGCTTTATCGTTTCAGAATACGTGTCGGCGCCAACAAAATCCCAGTATCGAATCTTGCCCGCATCGTCGACCTTCTGTTTCAAGTCTTCCCAAAACATTTCTAACTCTTCTGAGAAAGCTTTTTCAGCGAGTATTCTCTGCTTGATTAGCTCTTCCCTTGTTGTGGCTCCAGTTTCAGTTTCTAGAGGGGAGGTTTTTAGCCATCTCTCGCTAATTGGAAGGAGGTTTTGCCAGTATTTGGTGGCTTCAGCCAAGCTGTGAGGGGATATTTGTTCTAACTCAACAATAGGATGCCAAATCTCAAGAAAAAGGTTAGCAAGCTCTTCTTTGCTTAGCCTTCGTATTTTCTCCTCAAGCAGAAACGGATCAGTGTAGAGAGAAGTTGACTGATGCTTCACCCAGTCGCTTTGGAGCTTAATGACCGAGGCTAGTTTGTGAATAGCTTCGGAGTCTAAGCAGAGTTCTTCCGGCAGCTCCCACTCTGGAAAATATTCTCGAACAACCGTTAGAATGTCGTCAACATCCACGATGAAAGGATCAAGACCTCTTTCCTCAATTGATTTGCATAGGGCTATGACGCGTTGAAGACGTTGGCTGCCAAGTTTTTTCCTCTGCCTTTTTGCGGACAATTAGACTACCTCTTTAATCAACGAAGTCCCCTCAACGTTTTGAACTGTGATAATGTGAACATCTTTTCCCGTGAACGTCATCTGGCTAGGCGTGATTGCTAAGTATTGGGCATCCCGTCCCTTAATCGAGGAAACAAGTAGATTAGCGATAATCTCTCTGTTTTTGGGGTCCATGTGAACATCATATTCGTCAACAGCTCTGAACGGAGATCGAACGTGCTGCTGCAACGCGAGGAGAAAACTTATGGTTGCAATGCTTCTTTCCCCTCCGCTCTGCGTGTAGGAGTTAAGAGGAACAGGTTTTCCTCCCTTGAAACCCACGAGTATTTCGAGACCGGCATCTTCAATATCATGTTCATTGACCAAATTAACCTCTCCAATCGCTTGAGCTTGTGAAAGGATTCCCTCGTATCGGAGGTTGACAACCTTTAGGAGGTCTTCAATAACCATTCTCCACGCTGTCATCCTCGTCTTTACTTCTTCCAAGACTTTTTCACGGTTTTCCGCAACCAACTGAGCCTTTTCCTTCAGTTCTAAGTAAAGCTTAGAGTAGGATTCGTACATACGTTCGATGTCTTCGGAAACGTCGGCAAGGGCGGCGAGGTGCCCATCTGTCACTCGAATTTCGTCTAAGACCTCTGCGATATTTTTCGTGGGCACGATCCGTGAACCTATCGCCTCAGCCTTTTCTACTGTTTCGTCAAGATCAGCAAGCGAGACTTTAAGCTGTTTTTTCAGTTTTTCGAGAGTCTTTGTGGCGATTTCTTTTTGATACTGCAGTAAAGCCAGGTTAATCTTACGATCCAAAAGTTGCCCGTTGGTACCTTCGATCTCGAAATTCAGGTGACCCCCCCTTGCTTCAACGTCCGAGATTTGGACACGCAACTTTTCGAGTTGCTCGTAGGAGTTTTCAATAGAGGCTTTCAAACTTTCATTTCTAAGGTTTAGTTGCTGAGTCCATGTGTTTTCAAAATTTTCGCAGGTTTCTTTGAGTTCTGCAAATCGAGTTTTGGTATCTATGGGGTTTACAATCTTATGAAACGTCGTCTCTAGCTGGGTTATTTTGTCTAGGCAATCCTTCATTCCTTTCTGTCGAATTTCTGACCAAGATTGTGTTTTTTCTATGGTTTGATTGGTCAGTGAAACGCCTACTTCGTGCTTTGCCTTTTCGTATTCCAGTTTCAATCGTTTTTGAGCAAGGTTTTGCCATTCTGTCTTCGCTTGTTCCAGCCTCACCTGAAGCGTGTTCAATTGATCGCCAATGATTTCTGTTTCATTCTCGATATGTGAGATTTCACTTTCTTTTTCTCGAACCTGATTTCTCAGTTCAGTGACCGTTTTCTCACGCCTTGAAACTCCGGCCCATGCCGATTCTCGTTCAAGGAATTTCCGCTTCATTCTTAGCTGTTTTTTCCGTTGGTACCTGTCGTACTGTTCTCTCCAATAGCCTAGCGTCTGTTCAGCAGATTCGAGGAGCTTGCCCACCGACTCTTCTTGGCTTAGAATACGACTAAGCTTTCGTTGAGCCTTAGAAACGTTTTGGCGGTAGGATTCGAACCCCACTGCTGCTTCCACCATCTTGAGCTTTTCTTGAGACTGGAGCACTGTGAACTGTTCCACCATGTTTTGGTGCATAATAATTAGCATGTTGTCTGGGTCAACTCCGAGTTTTGAGAGAAGCCTTTCGACATCTCTCTTGTTTGCAGCCGTATTTTCTAATTCGCACCAGTATTTTCCGTCACGCCTCAACATTCTTGTCAAAAAAATGTAGTCTTTGTTGATTTTTGGAACTGGTCGACGCCCGCTTTTTCGAGAGTTGTCCAAAACTAACGTGACGCGTGCTTGGTCTTTACCCCATCGAATGAGATCGCTTAACTTTTTAGATCGCTCGGTGTAGGATTGACCTAGCGCAACTGAAATCCCAAGTAGTATGGACGATTTGCCTGAGCCATTAGGTCCGCAAGCGATATTGACGCCTGGTTTAAAGGGTATCCTAGCATATTCGTAAGACATGAAATTTTCGAGGATGACTTCTCGAATCAGCATTCAAGCAAGCCTCTATTTGCCCGTAATAGAAATATTTCCGCTATTAAAAAGAATGTGTATCTATGCAGCATGCATGCACATGAAATGAGTCTAATTCTGGCTTCTGTGGTAGCGCCCCTTCACGTAGATGATGAAAATTCTTGCGTCTTTTGGATTTTTCGGAAGCGTAAATGCGAGTCGTATTTGTTCGCCTGGTAGTAGTTCAGCACAAACACCATCGCTTCTCAACAGCTGCAACTTCATGCTTCCCTCTTTTGAGTGGGTTGATGAGACTAGTGTGGCGTATCGCACTTTTGTGTCAGCTTGCTTGCTTAGGTCCAAGCCCACATAATCAATCTTGTGATTTGCGGTGAAGTAGAGTCTGACTTTCAATTCTTCGTCGGCATCTGGCAGATAATCGGATAGGTCAACGATCTGGGTTGCCCAGTTCACCCTTGGATGAACCTCAGCGACTGTCATCCACCCTCCTTCTGAGTTGTGAGTTTGAATGTGTATTGACCATTTCATCATCAGTGGTGGAAAATCTGTTACCAAGACAAGTTTTGCCCCATCAGAAACATCCAAGTCTGCGAAGTCTAGAGCGAGGTGGTCACCATCGTGTCCTTCATAGTATTCACCGTCTATCTCGGTTAGGAGGTCTAAACAACTGTTTCCGTCTCCATCGATAGCCAAGAAGGGTACGTGAGGATTTCTATAGGTTAGGATTTCTCCTGTGGAGCTCACAGCCACATGCACATCAGAATCATGATCAACTGCGATCAGCTTAACTTGATCGAAGTACGAGTGTTCCTGCTCAAACTCCTTGATCATCAACGAAAACTTTCCCTTTTGTGGAACAAGCGTCTGTTCCAGCCTATAGTAGTCTTCTACGTCAGCTCCTTCACTCGCCTCAGAGGCAGGCAAAAGATTGTTATCGATCACATATTGGGTCCCATTCCACACGTAAACAAAGGGGCAACCCCCGTGCACGCGCGTTTCGAAAAGGGCGCCTTCTATTGCGCTTGGGAACATTGGAAATCCGTTTGGATCCCACAGCATGGCGTTGGTGAGGTCTATGTTGCAGGCACCTTTTGTCATGATCTTGAAAGTTATGGTTGCCAGCGTTCCGTTGCCGTTCACACCATCGTCAGGCGTGGCTAGCGTTGACCATCCTTCCACATGGATTACCCCTTCATTCGGGTATGTTTCAAAACTGAGTTCAGTGGTTCGGTTGCCAAAAGGACCCTTAAGAAAGTCTCCTTCAACCACGTCTACAACATCAAGGAGTGCTGGATCCCACCATAGGTAAACCTCCCACCTATACACGAACCTAGCCTCTGAGATGTTTATGTTCAAGTTGAAAGACTGCCCGAGGTTTCCAGTATTTGAGTAAGGCTTCAAGTGAACTCTGGTGTACGAGGCTAACATGAAGTCAGCAGTTATCGATCCGCCCGAAGGCACAGTTCTTTTGGTGCTATCACTTGCGTATCCCGAGGCTGAGACGGTTACATTGTAGGTCCAGGACGGCAAGCTGGAGAGAATATAGTTGCCATTCACGTCGGTAGTATTAGTGTGGCCGTCAGCCGTCACGGTGGCTCCAACTATTCCACGACCTGTTTTGACATCTGTCACGTTACCGATGATGCTTCCGGGGGGAATTGTTTCCAGTGCAAAATTTTGAGTGGTGGTTTCTCCTTCAGAAACCCTAACATTCGACTGTGACTCGCTGGCGTATCCTGGGGCTGAAGCCGTGACTGTGTATCTTCCCGCAAGCACAAACATGGTGTAGTGTCCGTTAGAGTCTGTGGTGCCGAGGAATGCTGAATCCACTTTGACAAGTGCCCCTGCAATGGGCTGATCTGTAGCTTGATCTTTCACCGTTCCGTTGATTATTCCGAATGGAGTTAATGCAAAGTCAAGTATAGGCACTCCTCCAGGTTGCACCTCAGTTGTTGTGGACTGAGCCACGTATCCCGTCTTGTAGGCATCGATTGTCCAGAAGGGCCACGCCGGCACATTCTCGATTATGTATTCCCCATTTTGATCAGTTACGCCTAGCTTTTCAAATGATCCTCTGCCAACTCTCACGGTGGCTTGGTAGAGAGCTTGCCTAGTTGAGGAGTCCGTGACTGTTCCAGAAATTGAGCCAGATGCAACTTGGCTTATCTCGAAGTCCGCCACAGCGGATATTCCTGTAGACACGGTGACTTGCTGAGTTTCGTTAGTGTAACCGGGCGCTGTGGCAGCAACTGTATATGATCCGTCTGATAGATCGAGCACCTCGTAGTATCCGGTGGAGTTGGTGAAGACGAAATGACCGCCTATTGTAACGTTGGCTTCGGCTATTCCAATACTGGGTGTTGACAAATCGTAAACTCTGCCTATTATCGATAGCAGGTGTAACCTGAAATCAGGAAGAGGGGGATTTGCAGTTTCACGCAAAAACAGCTTGTATGTCTGACTGAGATATCCAGAAGCAGAGGCAACAATCACATACGGTCCCGGAGCTATATCAGAAATTGTGTAATATCCATTGGAGTCCGTCGTGTTGACCTGTTGGGATGGACCGCTTGCGGACACCGTTGCTCCAGCTATTCCCAGCCCAGTATTCAAGTCGATTATTCTGCCGTTTATTGTTCCCATGGTTTGACTGGAAGCCAGTCGCACGCCTGCTGTGGCCAAATGAAACATCAACATTATGAGTAGGATATACAGGAGTTTTTTTGTAGAAAGAGAACTTGTCGCTTTCATGTCCAATCCATTCCCCTGATTGACTGTTCAATTCGGGTAAACAAAAAAGGGGGTGTGGTTGCTTGTTCCGTTTGTAGGATTCAGCTATTAGTGGGGTCCGAGTGCCGCAACTGCTGCGACAGCCGCATCTGTCTGTAGGAGACCTGCGCCAACCGCAGGGTCATCCCATTCTGTCCAATAGTATAAGCCGTTGTAGAGTTCATAGACCGCCATGTATGGAAGTGGGCCTAGCCATCCGCCGTTCACAAATGTCAGAGGAGCTATGTCTGCAGTGCTTTCAAGTATGTCTTCCACTTCGCTTTGAACCAGTTTTCGTCCTTTCTTCTCAGCCATGAGCGCTGCGGTTCCGGCTACGTGTGGAGCTGCCATGCTAGTTCCACCAACAAACCAGTAGCAGTCCTCTGGATCTTCTGGCAAAGGTCCAGCGGATGGATCCCAGTAAGGTCCAACACACCAGCTTCCTGGTGCTGCAACGTCAAGGTCTTGCCCCTCAAGTTCCCAAGCGCTGAAGTAGGTGATGTATGTTTGTGTGCCAGCATAAGGACCGAAGTAGATAGATAATGGCGCAGGCGTCATCAGGTCTTCTGGTACATCTTCAAGCCAGAAGCCATAGTTGCCACTTGGATACCATTGTCCGGTCCAGCCAGCTGCAGCGGCGGAAATGACTTGTGGATAGCCACCTGGATAGCCCATGCCACCGGGACCATTGTTGCCTGCAGATGCGACCACGATGACCCCAGCAGCAATTGCTAGGTCAATGGCTCCTTCGATATCAGACGATGGCACAGAACTGCCCAAGCTCAAGTTAATGATTATCTTTCCAGCTTCAAGAGTTCCATCTTCAACCAGCGATGTGATGTAGTCGATGCCTGCTGCAACCATTCCGGATGTGCCCCAAGCAGACCATTCATCATAGTCATAGAATGATAACACTTTGACTGGAATGATTTTTGCCAATGGAGCAACGCCTGTGATCGGATATCCATGATAGTTGTAGCCAATTATCGTGCTAGCCACGTGGGTTCCATGCCCACTTACAGCATCGTCCCATGGGACGGTTGTGATTTCGCCAGTTTCGAGGTCTTGTACAAATCCGATGCCTAGGTCGGCGTCTATCCGTGACTTGGGGAAGAAGTAGTTCCAGTTTGGCAGCATTCCAGTGTCCAACACTGCTACGTGGATGCCTTTGCCATACCATTTGTTCTGTTCGTGGGTGAGCTGTTCTACGTCTATCATGTCCATGTCAAATGCGACCATCCCACCTGCATAGTCTGTATACCATTGGCCTGGTGGGTAAGCTCCATTGATTCTAAACTGGCTCTCTGCTCGTACGCTGACAGGGGCGGCGCGAATGTCTCCAACTGTTAGTATCACTGGTGCGTGTGCTGTAACTAAGGGCAGTGCAGTGAAGATGCTTATCAGTAGTAGTGCAATTGCGATTGGTGCAAATAACTTTCTCTTCAAGTTTGTCCATTCCTTCCTCTTTTTGATTTTAGCTTCAGCTTATAGTGTCTAAATGTGTGATAAGAAGTTTGTGGAAATATGTTCTACTCAATGATAGTTAATGCATGTGCATATCTGCATATTTCAAAGGATTGACACTTAGACCGCGAACCTGTAAGTGCGCCTCCACTTCTCAAAAAAGTCCAAAGGTTATGTTTGCATGAAAAAAATGCGAGTCTAGTTATCCGAACAGGGAGTGGTACCAATCTATTATGTACTCTGGCAGAATAAGCCCTTTTTCTCTTAATCTTTCCACCAACTTCACGGGAAGCGGGCTCAACACAAACGCAGCTCTCATGTAAAACCTTCTTGGCTGTCCCGGCCTAACCTTCTCTTCAAGCATTATCTTATAATCAGATTTCCTATCTAACGACGAACCTTTGGTTCCAGTCACCGAAAAAACGACTCCTTTCAAGTCTCGGAAAATGTTGCACCAATTAACCACAGATTTTGTTTCTCCAGAATAAGACACTAGAATTTCAAGATCCCCAGCTCTAGGGCGAGGAGTGTTCACACCTCTTACGATATAGACATTGTCCCCCAGAAACTTTTTGATGTGAGCTAACCTTATCACGGTCATCTTGACCACCTCATCAGCCGTGCCCTTTCCACCCAAGAATACGTCGCTTCGTCTTTCCATTATGTCAATAAGTGAGTCATAAACTTTCGAGTCAACGTTGGAATTAATCATTTCTCCGAGAACCTGGAATTCATCTTCAAACAGTTCGAAACCTTCCTCTACAGTGCTATTGCGGAATAAAATCTCAGTCAACATGTGGAGAACAAAGAGGCTTTCAAGTTCGAATACGTCACCCATTATACCGGTTTCGCTGTACTCCTCGGTCGGTCTCTCTTCTCTAGCCCTTCCCTTTATCTCAACAACTTTCCCATATTTCCGAACGATATTTGCTATGGGAGAAGCTGGGTGAGAGGTTATCAACCCCAGGGTAAATCTCTTGCTGCCTGTATCTTCAATGTATCTCGCGAGTTCTTCTGCAAGTGCTTTCGGATCCTTCGATTCTCCGCTTCCAGAATTGATTAATAACAAGATGTTTTGATATCTTTTCTCCAGTTCACCAGCCGCGTCATACATATCTTTCCCTGGAAAACCTGGATCGTCTGGAGTGATTATAACCTTGAAATCCTTCATCGTGGCTATTTGACTCATAGCCGCGTTTAATGAATATAGGGATCTCCCAGAACCGCCACAAACCACACAATCTGCGGATCTCAAAGCTTCATACAGGGAAATGAGGCTGTCTTTTTTCATGTCGAAGATGTTATCTCTAATCTTGTTGACATAGCCTATTTCACAGATTTTATCCCTAATCCGCCTCATCCCCTCAGAAACAAGTAGTCACAAACGCCTTTTTTCGATGCTTCTCACGACTTTTGGTCAACAGTTGGATAACAAAGATATGCTTACTTATACCTCTTATGTCGACGCTTCCTCTTCCGTTTTTCACGACGCACCTCCTTCTTTTTCCACTTTTTGCGTGCGTACATATGCTTGCGGAGCATTGTTTTGCCTGATACTATGTTACGTATCATATGACCTGTTATGGAAACGTTTACAGTACTTGAGATAGCTAAATATATCGGATTATCTGAAGGAACAGTGTCGATTGAATTGAGATATTCACAGAGTAAAGGGTTTGTTAGCGATGGGAAGTAAAAGGCACCACGGTATGACTGGGAAAACCAAAAAGAAAAAACAGCGTAGGGTAAGTAAGCAAAGAAGGCGGAGAAAAAAATAGACCCATGAACCCCTGCAAGAAAGTTGGTTTATTTTCAGCGTTCCTTGGAGTTGTGATCTTAGGGCTTTTAGGATATTTTGGTCACAGTCAATTCTAAGGGAGCCAAGAAGTTGGTTAGCAGTGGAATCTGTTCACGATGGAAAATCCAAACGTAGACAGCAAAGATTAGTATCAAGACAGAAATGAGGGCTAGGAGGTAATCTCCTCTTTTCACCCTAAGCACGTAGAGGTTCGTGCGCTTTTCAGTTGCGCCCCAAGCTCGAGATTCCATCGCTTCAGCAAGCTCCAAGCTTCTACGGATTGCGCTAACGATGAGTGGAATGAGAATGGGAATGTAGTTTTTCACTTTTTTAATGAAGTTCCCGCGTTCAAGTTCCAGCCCTCTAGCCTTCTGAGCATCCATAATTGTTTGAGCTTCCTCAGCCAAAACTGGAACGAAGCGAACGGCGGTGGTGAAGGCGAAGCAAAACTCGTATGGTACATGACTTTGCTCTAATGCTAATCCTAAATGGTCTGGGGAGGTTGTGAGAAAGAACATAGAGAAGGATTCAATTAATACGATGAAACGAAGGGTCATGGCGATAGAATATTCCAACAGAGATGGGGACGGAGGTAGAGGATATTCAGTCCAGAAATACTGAAAAACAAAGTTGAACAGAAAAATCATGATCGCAAAGAATAAAGCCCCTCTTAGAGATCGAACCCACTCCCGCTGAACACCAGCCACAAACACAAATGGCAATTGAATGAAAAACAACAGAATGAGAGGTAGCAACTGATTAAACATGATCGCAATCACGAACATCACCAAAACATAGAAGAATTTGACTCGTGGATCCAGCTGGTGAATCGGAGAATAGACTCTTCTAAACTTGAAGCCGTCAAAAACGCTCATGAGGAGACCTCTAAACGATCAAGCAGAACTTTTCTTGCATCATAGACATCAATCACGTTGGTGGGCAACTTCAAATCTGAAAGCTCAAAGAATATCTGTGAAACCTGCGGAGGCACAATAAACGCCTGCGTAACTAAGTCACGGTTGGTTAAAGTTTCCTTAGCGCCGCCCTCAGCCACTATCTTTCCTTGAGCCATCAAAATTACGTGAGGATTACATTCGGCCACAAATTCAACATCATGGGTGACAATGATCACAGTCTTTCCCTGCGTGTTCAATTGAACAATAAACTGTCTCAACTTCTCTTTTTGCTGATAATCCTGACCAATCGTTGGTTCATCAAGTATCACAATGTCAGGATTCCATGCAAGAACCGAAGCTAGGGCAACCCTTTTTCTCTCACCCCCACTAAGCATGAAAGGAGACGTTTGACGATACCGTGTCAAATTTAAAAGACTTAAAGCCCACGTTACCCGTTTTTTTATGAGCTGTTCCTTAAAGCCGAAGTTTCGAAGAGCGAAGGCAACCTCATCTTCAACAGTCTCGCAGAAAAGCTGATGATCTGGATTTTGAAACACGAATCCTACCTTTCGTGAAAGTTTGGCCACGCTCACCTTCCGAGTGCTAACTCCATCAACGGCAACCTCTCCTTTCGTCGGCTTCAACAATCCGTTAATATGCTTCACTAGGGTTGTTTTTCCCGCACCATTCTGGCCCATAATCGCAATGAACTCTCCGTCTCGAATTGCAAGAGAAACACCGCTTAAAGCTTCAACGCCGTTTGGATAGGTGAAATAAACATCCTTAACCGCGATCATGCGTCAAGACCTCCCGTAAGAGTTGAGATGCTTCCTCCGAATTTACCGGTACCTTCTTGAGGGATATTCCCTTTTCTTTGAGAATCTGGTAAAGTCTGGTTGCTTTAGGAATCCCAACGCCGATCAAACGGGCGCTATCAGAGTTAAACACCTCTCGAGGCTCACCGTCTAACACCACCTTTCCTTCATCCATCACTATAACATGATTTGCATATTTTGAAGCCAAATCCAATCGGTGTTCAACGAGGATGACTGTGATGCCCAGTTTTTTGTTCAGCTCATTGATCACGTCGAAGATTTTTTGGGCACCCACTGGATCGATAAAAGATGTTGGTTCATCAAGAATCATTACGTTTGGCTGCATCGCAAGTACACATGCGATGGCTACACGCTGCTGCTGTCCTCCAGAAAGCTCGTGCGGCGGTCTCTCTCGAAGGTCAGTTATACCTGTTATTTCAAGAGCCCAGTCAACTTGTTTTCTAATATCACCTCTGGGTATCCCGAGGTTTTCAAGTCCAAAAGCCACGTCTTTTTCAACAGATAATGCGAAGAGCTGGTTTTCTGGGTTCTGAAAAACGAGGCCAATATGCCGAGCAAGCTCATAGATTGAATGTTCACCCACCTTGAGACCTGTGACTACCACGTTTCCTTCAAGTTTTCCACCATAAAAATGAGGAACAAGTCCGTTAAAACATCGGCATAAAGTTGTCTTCCCACCACCGCTGGGACCCGTGAGAACCACAAATTCTCCTTGTTCAACTGTTATAGACACGTCTTGAAGAGACAATTTTGTCCCAGCTGGATATGTGTACGTTAGGTCTGTTGTTTCAATGATCGCCATGTCTTCGCGCGCCTATCTATTTGCCAAATAGCCGTTTCACTTAAGAGTAGCTACTTAAAAAAGTGTAGCTATTGTGATAACCTTAGTTATAAAGATGTTTTTATAAATTATTATAATAGGAGTGTGATAAAAAGAAATGAATACAAAAGATATGGAAATATTAGATGAGTGGATAAATCAAATATCTCTAGAAAATAGTGATAGTAAAAAGACAAGAGACAACTATGAGAGAAATATTATTCAATTTTGTGATGTTACGAAAGTTAGTCTATCTGATATAGCTAATGAGTGGAACAGTATACACACATACGGAAAAGAGAAAGTTTTTGGAAAGAAAGTGAGAAAACTGCTTAGGGTGTTTCAGACATACTTAGAGAAACAAGATTATACTAAGGCGACTATTGGCGCTAAGTTAGTTCCGATATATTCATTCTTCAACAGATACTTAGAAGCTAATATTAGAGCTATACTACCTCAAGCTACAGTAACATATCATAATCGACCTATAGAGAAGCATGAGATAGAGGCAATATTGGGACAGAGCAACCTAAGGAATTCTTTAGCATATTACCTTATGCTACAGGGAGGACTTAGACCTCACACTATTGCACGATTGAAGTATAAGGATATTAAAGAAGATTATGAAGCTAACACAATTCCTCTGAGAATAGTGGTTAGAAAGGAGATAGCTAAAGGTAAATACGCAAACTACTACACCTTTGTAGGACAAGAGACAGTAAACCTATTGCACAGGATGCTTAAAACGAGAGAGACTAGTGGAATATTGAATGATGAATGTTATATCATTCAGATCAGAGGAACTAAAGCAAATAAAAGTGAACACTCAAACCCTAAAAATTATAGTCAAGCATTTCAGAAGACAGCTATGAAACTTAAGCTACAAGCAAAGGGAACTAAAGGTAAACCTAACAAACTTAGATTATACTGTTTGAGAAAATACTTTAGGAACAGAGCCTCAAGTAGTGGATTGGACTATGTTCATTTTTGGATGGGACACAAGCTAAAGAATAATGATGAACACTATTTCGACAAGGATACAGTGGAAGTTCATAGAGAGAGATACAGAAAGTTTGTGTTACCTCAAGTGAGGATTTTTGAATCTCAGGTAGTCTATAAAAAAGTAATGAGCAAAGAGGATTTGGTAAATTTCCTCAATACAGAAGAGGGTAAGGAAGCAATATCAGAAATAGTCAATAAAGAGATACAGAGAGCATTCAATAACGCTAAAACAACAGAGCTATCTAATCCTAAACGAACCAAAACAGAACTAACACTATTCCCTTAAATTCCCTCTATCCTTTTATGTCTCCATATCCTTCTTTTTTTATGATGCATGTATATCCCACAGTGGGATATCTACATAGAGAGAAATATTCGACAATCAGAATTTTAAGATGTTATGAACATTTGAGTATTCTTAGAAATATGGATATAGTAATTACAAGCATAGAAGAAGGTAATATATTATTATAAGTCTTAGATTCAAAATATGGCATTATAAACTAATGAGGAATAAAAGTAGGACACTTAGGACATAATTATTATTTAAATAGATGCTTTTACTATATCATAATTGAGACTAATCATCTCTGTATCTCTTTTTAGAGATACTATGAATAGCATCGGAAGAACACTTGAACCTTCAGAGTGAATGTGGATGCTGAAGTGTAAGGGTAGTTCTCTCCTCTAAGGAGAGTTTGAGGAAAAATAAAAACTACATACAACTCGAATTAGTAGAGTGGTACTCTATATGAATATTCATATGGGTATTCTATATAGCCTTCTTCTTAAACTATTTCTAGGTATTTCTTATCTAAAAGAAATATGAAAATGATTAAGAAATGAAATAGAAGTTCTTAAAGAATTTCTATAGATTGGTAGATACTCTTCCCCATAGGAGGATAGAAGCCTAAGGTAGAAAAAACCTGAATTAGATGTGACTGGTTCCACCTAACTCCTACCTCGAATCTACCAAAATCCTACCTAAAATTAAATAGAGATTGGTAGAGAACTAAAATCGAGTGTCAACACTCTGAACAGAGAACATGAAGGATCTATTTCAAGAAGAAAAAGGAAAGTAGAAGGAATGAGTGAGAAGGAAGAGGTAAAGGAGATACCTATAGATAAGATTCGTACTCCCGAAGGGAGAAAGAGAGACTTAGCTGATTTGCATTCTATGGAACTATCAATAAAGAGAAGAATTGAAGATGGTAAGAGGTCTCTATTACAGCCTATCATAGTAAAGCGATTAGAAAATGATACATATGAACTTCAGATAGGATACAGAAGACTTACAGCATGTAAGAATATAGGGTTAGAGACCATTCCATGTATATTTGAAGAAACAACTCCTATGGAACAACTGAAGGAGAACCTATTGAGAAAAGAATATTTACCTTATGAAGAAGGATCTTTGTTTAAAGTAGCAATAGTCAAAGGAATATCTACTAAGGATTTAGCTCTAGAACTTGCTAATGGAAGTATAGATTATGTCAAGAATAGGTTACAGATATCAAACTTACCTAGTGATATAGGGTTATCAATTCCAAGGCTCTCTACATTAAAAGGTAAAACACAAGATGAACTCAAACGTACAATTACATCAGAGAAAGGAAGAGCATTATTACGGATACGAGATGAAAAAGAACAGAGAAAACTAGCTGACATGATAACAGATAAAGGGTTAACAACTAAAGAATTAGGAAAAATGATAACGAATGCTAACAAGATGTTTGCTAGTCTAGATATTCTAGAAGCTACTCATCCAGAATTGGCTGAAGATCTAAGAGAGTTCTGGTTGCCTTTAAGATACGAAAAAGGTTCATTTGAAGATATGGAAGAGGAAATAAGCATTAGGAGCGGTAACCCTCCTAGAATAACTCAATATCTTCCTGTTGAAGACTATCCAGAAGAGAAGATAGAGGAATATGCAAGAGAGAAACATGGAGAAGTAGTAGAAAAGGTAGAGTATTGGCGAGTCTATATTGTACCCAGGTCGCCAGAGGAAATTAGAAATAAATGGAGCGAGGAGTGAAGGATGAAGATTGAGAGAAGTAAAGTCTTGTCTAACAGTTAGACAGTGTCTTACAATAAGACAAGAATAAGACAATTAAATATTCTATGCTCTATCCTCTAAACTACAACTCTCACATAACAATTAAAAATAGATATGCAGAATGTAGCATGCATCAGACAAATAATTATTAACATACAAATATTCGATTGTCAAATAATATATTTATAAATATGTATATGCTTTTAGAATATGGTAATATGTATGAAGAGAAGAACTACAATTCTTATAGAACAGGAAGACATTGAATGGCTAAGGAAACACCATATCAACTTAGGTAGTTTTGTTAGAGATGCAATAAAGAAGCTCAGAGAGAAGTATAAGAAATTAGAAGAATAAAATAAAGAGAGGGGGAGAAGAATGAGAATTGAAAAGATTAGGGAAAATCCATTTAACTTTAATGTCTTAACCTTAGAGAAATATAATGCTTTAAAGAATGATGTAAATAACAGAATTAAGAATAAACAGAAATGGTTTACTAAAATGATAGTAATTAGATCTTTAGATAATGGATTATATGAGTTAATAGACGGACATCAGAAATTTAGTATCTGTAAAGACTTAGGTATTTCTGAAATACCAAATAAGTATATTGATATTCAGAACTTAACAGAGGAAGAGGCTAAAAGAGATTTATGGAGTAATAACATTAAAGGGCGTTCTAATCCTATCAAGAAAGCATTATTCTTAGATGAGGATAGAAAGAAAGGATTAACAAATATTCAGATAGGAGAAAAGTATGCAATAAGTAAAAGTAGAGTTTCTCAGATTCTAAGGAGACTTGAGAATTTACATCCTCAGATAATAGAGGAAGAAAGAGGAAAAAGTGCGACAGCAAACTTTTTCCTAACAGAGAAGATTGTAGATGAACTAATGAGTTTAAAGAATATTCCTGATACTCAATTGAAACTATACAGAGAGATAAAGAAAAGAGGTATGTCTCTTAAAACAATTAAGCCTCTAATGGAATATCTTAATCAATTTGGTATTAAGACATTTGGATATTCAAAGCTTAAAGTGGGTAAGAAGTGGATAGACTTAGGTTTAATGATGGATGAATATATGGAGAAAGAGTTTACTGATAATATAAAGTATCATTCTTGCAAAGCATTAGGTGATAATCCAACTAAGAAGAGTGAGAATAAATGGATACTTGAAAACTACTTAAGGATATTAGAGGAGTTAAAGCCTATATGGATTAAGTATAAGAGGATTAGTAAAGATGGATATGCTATGTATAATTGGAATATGACAGATAAGGAGATAGAGGAAGAATTGTTTCCTAATATGAAAATACCTATACCAAGTGTTTTAATGGAGAAAGGGAATTAATAATGACTTCATGGAGAAAAGCACAATTCCTAAAGGGAACAAGAATGAGATACTTTAAAAGAAATTATAATATTGATAAGCATGTAAACATTAAACTATTAACAAATTAGTTTTAATAGGGATTTATATTTACGAAAAGATTTGAGCGTATCAGAGGGAATACAAAAATGAGTGAAAAGAAATACGAAATTATCCCTGAGAAAGTACCAAAGATGAAGAAGTTAGGAAGGAAAGGCTCAAAGTATGATGCAGTAATAGATGATTTCTTAGAAGCAGACGTTAGTAGTGCAAGGATTACCTATGAAGGTACAAAAGATTCAATAGTATCTATTGGTCTAAGACAAAGAATTAAAGTTAGGGAACTTAAGGACTTACAAGTAAAATATCGAAGTGAAAAAGGAGTATATTTGCTTAAGAAGAAATAACACCTAACTTTCTGGCTTTACCTTTCTGAGTTCAATGGTTTCTGTTTGTTGATAATTGACAATTCATATGCTGACTTCATAACTCTTTTAGCCTTTAGGCATAAAACTTCAGAGTGGAAAGTTCAATGTTCATGGACGTAGCCGTAGGAAGTTGGTTTAGATGGTTGAATCTACTGTTGAGTTTTTATCGAAGGCTGTTGTTGACTTAACTGAGGAAGCGCCGATACGTGTTTTACATGTTGATGATGAGCTTGACTTTTTGAAAACTGCGAAGCAAATCTTGGAAATGCAAGGCGCATTCGAGGTAGAAACTGCCTCCTCTGTTGAAGAAGCCATGGAAAAAATGAAGGAAAAAGAGTTTGATGTGATCGTTTCTGACTATATTATGTCGGGAAAACACGGTCTGCAATTCTTGAAGGAACTGCGAGAAAGCGAGAACAACATTCCGTTTATCATTTTCACTGGAAAAGGCAGGGAAATAGTAGCCATTAGGGCATTGAACCTGGGAGCCGACCAATACGTCAACAAAATTGGAAAACCAGAAACAGTCTACTATGAATTAGCTCATGGCATACGTCAAACGGTAAAGAGAAAAAGAGCAACCAAGGAAGTATGGACAAGAGAACAGAGGCTAAGTGCTATATTTTCTTCTTCTCCAGACAGTGTAACAGTAAGCGATTTGGAAGGAAAGATAGTTGACTGTAACGAAGCAGCATGGAAGCTGACTGGTTTCACGTCAAAGGAAGAACTGCTTGGCAAGAGTAGTTTCGAGTTTATTGCAGAGAAAGACCGTAAAAGAGCCTTGAAAAACCTCAAGAAAACATTCGAAAAAGGAACAATAAGAAACGTAAAATACACTTTCCTAAAAAAAGATGGAGAAAAATACACTGGAGAACTTTCCGCAAGCGTTCTCAAAGACTCCTCGGGTAACCCGATAGGTTTTGTAGGTGTAGCCAGAGACATCACGGAACGCAGGAAAGCAGAAGAGAGGCTGCTGGAAAGTGAGGAGCGTTTTCGCTCCATTGTGGAAAATTCCCATGACGGCATTGTAATGATAGATAACAAATTCATGATTGCCTATGCAAATGATGAGACAAGTCACATTATTGGCTACTCAAAAGAGGAAATAGTTGGACACAGTTTCATGAAGTTTCTTTCTGAAGAGAGCAAAAATCTTGTTAAAGATCGCTATCTGCGTAGACAGAAAGGAGAAAGAGTAACTTCAACTTACGAGTTTAAGGTTGTTCGGAAGGACGGACAGGAAAGAGATGTTGAAATCAAATCTACCGTCATGCGTGATAGCAGAGGTATGATGCAGACTGTAGCTCAGTTGCTGGATATTACCGAACGCAAGAAGGCAGAGGAAAAACTAAGAAGCTCAGAGGAGCGGCTAAAAATACTGTTTGAATTTGCACCTGACGCCTATTATCTGAATGACTTGGCAGGTAATTTCGTAGACGGCAACAAAGCTGCAGAAGAATTAACTGGTTATAACAGAAGTGAATTAGTCAGAAAGACTTTCCTAAAGTTGGGGTTACTGCGTCGAAGGCAGATCCCGAAAGCAGCCAAGCTTTTGGCCAAAAATGCCCTTGGGAAACCCACTGGACCAGACGAGTTTGTTTTGAATCGAAAAGACGGTGCTCAAGCATCAGTGGAAATAAGGACGTTTCCAGTGAAAATCAATGGTCAAACTCTGGTTTTAGGTATTGCCCGTGATGTCACTGAACGAAAGAAGACACTGGAGAAATTGAAGATTCTTAACGAAAAGTTGGGCGTTGTTGGCAAGTTGACTCGGCATGATGTGCGAAACAAACTCTCCACAATCACAAACAATGTTTACTTGGCTAGACAGACGCTAACAGGTGACAGTAAAACTTCGGAGTATTTGGAAGACGTTAACTCATCCTGCGGGCAGATGGAAAGGATACTTGATTTCACTTCAAACTATGAGAAGTTGGGAGTTGAAGAACTAATTTACATAGATGTGGAGAAAAGCGTTGAAGATGCAGTATCACTCTCTTCAGATTTGAAAGGAGTAAAAGTCATGAGTGACTGTAAAGGATTGAAACTCTTGGCAGATTCACTACTGAGACAACTCTTCTACAATCTGATTGACAACTCGCTAAGGCATGGTGAAAGAGTCAGTCAAATTAGGATATTCTATGAAGTTGGCAAGGACCAAATGAGACTGGTCTACGAAGATGATGGTGTGGGAATACCCAAGGCTGAGAAAGAGACGATTTTCGAGAAAGGATATGGGAAAGGCACAGGCTACGGATTATGGTTAATATGGCAAATGTGCGAAGTATATGGTTGGACTATCAAAGAAACAGGTAAAGTAGGCAAAGGAGTCCAATTCACCATAACTATACCAAAAATGAACGAAAGTGGGAAAATAGCCTATCGACTTCATTAGCTCAGTGGTCATAGAAGCAAAAAAAGAAGGTTATTGGAATAGAGTTTCAGTAAACAAGATTTTCATAGAAGAAGCTAATCCGATAGAGCCTAAAGTCACAGTTCTAATTCCCATGTATGAACCATTAGAACTCACCAAATGTGAGAAATGTGGTAAGATAATAGCAGAACCAAAAGAATTGATAAGAATCCAGAAAAGGAAATTCTCAGTCTATTGATCCAGACTATGAGGATTATGATTTCTGACTATTATTGCTTCTCAATAATGAACTAATCATTATGTATAGAAGAAGAGGTATGTATCAGAAAATTTTAGAGCCTTGTCTCAGAATAATTGTCTGGATGAGGTAAGGGCGTTTCTAGGTCAATTAAGGATTCGTTACTTTTTGAATTTGGAAAAAACTTCTGGGTTTTCTTTTATGGTTTTCTTTAGATTAGCAATTGGACCAACTGTGATGACCGTATACAAAATGAGTAGAGAAATAAATAGCCACAACCCAAATACATACAAACTTGAAATCAAATAGAATCCAATGAGGATTGATAGTGCACCAAGTTCGAAAATGCTGAGATACAGCAGTTTCTTTCTTCTCTGAGTAAGCGAGCCCATCCATGTTGGAAAAGTTAAGTTATTGGTATAGTTTCTTAT
>JAUWDY010000040.1 GCA_030608565.1 Candidatus Bathyarchaeota archaeon | reverse complement strand
CAACTTCGCGTGGTGCAGCATAGCGGATGCCACGTCGTTCGTCCCGCAAAGTACATAGGTTTTGAAGACCCAGAAAACCCCACAACTCTCAAGAAACTAATTCAAGTAACCGGCGCAAAATGCTTGGACTATATGGATGAACCGGAGTGCTGCGGTGCACCAATAGTCGGTGTAAACGACAAAATCCCACTTCAGTTGGCTAGGGAAAAACTTGATCACATTAGGGCTGTGGGAGCACAGGCGATGATTACTTGTTGTCCGTATTGTCACATAATGTATGACCTCAACCAACCTAGAATAGAAAGAGCTTTCAACGAAAAATTTGGCATACCAGTGTTACACTATCCGCAGCTATTGGGGCTAAGCATGGGCATCGCCCCAGAGGAACTAGCCTTGAAAGAACTCAGAGTGAATGCAGCTGAAATTGTGAACATTTGTAGCTAGTGATCATATGGAAAAAGAAAAGCTGAAATTCGCTTTTTATTGGGCCGCCAGTTGTGGCGGATGCGAAATAGCGGTGCTGGATATAAACGAGAAAATCCTTGATGTTGTTGCAAAAGCAGATATAGTGTTCTGGCCAGTAGCCCTCGACGTGAAGTACAAGGATGTTGAAGCTATGTCTGACAAGAGCATAGATGTGTGTTTCTTTAATGGCGCCATACGCAATTCTGAAAACGAGGAGATGGCCAAACTGCTTAGGCGAAAGGCAAAGGTTCTTGTTGCTTTCGGTTCATGTGCCCACGAAGGATGTATTCCTGGATTGGCTAACTTGCATGACAGGAAAGAAATATTTCAGAGAGTCTACTGCGAAACTCCGTCGACAAAGAATCCGGATGGGGTAGTGCCAGTAAGTCCATTTGAAGTAAAGGAAGGCAAGTTGGATAAGCCTGAGTTTTATGACACGGTGAAAACGCTCGACCAAACCGTTGAAGTAGACTATTATGTTCCAGGGTGTCCCCCCCCAGTGGACTTGATAGTTAAGGCTCTTGACGCCATCTTTAATGGTGAGTTGCCGTCTAAAGGCTCAGTGTTGGCACCGGTAAAGTCCGTCTGTGACGAATGTCCTCTAAAGAAGGAGGAGAAGAAGATTTCCAAGATATATCGAGTGTACGAGAAAGTGCCGGAGCCTGAGAAATGTCTTCTTGAACAGGGAATTATCTGTATGGGTCCTGCAACACGAGCAGGTTGCGGCGCACAATGTTTGAAGGTTGGTTATCCTTGCACAGGTTGTGGTGGTCCTTGTCCCAATGTTTCAGAACAAGGGGCAGCCATGATGAGTGCTTTAGCATCGATTCTTGGCATTGACGAGGAGAAAGAAGTAGGCTTTGACGCGGAGAAATTGATAAACCAAATCAAGGATCCCGTTGGCACTTTCTATAAGTATTCATTGCCACATTCAATACTTAGAAGAAAGGTGATGAAGAAATGAAGCGAATATCCATTAACCCGATAACGAGGCTTGAAGGCCATGGTAAGATTGACATATTCTTAGATGATGCAGGGAACGTTGCGAACGCTTATATGATAATACCTGAGCTGAGAGGCTTCGAGAAGTTCTGTGAAGGAAGAAGAGCAGAAGATTTACCCATAATAACCACTAGAATCTGTGGCGTCTGCCCAGTTGCCCACCATTTCGCGTCTGCTAAAGCTTTGGACATGGCATTCAAAGTTGATCCGCCATCGACTGCCAAAAAGCTTAGAGAGCTAATGTATTGTGCCTACATTATCTACGATCACATACTGCACTTTTACTTCTTAGGAGGCCCAGACTTCATTGTGGGCCCTGACGCGCCTGCTGCTGAAAGAAACATTTTAGGCGTGATTAAGAAAGCTGGTTTGGACGTAGGTAAGGAAGTTATTAAGCATAGAGCGTATGGACAGAGGATAACTGCCATTCTAGGCGGTAAAGCTACTCATCCTGTTTGCGGAATTCCCGGGGGGATTTCAAGTTCCTTAAGTGAGGAGGATAGGCAAGAGATTGAGAAGATGGCAAAGTCCTGTGTGGAGTTTGCTAAGTTTAGTCTCAGCTTGTTTAACGATGTGGTTTTGAAGAATGAAGATTACGTGAATCTGATTAAAAGCGACATTTACACTATGAGAACCTATTACATGGGTCTCGTCGATGATGATAACAAGGTTAATTTCTATGATGGAAAAGTGCGAGTTGTAGATCCAGAAGGCAGAGAATTCGTAAAGTTTACTCCAAATGAGTATCTAGATGTTATCGAGGAACATGTGGAGCCGTGGACTTACGTTAAGTTCCCGTACCTCAAGAAGGTCGGTTGGAAAGGTTTTGTAGACGGTGCTGAAAGTGGAGTTTTTCGTGTAGGCCCGCTTGGGCGACTCAACGCTTCTGAGGGTATGTCGACGCCTTTGGCACAACAAGAGTTTAAGAGGATGTATGAGATGTTGGGTAAGCCTGTGCATTCTACTTTGGCTTTTCATTGGGCGAGGTTGATTGAATTAATGAACGCTTCTGAAACAGCGTTGGAGCTCAGTCAGGACCCAGGGATTACAGGTAAGGATGTTAGGAACCCAGTGGGTGCGCCTGGTGAGGGTGTAGGGATTGTGGAGGCAGCGAGAGGCACGCTAATCCATCATTATATTCTTGACGAAGATGCTTTAGTGAAGAAGGTTAACTTGATAGTAGCTACAACCAACAATTCTGCAGCCATTAACATGTCTGTTCGTGACGCTGCGAAAGGTTTGATAAAGAATGGTGTAGTTAATGAGGGGTTGTTAAACAGGGTGGAGATGGCGTTCAGAGCTTATGATCCTTGTATGGCTTGTGCCACCCATTTTGCTGTTGGTCAGATGCCTCTTGAAGTGAAAATATACGACTCTGATAAGAAGCTGCTAAAAACTCTGAGAAGATAACCCCTGCATCCTTTTTATGCTTGTACAAAGAGAACTGACAAATGAAAAAGCAGTATGCAACAGACACAAACGAACTTGAGGACAAATTGCAGAGCTGGCTTTCTGATGCTCGAAGGGTTGTAGTCACGGGTATTGGAAACCCGCTTAGAAAAGACGATTTTGTTGGAGTCAAAATTGTAAGAAACCTGCGTGGAAAAGTTTCGCAGCTTGTTTACTTGTTAGAGTGTGAAACCGTTCCTGAGAGTTTCATAGGACCGATAACCAAGTTCAAACCCACACATATACTACTCATCGACGCGGGTATTCTAAATCAAGAGTCTGGTTCCTCAAAACTCATAGACCCATATCAAATGGCAACTCAGACAGCAATATCAACCCATGCGCTACCTCTCCAAATATTTTGCAAGTACCTCGCAAAAACAACAGGTGCTAAGATCGTGCTCCTCGTGATACAGCCGAAGGACACCAGCTTCGGAGAAGGATTAACAGCAGAACTAAAGGAGGCGGCGAAACATTTGACCTGTCTTCTGTCGAAAATTCTCCCTTGAAGACAATGTTTTCTGTCAACTTGTCCGTGTTAATGAAAAACGTTTTTCTAGTCATCACCTACATTAAAGGTCTACGACTTAACAGCACTCAGATGTTGAGGTCGACAAAAAAGCCTTTAAGAACGTAAGTTTATGAAGTTTTAACACTCTTTGGGAACGCAAGGAGCTAAAGAAATAGTGTTAGAGCCTGGCAAGCCTGATTCATGGTTGGTTCCAGAAACCGGCAGAGGCATATTTACGGGCATCGTCTACCCCGATAACGCGTTATCCGAAGAGCGGAGAGGACATGAGATGGAAGAGAGTGGGTGTGATGACGATGGCGGTTCACAGAATAGACAACGATACACTGGTGCGAATCGAAAGAGAAGGCGCGTTATCTGCCCAGAGAGTTCAGCGAAACTTACTCCGCTTTCCAGAGATCAACCTCAATAGATTTGCTCAACCATTCAAACAGTCCCTTTTTTCGCTATCATTCATTCTAGGTGCAATTCTAGCCGGAATAATGTTATCACTGCACATGGAGTTCTTTGGTGAACACCCGTGGGCTCTTGCTATATATCCAGGTATACTAAGCATGAGAGGGGTTATAGGCGGTTTATTCAGTGGTCGCCTTAGCACGGGCTTACATATAGGAACCGTGAGGGTTGGCTTCACCAAAAACACGAGAAAATTCTACACGCTGTGGCGGGCAACCATCGTACTGACACTTGAATGCAGCATTATGCTGGGGATAGTTGCTTCGCTATTTGGCATATTCTTTTGGGGAATCGATTTTATGAATTCTATCGCTATTTTAAGCGTCGTTACTGCGACCATGGCTTTGTCACTTGCACTCATTTCTCCGATTACAGTGGCTGTTTCGGTCTTGTCTTTTAGGCGCGGTTTAGATCCAGATGTTGTTGTGTACCCTGTGATCTCCACTATTGCCGACGTTTTTGTTACCATATGCTACATCTTAGTGTTGAATGCTTCCTTCTCGTCAGGCTATGCAGGGTACTATTTAATCTGGCTTGTCAACCTTGTTTTTCTATTGCTTGTGTCCTACGTTGTGTTTAGGGATATCCGGGAAGAGGATTTTGTCACGACGATTAAGGAATCCTTTCTTACCATTGTATCCGTGGCTTTTATTGTAAACGTTACAGGTTCTTTTCTCACTAGGATTACTAGAGTTGCCGGTGATATGCCTGGAATATACGTTGTCTATCCTGCGTTGATTGATACCATAGGAGCAGTAGGTTCCATTGTGGGTTCAACTGCCACTACAAAGCTGGTTTTGGGAACGCTCAAGTCGTCCTTTTCATCGATTAAGCAGCATTTAAATGAGATAGGTGGTGCGTGGACGGCATCGCTTGTGATGTTTATGTTTTACTCTATAATTTCATGGGTTACGCAAGGGATGGTCGTATTTGAGTTCTTAAGATTCATGGTGCTACTTTTTGTCACAAACATCTTGGCTGCCTTGTCCATGGTTATTATCGCTTATGCTATAGGGGTACTTACATACAGAAAAGGATGGGACCCAGATAACTTTGTGATTCCTATTGAAAGCTCGTTGGCTGACGCAATAACAACTATCGCCCTTCTTGCGGCTCTTACTGTAATAGGCTTGTAACCTAGACGATGTTGAAACTGCACAAAAAAGATTATAGTGCCCGTTTCTCTATCGTATTGCATGCCTTTGACACCTTTTCATTTGGGCCCTGGGTTGTTGATTGGGCTGTTACTCCTTAGTTACATCGATTTCGCCACATTCTTGGTTGCCAGCGTCATCGTTGATGTGGAACCGGTTATGGTTCTAATCTTTGACTTGGACTATCCGCTTCACGGTTTCTTTCATTCTTTCTTAGGAGGAACCATCGTCGCATTTCTTCTGGCTGCAGTGATGAGCAAAGTTAGAGAATCTCTTTCGCCTTTATTGTCGTTTTTCAAGCTTGAGCAGAAATCAACGTTCAAGAAAATCCTACTAGCCTCCTTGACTGGCATCTACATCCATATACTACTCGATTCAAGGATGCATAGGGACATCCGACCGTTCTACCCGCTGGATTTCAACCCCTTCTTAAGCAGTAGCTCACTACCTGGATTGTGGGTGCACATGTTGTGTGTTTGGTGCTTTACGGGAGCAGCAGCCATCTACGTAATCAGACTGTTTCTAACCTGGAGAAGAGCTATGAAGTGACGCTTGAGCAAGAACAGGAATGTGCATCGAAACAGGAAAATATCATGTTCCTAACTCATTTTTCGTCAAGATTTGGCATGCATGCAACGCTTCATATGACCGATGATATTAATGGTGAATGGTTACGGACGAAAGAAGAGAGGTGAAAGAACGTGCCATTGTATGAAAAAATCTGTGAACTTTGTGGAAAGGAATTTTCAACGACGGACAAAAAACGCCGAAAATGCATAAACTGTGAGTATGCCGAGAGATGAGTGAACAAATTAGAAAAGACCTTTGTGGTTGCGTTTGGAAAATTCAACAAGGCGTATGGGTTTGCATTAAAAAATGTAAGAAACATAGCAAGCCAAAAAAGAAAAGACCATATAGACCTAAAGCGGAATGTGTAAGACCATGACAAGTGATGCATGCATGCATCTGGCAATCAGCATAAGATTAATCTGAAGTGCAAATCATACGTTATTCAGCGTTCAACAACACGTTAATCCTTAGTGAACAGCACACTTTACAAGGTGTTGAGGATGAAGCTGAAAAAACTCAGAATCTCAAATTTTAGGAGTTATGATTCAGAAGGAGCTGAATTAGACCTGGGAAGCCGAATAAATACAATCGCGGGCAAGAACAACGCCGGAAAATCCACGATTTTTCATGCGCTAAGATATGCAAAGGGCGGAGTTGGTGACGCCCGTGAGAACCGTTTTGCAGGTGACCAATCTCAGGCGCCTTCAGTAGAAATAGTATTCAGTTTAGACCCTACAGAAGTTGAATCATTCCTTGAGCCCATCTTACATCAAGCTCCAGATAGAGAAGAAATAATCAGCTTTCAAAGCAAAGACTTTCCAGAAATAACCTACAGGCGATTTGGAGCTATATTTGAAACGAAAATTGGACCCTACCCTGTAAAGGGTAACCGTATATACAGACTCAGCCCTCGTAAGGGGATTGATGACGAAAGGCATTGGCAGACCGGTCATTCGCGTTCGTTAAAGGGTAGTAACTTTTTAGAGGTGATTGAGGAACTCCTTAAAGTTTCAAACCCGGAATACAAAACCGCGATAGAGATTGGAATTAATCTTGAAAATTTCTTTACAAATCTCCTAAGAAGCAAGCTCAAAATTTTCCCAGAGTTTCGTTTGAGACCAAGTGGGGGCGATGAAAGTGTGGCTGAATCATTTGATGGCACACAAGTAGCTTCCTTGCTGAACACTCTTAAGAACGGGACAACCGAGCAGTTGAGAAAATGGAGACGTATAAGAGAAAGCTTCACAGATTTCTATCCATCTCTAATTCTGGACGTGAGACGACCATCACGACAAAATCCTCAAGTTTGGGTAGAGAAGCCGGATATTGACTATGATGTTACAATCGAGAAAGTAGGAGCCGGCATTTCAGAATTCATTGTATTTCTGACGCATCTAATCGACTCTTCTGAGACAGTGTTTTGCTTAGACAACGCTGAGATTCACTTCCATCCTCATGCACAGAGAAAGTTTCTGAGTCTGTTGGGAAGGTATTCACAGAAGAATCAGTTTATTCTGATTAGTCATTCTCCAAACTTTGTCAAACCCCCGTCGTTTTCAAATCTTATAATAGTGAGGGAGCAAAACGGAAAGTCAACAACACATCAACCAAAACTCGGATGGTTGACAAAAGAAGAAGAACGCAAGTTAGAGAGAGATATGACCCCTGAGCTACGAGAGATATTTTTTTCTGACTTATCCGTTTTTGTGGAAGGACCTACTGAAGTCGGTGCTCTTCCTGTGTTCGCCAGAAGTCGTAATGTGGATTTTGATGAAATGAACGTTTCAATCGTGAGAAATCCCGGTAGTAAGTATTTCGATGTGCCCATCAAAATTTGTCGAGGTTTTGGTATTCCATTCTTGGCCATGTGCGATAGAGATGCTTTGATGGACATCGAAACCCATTACGGTAAAGGTGAGAAGAAAATTGATTGTAGTCCGATTGTGCGGGTTCTCTTGAGATTTCGCCTACTTGACAAGTCCCAAAAGAATCCAATATATGACCCGGGTTCTATCCAGACCAAAGGAAACAGAAAGAAATACAAGAAGACCTTATTCGCCCAGCTCAAGGAAATCTCAGGAAAGAACGGAATATACGCTTTATCATCAAAATTCGAAACAATACTGAAAAGAGCAGGATATTCAAAGTATTTCGACGAAATCAAAGGACAGGGCGTCCGTAGCAAACCTATTATAGGGAAATATGTAGCGAACAAGATTGTGAAAAACGAAGAACCGATTCCTAATGAGATTCTTGAGTTTGTTGATATTATCAAGACAAAAGGTTCACACGTTGACCAAGTTGCATGACCAGCATGCATGCAGGATTTACTTTAGAGGTTCTTATGTTGATAGAACATAATGATTTTCCGCACAACCTCTAAAAACAACATTGTTACGAATTCATGCATACAAAACATATAATGCGAGATAGAAGGTCTGGTTTTGCTTCAGACGGGCACGGCTTTCATGGCTTCTTGGAACAGTTTCCTAACTATAGATCTTCTAGCCTTTTGAGCGAGAATATCAGTGGTTACAAGCTCCAATGCTCCTTCTGGGCACCATTCAATGCACTGGGGTTTGCCTTGGTCTTGACAGAGATCGCATATGTACACCACTTTTGTCTCCGGATGTAACATGACGGCTCCGTAATCGCAGGCTTCAATGCACCAGCCGCATCCGTTGCATGCATCTTCATCCACCATAATTATACCCGTTTCTTCAGACTGGGTCAAAGCATCTCTTGGGCACGCAGCTACGCACGGGGGGTCTTCGCAAAGTCTGCACGTAACCGCAAGGTTGGCGAACGGGTTCAGCCGTACAGTGCGTATTCTAGACTTTGTCGGATTGTAGGTCTTTTCCTTCACCATTGAACATGCGTATTCGCAAACAGCGCAGCCAACGCATTTGTTAGGATCTGCAGAGACAAATTTCCTCGCGTGAGTTGCTGGCATATCTATCTACCCCTTTTACTTTGCTCCCTTCTTAGATTTTTCAATTTTACCTTTCACAATGTAAGCGAAATCGTTCAAACCTAATTCATTGAGTTTCTCCACCGTAGGAATACCATCCTTCGTCCATCCACGTACCTCATAGTAGTCATCTAGACCTACGTCAAACTCTTTCTGGTTGACGCAGCTTCCCTTTGCAATTCCCTCGTCCGGTATTGGCACAGTCATTATTTTTGGCGGCAAAGTGTCATATTCTCTCGTTCCCTTGCCCTCTCGAATGTTGAAGAGCCTTGCTATATTGTTTATTCTTTCACCAGCCAATATCAGCTTTTCAGCGGTCATCTTGATACCCGTGGCTAGGGTGTAGTATTTCGCCATATCCTTAAGCCCGTCATAGTATACGCCCCTTGAGAATTTGCACAAAATAAGCGAGTCGATAACGTTGTATTGGTCTTCGAGGTCCATGACTATCTTTCCCCTTCCCTTTTCAAGCTTGAAACGATCCACGCTTCCCTTTACATCTGGTGAGTAGGCTCCAGATCGGAGGTGACAGGCCCCACGGAAGGAAACAGCAAATCCCAAAGCAGCGGTTTTCAATCCTCTGAGGTCGTAGCCTGGCAGTTCCAATCCTTTAATATGGTTGGCATATTTTACTGCGCCTTTGCCGATTTTTTCTGCGGCTCTCATAGTTCCCTCTGCGAGTACATCGCCCAACCAGCCCTTTCGAGAACCGATTCTCTTTACCATCTCTACCAAGGCTTCGGGATTGCCGAAGCGCAGGTCCAAGCCTTCCGTGTCTTTTTTGGTCAGAAGTCCATGCTCGTAGCAGTCCATGGCAAAGCCCACGATCACTCCTGTGGATATACCGTCCAAACCATAATAGTTGCATTGGCTGATTGCCTCGATAACCGCATCCAAATGATCGACACCACAGTTCGGCCCGAGTGCCCATAAACACTCAAATTCCACCCTCGCAGTTGTTCCCTTGTACGGTCCCTCAGGAACAAATGCAATGTGGTCGCAGCGCATGCCACACGTTGCGCATCCAATAATTTTTTTGATGTAACGCTCATTCAAGTATTCCCCACTGACTTTCTCTGCACCTTCAAAAGTTGCTTGGGTGAAATTCCTTGTGGGTAAGGCTGCCAGGGCATTTAGAACGAGGACGTTCTCTGGCGTCCCTAAGGTTCTGTATTTTCTTGTTTTTGGGCCCTTCATGCGTTCGTGTATCATCTTTATGAATTCTTTGAACTCCTCAAGGTTCGCCACGTTCACATCTTTTGTTCCGCGAACGGCAACGGCCTTGAGGTTCTTGGACCCCATCACAGCGCCCATGCCAGTTCTTCCTATCGCCCTAAATTCGTCGTTTAAGGCACAGGCAACTCGAACAAGTTTTTCTCCAGCTTCACCAATCGACATTACACGGACGTAATAATCGCCTAGCTCTTCTTTGATAGCTTCCTCTGTTTCATGAGAAGACTTTCCCTTCAGACGTTCGGCATCCATTAGTTGGACCGAATCGTCGTCGATAAACACGTAAATCAGCTTTTCAGATTTACCGGTGATGATGACCGCATCGTAGCCGGCTCGTTTCAAGTCGGCTCCGAAGAAGCCATGAGCCTTAGACTCAGCTATTCCTCCAGTTGCAGGTGACTTCGAAACCACTGCGTAGCTGTTTCCTGCTGAGGGGGCCATGGTACCGCTGAGAGGTCCTGTGACGAAGATCATGGGGTTCTTGGGGCTGAAAGGGTCTGTGCCCGGTTTGGAATGGTCGAAAAGCAGGCGCATCCCAAGTCCTATGCCTCCTATGAATTCCTTAGCCAGTTCCATGTTCAGAGGTTTGGTTTCAACCTTTCCACTTGTCAAGTCTATATGAAGTGTTTTTCCAGCGTAACTCATTTTACTCCACCTATTACTTATGATCTAACGTTTGAAGAAATTATTAGAGAAGAGTGGATAGATATTAATTTTCCCTAAAAATGGACGCGAAAAGGTAAACAGCGCAAAAGACTTGTTCTAGATATCATTGATGTTCGGTGTCGGGCAGTTGATAGCTGACAAATGACGGTTAAACTTCTAAGCGTATTTCCATCTTCGTTAAGTTATTGCATCCACTCTTCGTCACTTCTACGATGTCTTCTATTCTCACTCCGCCTATGGCTGGGTCGTACAATCCCGGCTCAACGGTGACTACGTTATGTTCTTTCAGTGGGAATTTGTAAAGTTCACTGAGCCTAGGGCCTTCATGTATCTCTAGTCCTACTCCGTGGCCCAAACTGTGAATAAATCCCCTTGCTATTCGTTTCCCACCTCTCACCGTCTCGTAGCCAGCCTTCTCCAACACATCGCAGCACACATCGTTCATGTCGTTGCCGAGGGCGCCTGCGTGAAGAGCATCGACGGACGCATTTTTAGCCTCAAGAACCGCGTCGAACATCTTTTTGACCTCATCTGAGGCTTTTCCCTTCACAATCGTCCGAGTCATGTCCGACCAGTAGCGTTTCCGTTCGCTTCTTGGAAAGACATCCATGATGATAGGCTGGTTTGCTTTGAGCTTATCTTCTGGGTCGCCGTTATAGTGTGGGTCTGCTCCTCGAGGACCGCATGCAACTATGAGTTCTTCCTCTATTATGATTCCTTGGTCAAGGAATTTGTGTCCGATGAGCGATTTCACTCTCTTGACTGTTAGAGGCTGCCTCTTTCCGTCGATTCTAGAGATCAACACTTGGTTTGCGCCTACCTCAGTGTTTGATATCAGGTCTATTGCGTCGGAGACGGCTTTTTCCGTAGCCGCTTGCACAACTTTAATCACCGCTATCTCATCTGCGTCTTTGGTCTCTCTGGCTTTTCCAATTACATCAAACATAGGCTTGATAGCTAAGCCTTCTTTTCTCAGCACATCGGTAACGATTGTTGGGAAGTTGGGAGGCACATAGATGTTTGGTCCTTTGCCTAGTTCCTTTTCAACCACCGTGGCTATGAATTTCATGCCGCCAAGTTTCGGTTCCTTCGCCGACTTCACCACCTCTAGATAATTGTAGTCCATGTATGACCGTACGTCTTTGACGATTGACTCCTTTTGTGCTCGAGGGTACTCCATGGGGTTGATGACCATTATCGGGTCTGAGTCAACTTTTTTGAGGAGTATGAAGCGGTCTGGGGCTAGGAATTTGGTTACGTAGTACATGTTGGCGTCTTTGAAACTTTCCGCGTAGAGGAGCAACGCCTCTGCTCCTTTTTCGGCGAGAATGTTGTCAAGGTCTCTTCTCAAAACTGCCACGCTCTCTGATTAAGCCTTGTTAGACTTCGAATGTAATTCTTAATGGGAACATAAATCTTACTGTAAACGGTTCAGCGAGGTTAGTCGCCAATTTCTGGTTGTTCCGAATGAGGCAAGATAGTTAGAGATGTTTTGCCAATGAGGGCATTTCCTTTTTTAGTTCTTGATAAACTTTGATGAAATCTTGTGTCTCATCTTCAATATACCTGATTATTTCAGCGAATTTGCCTTTTCTGTAGAGTTCAGAAATTTCCTTGTTTTCAACAGGATTTGTTTTAGGCATCAATTTCTGATAACCTACAAAGCAACCTTTATTCATCAAAACCAAAACAGGTTTAATGTCTAAAGTAACTCTTTCATAGAGATGACGAAGGTTGAATTCACCAAGATTATGGTGCTTCATTCTTTGATTTAGCATATTAAAATCGAACAACAAGTTTTTACCAACAAAAATGAAATCCCAATTATGACAAGTTAAATTCGGAGAAAAGCTCTCTAAGATTTCCCTTTCAGAAGATTCCCAGCTCTTCAATATGTTTAGTTCACCTATCGGCTCTCCCGTGAATCTATTTACTTCTTGCCATTGAATAGTGATTATTTCATCTTTGTCAAAGTCGAAGCCTGTAGTTTCAGTATCAAAATAATATTCTGCCACGTTTCTCACTTCACTTTTGTATTTTGATTACTTGCTTTTGGTTTTGCTATAACTTTTTCCGTATTCAGCAATCTGAACGACAGCTTTGAAGCTCACAGTTTGAGTTAAGGGTAAACAGGCTCACTTTTCCCTATCTTTCGTATCTTTTCCTATCTTTCCCCATCTATTCGCATCTTTTTGCATCTTTTCCCATCTAATCCTATCGTGACTTGAGCAATATTCAAAC
>JAUWDY010000022.1 GCA_030608565.1 Candidatus Bathyarchaeota archaeon | reverse complement strand
TTCGGTGTCCCGCAGATGAGCCCAGTAAAGGACAATCACATGAGAAAAAGCAGCTATACCTCTAAGTCCACCGCAGTATTCCGGGAAAACCTTAATTCTTCCTTCTTGCTCGCTGACGTTTTCCACAACCCCGATAAAATGAAGCTGTCCCTTCATACTCAGCATCCCTTACCTCTCTGCTTCATCTCAATATAAGGCATGCAATCTTAATTCTCTCCACTGTCATTGTGAACCTTGCCAACTGGAGCCAAGTATATTGTGAACTCGTCCTCGCCATCGACACCTATCAGCGCATCCATAGCCTTCTGATCATAAGCCGCGATAGCACAGGTACCTGCTCCGATAGCCTCGCACGCTAGATAGAGGTTCTGACAGATGTGACCTGCCTCGATTAGGATATCCTTGTAGCCCACTATACTGTAGCGCCATTCGGTACGATAGGGAATCGTTGCCCACACGAAGACGACTGCAGATTTCCCGATGAACGTCTGTCCATAGCAAGCAGTTGAAACCCGATCGGGAAGCTGTTGATCGCCCCTCGCCACAAGGAGCAGCTTGTGCTCAATTGGGAGGTATCTATACACTCCCGATTCAATGGCCCCTACTCGGTTCATAACTAGATATGTCTCAAAGGGATGTCGTGCACCACCTGAGGGGACGGTTCGTTTGGTCCATACGTTGTTCTCGTCAACAGATTTGACTCCTTGTGTTGACCATAGCAAGAATGATAGTTCCTCCAGCGTCAGGGCATCGTCTGTGAACTTGCGGTGACTCTGCCGCTGGGTTATTGCCTCCGTCAATGTGATGCTACCAAGGCTTATGTTATCAATTTGCACCAAGCTAACTAGAGTGCCATCTTTGGGGTATGGTTTCTCCAGTGGGGGCGGTGGAATACCCTTGCGTTGATGTGGCCCCCATTCCTCACGCTCAATGCCATGAGACTTCAGTATCATCCGTCTCTCTTTAATCATCTCGTCATACGATTTCATCTATACGCACCAAGAACGGGGTGGTATAACTAGTTGTCCATTCACCGACTGTACAGCATTATAGTTCTACCTATAAAACTTCGCTTCTACGCCGCGTATGCATGCATGGAGTGGTGAAGCGCCACGGCTTGTTATTGAAAACATGAAAAAAGATTGAAAATCATGTTATAGAGCAGCCACTACATCTCACGTATACACCGAACCAAGCTGGACTGGAAAAATGCAGAGAATTATGCTTCGAACCTGACATGTTCTCAAACATTTCAAATGCTTTTATGCTTGTATTAGATAGAAGGGTTGAAAGGAGGTTATAGTAGTGGAATTGAAAGGGAGTAGAACCGAAAAAAACCTGATGGCAGCATTTGCAGGTGAATCCCAAGCTAGAACCAGATACACTTTCTATGCTAGTGTAGCCAAGAAAGAAGGGTACGAGCAAATATCTTCCATCTTCCAAGAAACGGCTCGCAACGAAAAGGAGCACGCTGAGCTGTTCTTCAAACATCTCAAAGGCGGAATGGTGGAAATTACAGCCGCCTATCCTGCTGGCATCATTGGATCAACAAGGGAAAACTTGAAGGCAGCGGCAGAAGGAGAGAAAATGGAATGGGGAACCCTCTATCCTGACTTTGCTGAGGTTGCGGAAGAAGAGGGTTTCAAAGATGTAGCCAACACTTTCCGTATGGTCGCTAAAGTTGAGAAACATCATGAGCGCCGATATCTGAAATTGGTAGCAAACATAGAGCAAGGTAGCGTCTTCAAAAAAGATTCACCTATCAAATGGAAATGCAGGAATTGCGGATATGTTCATGAAGACCGCGAAGCGCCTGAGAAATGTCCTGCCTGTGAACACGCAAAAAGCTACTTCGAAGTTTGGTGCGAGAACTACTAAAGCTGCCTTTTTCGATTCTGTTGGCACAAGATGATGCGAAAATGAAATTGAAAGCGAGAACCGCCAAGAATGTCCATCAAAGGCTCTGATTGACCGCGAACTAGAATAATTGAACAGAAACGAGCGCAAAAACATTTTTGTAATGTTGACAATTAAGGGGTTGTGGGATTGTGTTGGATAGACTTGAAGAGTTTAGGCGTTATCGTGAGCGCATGAATGCACGTATGCTTTCCACGGGTAATCTTGGGATTAAACGGTTTTTCGCGTTGGACAGTCGCGTGTACGAAAAGGGGGCTTTGGATGTTAGAACTAAGGAGCTTCTAGGCTTGGTTGCTTCCACCGTATTGCGCTGCAATGATTGCATCACTTATCATGTCATCCGTTGTGTGCAGGAGGGTGTTTCCGACGTGGAGTTTTTTGAAGCTTTAAATGTTGCATTAATTGTCAGCGGATCAATTACGATTCCTCACATACGTAGAGCAGTAGACATACTTGACCAGTGTAGAGAGAAGCAGAGAAAAGGCGAACCCGTTGATATTTAGGCGAAAGAAGACTGTAACAATTAAGAAAACTACAGAAGGAGAATACATGAAGAAAAAAGCGGAATCACTAGATTTCCTCACAGAAAAAACAAGAGAGATTGCAAACGGCGAACTGGATAAAGATGAAAAACTCAAGACTATCTGTAAATTGCTTAGGGATAGCGTTTCTCATTATGATTGGGTCGGTTTCTATTTTGTAGACAAAACAAGACAAAATGAACTTATACTTGGCCCCTTTGAAGGAGAACCCACAGAACACGAGAGAATACAGTTTGGCAGAGGCGTATGTGGTCAGGCAGCACAACTCAAAAGAACGTATGTCGTACAGGATGTTTCAAAAGAAACAAACTACCTCTCATGCAGCCCAAACGTAAAATCTGAAATTGTCATACCAATTTTCAAAAACGGAAAAATTGCCGGTGAACTCGACATAGATTCGCACACTCTCTCAGCATTCACCCACCAAGACGAGGTGTTTCTCGGGAAGATATGCGAAATAGTGTCTAGACTTCTTTGAGGCTCCACATGCATGCAAAAATGTGGGTAAAAAAGACTTCGAAATTGCTATCTGGGCTACCAGAATTGTACACAAATATCTATCGACAGTTCCAGAACATTTCTTAGAGAAGCGATGCCGCAACACCTCCGCCACGAGGGTCAGCTACAAACTCGAGCACACCATCGCGTCTCCTCCTCGCAGCTTGAACTATTCCAGTGCTCGGCGACTGGTAACGAATCTTGCTGGTCCAACCAGGTAGCCCGGACGCCCAGACACCTTCCTCCACTATCGCCTTCAGATGACTCTTCTGCCAAGAGGTTAAGATATACCTCGGCGCCTCCAAGGCCTTCGAGAGGGGCATACTGTAATCCACCACGTTCATGAAAATTTCCGCATGTATCTGCGGCCTGAGATCACCGCCAGCACACCCTATCAAATTGTCGCCTTGATCATCGTGGCGAGCTAGCAGTATCGAGAGCGTATGTAAAGGCCTCTTTCTGGGAGCCGGGCTGTTGGGAAGCCCGGGGCTCTTGGCGAAGCCTGCACCTCTGCTCTGGAAGGGTATGTCGTGGACCACGATACCTGAGCCGAAGCCGTGGAAGACGCTCTGTATAAAGCCTACAAGGTTCCCGTATCTATCGGCTACAACGAAGAATGTGGTGTCATTGGGACTCAAGACGCCTCGGCTGCTGGACTTGCTACACACCCGCTCCTTCAGATATGCAGAAGAGAGGAGCTCATCAACTGGTGTCTTAAAGTAGTTCGGGTCAGCCACGTATCTGTCTCTATCCTCATAGATCCCAATAGCAAGCCTAAAGAAATCCTCCACTCTTTTTGGGCTTCCGAAAGGTAGTTTGTAGAGTTCAGTCACCTCAACAGCCTTCAGAAGCTGGAGCGTTGATAGGCCCTGGGTATTCGGAGGCAGCTCATACAACTCGTGACCGTTATACTCACACTTAATGGGAGTCACCGCCTCACCCCTATGCTCAGCGAAGTCCTCATATGTTAGAGGCACCCCCTGCTTCTTGAGCTCCTCCACAATCTCTTCCGTCAACCTACTCCTATAGAAGGAAACAGCCCCTCTCTTGGCCACGGCCGTATATATCCTCGCCAACTTCGGGAAACGAGCCCACGAACCAGTCTTCATCCAACCGAAAACCTTGCTCCAGCCCTCACACTTTGCCAAGACGGGCTGGGCGGACTCGACCGCCCGAGCAAGAGACTCCTGTACATAGAAACCGTTCTTAGCTAAGGAGATAGCCCTGTTGAGCACCTGACCGATGTCCATCGACCCGTAATTCTCGTTTATCCACTCCCACAGGTCTACTAAACCGGGCACCGTGACTGTTAGGGGCCCCCTAGCTGGCTTCTCGGTCAGATATCCCTCTACAGGGAGATTTTGAGGCGACCTGCCTGAGCCGTTGTAGGCTGTTAGCTTGGAGCCACTGTGTAGTGCGAGGAGGAAGCCATCGCCGCCAACACTGCTTGTGTTTGGCAACATGACCGTTAAGATGCTACTTATCGTAACAGCTGCGTCAAACGCGTTGCCCCCCTTCTCCAGAATCTTGAGCCCTTCGATAGTGGCTAAATGAGCCTGTGACGCTACGCCTCCCTCAGTGCCGAGAGCCGCATACACGGGCAATGTTCATCACCAGTAACCCTTCACATTATACTATATATTACATCAGTCGGTTCGTTTATAGTTCGTTAACTGTTTCACTTGGCATCGCCATATGCATACATAACTACACTACCACTACTGCGTGCACATCAGATTACGCTTCCATAAAAGGTTATAATGAACATTGCTTCCCCAGGAAAATAGACAAAAGAAACAAATGGAAGCTTTTTGAAGGACTTCGGCACATCACTCAGCGGCATGGTTTCGCCCAGATAGTTGAATAATGCATCTGATCCACCAAGATGTTCCATAACCTTTGCATAAGCGCACTCTTCTGTGATCCAAGGAGCCCAAGCAATCAAACAAACCACAATCAAACCAACTGCAACCAGAACAGAAAGGATAATTTTGTTACGCCTTATCATTTTTCTCCTTCTCTAGTACGAATCTAACGATCATGATAAACATAATCATCGCGGGCGACCTAAACATTATAAAGCTAGTGAGTGAAAATTATTTATGGTCGTTAAAGATGGATCTAGCAGTTATGAATGTCTTACTCTCTCTATTTAGTGCGGCTCTGATGATGGGAGCAATCATTTACATACTTACTTATATCATCGGCTCCTACTCATCAAGGTCAGGATCAATGTCTCTAAAAATTGTGCTTTACAGTCTTCTCTACTTTTTTGGATCAACGATCCCTCTTTTCATGGGGGTTGAGTGGTTGACCGAAGTGGCACGCGCACGGACACAGGGAGGCCAATCGTTTTATCTGAATATCGGAGCGAGTGCTCTTGCGATAGCTGCTTTACTTAATCTTATATGCGGTTTCCTAACTGTCTTTCTCTACGTGAAGGGACAGATATCTCTGGGGCGCACTCTGCAACGAGTCTCAAACAACATTCGCACACGATTGAAATCAAGACAACGGGAAATAAGCAAAGAAAGGGAAAGTTAAGAGTTCCTTATAAACGGAAGCGCACCATGTTCTTTCGGCATCTCCTTCAAACCGAATTTTTCCACCAGATGTGTGCGCCCTTACGAGAAAAACTCTGGAGGTCTGCTAGTATTCCATTATTTTGGGCAGTTCACACAAATTTAAAACTACGTGGGGTCTTATCATAACCATAGTGATGCCATATGCCTGAAGTTCTGATCATCTATTATTCAAGGTCTGGTAATACAAAGGAAATGGCTGAGTCAATAGCCAAGGGCGTGAAGAAGGTTAAGGGTATGAAAGTGAAGGTGAAGGCTGTGCAAGAGGTTAGAGTTGAGGAGTTGCTTGGTGTTGACGGCGTAGTTTTCGGGTCTCCAACCTACTATGGGTCGATGGCTTCCGAGGTTAAGAAGTTCATAGATGACAGCGTCAGATTCCATGGAAAACTGGAGGGAAAAGTTGGTGGAGCTTTTTCCTCGTCAGCCAACATAGCTGGTGGTAATGAGACGACAATAATGGATATTTTGAAATCTCTGTTGATTCATGGTATGATAATTCAGGGATCGTCAAAGGGAGATCATTATGGACCTGTTTCTATAGGGAAACCAGATGAGAGAAGCAAAAGCTTGTGTATAGAGTATGGTGAAAGAATAGCTAAACTCGTTTTAAGAACTCAATCAGTTTCACAACACGCCCGACAACACGTGCCCTAAAGGAAAACTGAAACATGCTAGTTGACACACACGCACACCTCCAATGGGCAAGCTTTGACAAAGACAGGGAAAAGGTGATGAGCCGCGCCAGAAAAGCCGGCGTGGAACACATAGTAAATATCGGATTTGACATTGATGGCAGCAGAAAGGCCATCGAACTAGCTGAAAAATACACTGGGCTTTATGCAACAGTAGGAATTCATCCTCACAACGCTAAACAACTGAACCAAAATGTCTTAGATGAACTAAGGAAACTATCTGAAAATCCAAAGGTTGTAGCCATCGGGGAGATCGGACTAGACTACTACCGAAACCTATCTCCTAGAGAAACCCAGAAGAAAGCCTTCGAAGCTCAACTGTTTCTAGCCGAAGAGCTGAAGTTGCCGGTTGTAATCCACAACAGAGAAGCGCATATCGATACTCTCAAAATGCTTTCAAAATTTGAAGGAAAAATCGAGGGCATAATGCACTGCTTCTCAGGGAATAGAGAAATGGCTGAGCGATGTGTCAAGTCAAACTTCTACATATCCTTCGCAGGACCCGTCACCTTCCCCAACTCCCACGAATTACGCAGAATTGCCAAATGGACCGATTTGAATGAGATACTACTAGAAACCGACAGCCCCTGGCTTGCCCCTCAAAAAAAGCGGGGAAAACGAAATGAACCCGCCTTCCTCCCCTTCATAGCTAAGAAAATTGCAGAGCTTAAAGGAATCTCTGTGGATGAACTGGCTGAAGCAACTACGGAAAACGCTAAAGAAATCTTTAAACTACCCTAACGCACGCTTCAATACCTGCATTCGACATAAGAGAAGGGAGTTTGCGGGGAGCATCTGCAGATTCTTCTGTTGAACACCTACTTTTAGGTAATACTGTTGATAGTTGCAATATCTGTGTTTTGTGGAGTGAAAAAAATACAAAAGAATTCTTCTATACGCGCCACTGTCTGAAGTCATTTTGTGAAGAAATGGGGGCGAGGCGAATTTTAGATTTCTATGCTTCCCTTTGCTTCGGACCCCAGTTCTTATGCGTACTCTATATGGTATCCAGTCGATTCCTAGATAAGGATCAACTCTTTTGTGCGCCAAATATTTTGGGTTAGATTTATATTGACGAGTGGCAACTGAACAAGAACTAGGTCGTGTGAATTATGGCCAGAGACGAGAAAGTAGCCATTTGCAATGGAGGAATATTTCGCCCTGATCTTTGGCACGGAGAAAATGCAGAAGAAGGCGTAGCTACAGCTTATCAAGACTTGCTTAAGAACGTGCCTAACCTAACGGCAGATGACATAGATGCACTATGTATGAGCTATTTTAGCGATCACTTGAATGGGCAGCTGTGTATGGGCTGGATAATACAGGACTATTTAGGCTTACATAATAAGCCAGGTTACAGAGTTGAGTCCGGTGGATCCACATCAATAGATGCTATAGTTAATGCTTACTATATGATAAAATCAGGAATGTTTGACGTTATATTGATTCCAGGCTGGGAGTGGATGTGCGAGGTTTCCGTTGCTGCAACAAATGAAATGATCGCTTCAGCTGCAGATACTGATTGGGATTTCCCAGTTGGTGGATATTACAATGCGTTCTATGCCGCTCTTGAAGTTCGACATATGCAATTATATGGGGAAACCTGTGAAGATCTTGGCAAGATTGCCGTTAAAAACCACAACAATTCCACTCATTGGCCCTATTCTCAATGGGTGAGTCAGCACGGCACTGCGCCCATAACATTGGATGATTACTGGAAGAACAGGCTAGTATGCTGGCCCTATAGAGTTCTCAACTGTGCTCTAATGAGTGAGGGAGCCTGTGTTCTATTGATGGCAACAGAATCAAAAGCTCGCCGGTTCACCGACACACCTATGTGGATAACGGGGGTTGGCTTAGGGACAGATTCGATGAGGCCCGGAGATAGAACAGCTGATTTTGCCTATGAAGGGATGAAAGATGAGGCGAAGATATATCCCGACTTTGTTGATCCAATAAAAACGCCTTACCCAGATATGGCAAACTTTGCCTCTTTGCACATAGCTGCAAAAAGAGCATACCCTCAGGCAGGCATAACCAATCCGCTAAAGGAATTGGATCTGGTAGAGCTTTTCGCTCCTTATGATGGCGTTGAACTTGCTTTATATGAAGATATGATGCTTTGCCCTAGAGGAGAAGGAAAAACCCTGATAAGGGAAGGAGTAGTTGAATATGGTGGTGAATGCCCATCCAACCTCAGCGGAGGTTTGACAGCATCAGGACACCCTGTGGGCGCTACAAGTCTTTATTATACACTCTTCTTATACTGGCAGCTTGCTGGAAAGATTAAAGAAAAATGTGGCCCGAATGGTTTACAGGTTCCAGATGCAAGAAAAGCGCTTATTACGGGACATGGTGGAACTGGGTGCCAAGGGGCCGTGGTAACTTTTGAAAGTGAATAAAAAGGAGAGAATGAAATGACAGAAGTTGGAGTTGAAGAAAGAAAATTAAAAGTAAGGAAGATAAAGCGTACGAGGCGTGAAGCAAAATACAAACATTATCCAGTAGTAGAGGACCACTCAACAGCAGCTCAAGAATACTGGGAACCAATAGTCAATACAGGATTATGGGCAATCAAGGGATATCAGATTCTAAAGGGCCCTTGTGGCGGGGGTACGGTTGAAGAAGCTCTAAAGAGAGAGCCAAAAGAATTCATGGTGATAGATCGCGCCGCTTTTGCGCTATATTCCCACAGTTACGGGTTGGTTTCACCTTTCTTTAGAGGATTACTAGAGGGAAAACTAAAAGGAACAAAATGTCCCAAGTGCGGCGCAACATATTGTCCTCCCAGGGCTCATTGTTGGAATCCCAAGTGTAGAGTAGCTGATTGTGAATGGGTCGATCTTCCATTGACGGGTGTTATCCATACTTTTACTGTGCAGTGCCTTGCAGCCGCTCCTTTTGAGCACCAATTGCCGTTCTCAATGGGTTGGGTCAAAATTGATGGCGCTGATACTACTTTAGCCATGATGTTTCATATACCCCCAAGGGAACTCTTCATCGGGCAAAAGGTAAAAATCAAGTTTGTGCCGAAGGAACAGCGAAAAGGGGATTTGACGGATTGCTATGCGGTGGCAGTCCCAGGACAGAAAGTTCCAAAATGGGCTTGCCTCCAGAAGGATCCAGAAAAGTTAGAATCTTTGGAGGCGTCAATGAAACAGACTATTCAATTCATCAAAAAGAGGTACGGTATAGACAATAGCCCTGAAGTGCGGGGTTGGTAATTGGCACATAGTTTACACTAGAATGCGGAGCAGTCTACGCATTCATATTCGCGCATGCAGAAAGGCTTTTAGATTGTCTTTGTATACATGCAGGGGTTTTGCGGGGACATCTCCACTTCTGAATGAAATACTTTTATCCTTCCTCAATGGGATTACTAAATTCTAAACAAACTCGGTGAAAGGAGGTTCCGCTAGTTGGTTGGCAAACGATTGGCAACTATAGTCTCAGCTGGGCTATCAAAATTCGGAAGAAGAGAAGGACTGTACGGTAGAGAGCTTTTCGCTGAAGCCGCAAAAGAGGCTTATGAGAGATGCCCCAATCTCATTCCTAAAAAGGATATTAAAGCGCTTTTCGTCGGGCACATGGGCGAATCTTATGAACATCAGGGACACACAGGACCAACGCTTGCTGACTGGGCTGGCTTACTTCCCGTACAAGCAACGAGAATTGAAAACGCATGCGCATCCTCAGGAGTAGCATTAAGATTGGGGACTTCCGCCGTATTTTCAGGCATGTACGACATAGTGATGGTGGGCGGAGTAGAAAAAATGACCCATCGAACCACATCTGACGTAACAGAATTCTTAGCAATGGCCTCAGACTTTCCATTTGAACAATGGCATGGAATAACGTTTCCAGGACTATATGCCCTCATGGCAACAGCTCACATGCACAGGTATGGCACCACAGAAGAACAGATGGCAATGGTTGCGGTGAAAAACCATCATAACGGAGCTCTGAACCCCAAGGCGCATATGCAGAAGGAAGTAACGTTAGAAAAGGCGATGTCATCCAGAGTAATCGCTTGGCCGCTGAAACTCTATGACTGCTCCTTGATAACGGACGGAGCCAGCTGCTTAATTTTGACAAAACCTGAACTCGCCAAGAAATTTACGGACACCCCAGTGCACATTATAGGTTCAGGACAAGCAAGCGATGCCATAGGCTTGTACGAAAGAGAAGACATTACGACTCTAAAGGCGGGTAAGCTCGCTGGTCAAGAAGCCTACAATAAGGCTAAGGTTAAGCCTCAAGATGTCAACGTTGCAGAAGTTCACGATTGTTTCACCATCGCGGAAATCATTGCATATGAGGACCTCGGCTTTTGCAAGCCCGGAAAAGGAGGAAGCTTGGTAGAAGAAGGCGCCACTAAGATTGGAGGAAAGATTCCTGTCAACACCAGTGGAGGCTTGAAATCGAAGGGACATCCTGTTGGAGCGACAGGAGTCGGTCAAGCCTATGAGATATACTTACAATTAACCGGCCAAGCTGAAAAAAGACAGGTGGAAGGAGCTGAAATTGGGCTAAGCCATAACGTAGGTGGTTCAGGCGCCACTGCAACCGTACACATTTACAGGAGAGGATGAAAATGGCTGAAAAATACCCGTTCACAATAGAACAATTCTACAAGTTTGTGAGCGAAAGAAAGCTGATGGCTGCCAAATGCAAGAAATGTGGAACAATGCTTCTGCCTCCTAGGCCCATGTGCACAAAATGTTTTTCATCGGATTTGGAGTGGGTTGAACTCAAAAATAAAGGAAAACTGTTGACCTACACGGTGATTCACGTTTCGTCTAAGCAGTTTGAGTCGTTGATTCCTTACGCTGTGGGTATTGTGAAATTAGGAGATGGCCCAAAACTGCCTGGCATGATTCAAGACGTCGAGCCTGAAAAAATTAGTGTAGGCATGAGCTTGGAAGTTGACTTCGACACGACCATACCTTCTGAATGGCCTACGTGGCCTCGATATTTCTTTAAACCGTCATGACTTATTGAGTCGTTGTATCAGAGTTGGTAGCTCAGTGAATGATGAAGCTATGTAAGTAGCCCCCGCCCGAGTTAATTCTTGGAGAGAGGAGATGCCGGTGACTACACCTATCGCAATGACGTTGAGTTCATGAGCGCACATCATATCCCACGCGCTGTCGCCTACAACTATTCCCTCTTCAGGCTTAACATTCAGTTTACCTAATACAGCTTCCAAATGGGCTGAATCTGGCTTAACCGCCGAGCCAAAATCACGAGTAATTACTACATCAAAGAAAGATTCAAGCCGAAAACACTTGAGAATATAGCTTACTGATTTTTCGCCGTTTAGAGTGAAAAGCGCCATCTTTAACCCTTTTTTCTTAAGAACTTTGAGCGTTTCCAAGACGCCAGGTATCAGATGGGTCAACCGAGCAGCCTCTAACTCGTGACTGCTAACCAACGAAAGCACGGCTTCTTTAGTCTTCACTATCTCTTGTTTCCCCTTGCCGTTGTTTTTCATATAGATTTCCGTTTTCTTCAGCATTTCAAACACGCTTTCATTCATGGAAAAAATGGATCGAGGGAAGCCTTGTTTAGTCAGAAACTGTATGACTTCTGCTCTTACGGCTCTGTAATTAAGGTTGAAATCTACGATGGTTCCGTCGAGATCGAATATCACTGCCTTAATCGTCAATTAGACTTCCATCCGTCGGTAGTTTAAGAGAGGCTTTATTGCTGAAGAGCCGAGAGATATAATTTGTGGTTTCAAAATGAGCTTAGAAGATTACGTGGGCAATCCACTCTGGCCAGTTCTCGTAGAAACGGTTCACGCCATGATCATGTATTCCCATCACAAGGCTTACATTAGAGACGTGGTTCTCCATGAACAACCAGACATAACGTCTCAAAATTTGGCGACAAAACTCAGCATACCGTTAGGTGAAGCACTTGTTATTCTCCACGAACTTCAAAAACAGAAACCTGAAAGCAAATAAACAAAATAAAACAAAACTGGTCTTTATCGCCTGATTAGATGAGTCGCTGTTGCTTTGAATGAAGCATATACGGTTTCTCCAATTTTTAATCCAAGTTCTTCTATTGCTTGTTTTGTTACAAGAGATGAGAGCCCATTATCCATGTATATCCTGAATGTTGCCCCATATTGAGTTACATTAGTAATTGTTCCATTGATACTGTTTCGTGCACTGCTTTCCAATTTGACCTTAGATAGGATGATGTTTTCTGGTCTAACAAACACGTTTACTTCCCCTTCCGTAAGATTTGAAAGTGCACGTATCTTGTAGTTCCTCATCTCCACTAGGGCCACGCCATTTTCACGGGATATTATCTTCCCTTCAATAACGTTCTCCACACCCACAAAACTCGCTATCTCCTCATTTACAGGCTCATTGAAAACCTTATAGGGTGCGTCAACCTGAACGACTTTACCATTCATTATCACAGCTATTCGATCAGCCAAAGTCAAAGCCTCATCCTGGTCATGAGTAACATGGATTGTCGTTGTGCCTCGAACCGTATGGATTCTCTTCAACTCTTCCCTCAAGGATTCTTGGGTTCTAGGGTCCAAAGCACTCAAGGGTTCGTCCAAGAGGAGAATGTCAGGATCAATTACGAGGGCGCGGGCTAGGGCTACCCGTTGTTGTTCTCCACCAGACAGAGTGGAGGGAAATCTCTCCTTCAGCTGAGAGATGTGCATAGAATCCATAACATTCTGGACTCTAGTTTCAACTTCTCTTTTGGGAATCTTACGCATTTTCAATCCGAAAGCTATGTTTTCTTCCACAGTCATGTGGGGAAACAAGGAATAATCTTGGTAGACGAAACCAATGTTGCGTTTCTCCGGTGGGATTTGTGTAATGTTCTTTTCGTTAAGGAAAATGTCTCCTTCACGAGGAATATAGAATCCAGCGATCGTCTCAAGGATTAGAGTTTTCCCAGCAGCCGTGGGCCCGAGGATAACAAAGTATTCTCCCTCATTCACGCTAAGGGTTACATTTTTCAGGGTGAAATCCCCCCATTCGTGACTAACTTTCTCAAGAGTGATCATTTTCGTCTCCCCCAATACCTTGCAGATGCACGTAAAACAATGAAAACAAAAAAGCACACAAGTATCATGAGAACGGCTATGGGCTGAGAGCCTTTAAGACCATGGGTAGTAAATTCATAAAATATTAGCGTAGGGATAATCATAGGGTAGAACGCTATCATTATCACAGCGCCAAACTCGCTTATACCTCTAGCCCATGCCATCACAGCCCCTGAAAAAAGGTGGCGAACAGCCAGAGGCAACGTGATCCGGTAGAAAGCTTTCCACTGACTGGCACCTAAGGTTCTGGCGACGCGTTCAAGACGGGGATTGATGCTTTGAAAACCTTCTCTAGCAGCGTTTACGTAAAAGGGCGTGCTTACGAAAAGCATCGCTACAACAATACCCCACATAGAATCTTCAAAGATAATGCCAAGGTTGGAAAAAGCCATCCCTACAGCGCTTCTGCGCATGAAGAACGTATAGAGGGCTATGCCTGCGACAGTGTGTGGTATTATCACCGGTACGTCTATGATTGATTCCACTACACTCTTTCCAGGAAAGTCGTGTCTTGCGAGGACGTATGCTAGGGGCGTCCCTATGATCATAGCGATCAAGGTTGCAAGGAAGGAAGTGTACAAAGTTAGCAGGATTGAGCTTATCACTGACGGGTCGGCGCATGCTTCAATAAAACCTTGAGACTCGAAGGCAAGTTGTCGAAAGATCATGTTGAAGAGCGTGAGTAGTATAAATAGAATTAGGAGAGAACCTACAAAAGAAAAAATCAGGGAAAGAGGTTGACGTTTTACGTTTCTTAGAGCTTTTCTGATTGACATAATTTATCCCGTTACATAGGGTTTGAGGCTTTCAGGAATTTTGTCTATGTCATTCGCTTTCGCCGGTACGATGGGTGGTTGTGCGTTGTCGCATAAAACACCTTGACCAAAATCGTTGATGATATATTTGACAAATTCCTCGGCAAGAGCCGGATTCGGGGCGTTATTAAGTATGGTCAAACCGTAAACAATTGGCTTCCCGGTACTAATTTTTGTGGTTTTCCGAACCTTTACCTTCTTGTAGGTATCCTCGTAGACATCAGAGCTCAAGTCGATGGATTCAGGTAGTTCTAGGAATTTGAGTTCATGTTGCTTAGCTACACTGGAGTACTCAAAGGCGTAATCTAATCCACCAGCTTGCACAAACGTAACTAGCTCAACAGACTTGTCTCTAATCTTCACTTTGTCTGTGGGGTTCAAATCTGTCATATTGGTGTCTATCGTATAGATTCCATCGGTTTCAGAAACTGTGATATCTGAATTAGCTTCAATTAGATCTTCAAAGATCATGTCGTCGCCGTATTCGAATTCAGCAAGCTGTATAACTATGGGCGACCTGTATCCACACGGATCCATGTTGGGATTGGAGAAACCCCACTTCACATCGCTTTTTCTCAGAATTTGGTACCAGTTAGTTGAGTTTATCTCGTTAGCGTATTTGCTGTTGTCTGTGTAAGCTATGGTCATTCTGTTCTTAGCGAATTTTATGTACCAGTCTGTGTAGTTTGAATTCGAAGTCATCATCATTTTCGGTATCAGGGTGTAATCTGCAGAGGCTAGCACATCGGCCACTTTACCAACCTCAGTAATCTTTTGGATTGCGACCACGCTACCACTAGGCTCTATTTCCACGTTTACATCCTGATGGTCTGCCTCGAACTGGGCTTCAATATCCTCAAAAGGTAACGTGAGACTACCCGCACAGAAAACCTTCAGTATAATCTTCTGTGAACCTCCAGTGAACCAATAGTACCAAAAACCTCCTATTGCCGCAATGGCGATGACAGCAACGACTACCACTGCTTGTATTTTAGTTAATCCGCTTCTAGAAATTTTTCTCATATTCTCGACGAGCCGTTATGTTTGTTTGTACATATCGGTCATTATAACTTAATAAGCATAACGCCAAATTTCATCTCACGGTCAAAATCTATCTCACATGTAAAGGTCATCTACCCGATGTATGCATGTGGACTCAGTGACTATCCTTGAGGCTTACAGGGGAGTCTTGAAGTATCGTATTATGGAACTGGTCAGATACAACCAAGTGCACGGAGTCACCGGGCTCCACGTGAATCAAAAAAGCGTAGAGAGGTGGGACAGCTACGACATGGTAGGTGGCATCGGACTAGGTCACAACCTCGACGGGACGATAATCGTGGATTACGGACGCATCTATTGGCAGGATCAGCAGGTTGACCTTGACGCTAACAGAGGGAAGTTCGTCAGAATTGCACGAGCATTAGACTGCAGAATGTGCAACTTTGAACAAAGAAGACTGCGCATTAACATCACTCCCGAAGGCTTCATTCGAGTCCTTGAACCACTTCCAAAGCCTTCAAAATGACACCGTGAAAATCAATGACTATAGTGAAACTGTCGAGTATACGAGTGGTTACGCACTAAGGGTTTCGAAAATCGTTCGGTTTCGACTAGACAAAAAGATCGAAGAAATCGACAGCATTGAAAAATTGCATAAATCGTATGAAATGCGGTGTGAGCGGCATCCATTTCAAAGCTTGTGATCTATTTCATCATTTTCATTTTAGGCTGGATGGAGAAGAAGGAAGGAATCCAACCAGATGAATCCTACTCCCACATCTGTTGCAATGTATTATCAGTTCTTCTAGAAATTCTTTTTTCATTTTTGTTTCTAAGATGGTATAGGCGTTTTCTGTTTCGTCTTCTGGAGATATCATGACTCCACAATTGGGGCAGGCGAAATCTCCGCTTCCTTCGATTTTTGTTAGGTTTATTTTGAAGACTTGGTCGTGTTTCATTTTTCTTCCTTCCTGCGCACGATGGTCTTCGTTTTTGATGCAAGGAGTATAATAACTTTTATGAATGTTGAGTTAGTAGGTGAAAGATGTTTTGTAAATTGTTCCTAAATTAGCTTTGTTCTGAACCTTCTTGCCTTTGTTAAAAGCGGAAATCGTCTGCTTAGGCTTGCTGTGGGATAAAATTCTTTTTCATGCAACCCTAAAATGGAATGCATGCAAAATCATCTATGATAAACGTATATTGTGTGAGATGGATAACCCAGCCTCGGGTTTTCACAAAAATTGTCGATTTTGAACGGTTTCCATCCCAGAACTTCGTAATCATGAGACACTATGCGGGTTCCATGCCTAAGTTCAGATTCAAGCTTCGGCCTCACCCTCTCATTTGCACTAGTCGTAAGATAAAGAGTAACAACATCCGCAAATCTCAAATCAACCTCAAATAAGTCGCGCTGAACAATTTTAACTCTGCCATCAAGGCCAAGCTCAGAAACCCGGCCATTAGCCTTCTTCACCAGGTCCTCCCTTAATTCGACTCCAACAGCCTTGGCTCCGAACTCTTGAGCCGCCATTATAACTACCCGACCGTCTCCACAGCCGAGGTCGTAAACAGTCTCGCCAGATCTCAACTCGGAGAGAGCAAGCATTTGACGAACCACCAGAAGCGGTGACGCAACATACGGCGCGATGTACAAGCCGAATCCCTCACTTGACCATTTTTGTTCTCAATGCCTACTTATTTTATTTTCGAATGTTCAAAGCTCAGAATCTTGAAAAAAACTTCATTTCAAATCTACAAGCGACGGCATCAGGCAACGTACCCAGTCTTTTTCGCCTGAGGTTGCCTAGCCTCCCCACACTTTTTACAGCTTTGCTCACAAAGTTCAAGATATTTTTCCTCACTTGTAAGCACAGTCTCAGCTGCTTTTCCACACAACTCGCTTGCTTCTTCACAACCCGCCTCCTTACACAACTGACTGATAAATAAGCAACATGCTTGGACATCTTCTTTGTTAAGCGCCACTCTGTTGGCACGCACGAGTAGGCAGAGTTCCCGGGCTATCACACATGTCTTGATATATTTAAATCGGTTGAGCACACGCTCCCGTTGTCTCCGACGGCTTACCTCCAACTTCCACCCCTCAAAAACATGCGAATCTAAATCTTCAGGCTCTCCCCTTTTATACTTTCGGAATTACACATAACTAATACAAATCAACTTGAAGTATCTAACGTTGCGGGACGTATCGTCTAAGCCTCTGAAGTGACCTCAGCCTCTCCTTACCTCCTATCCGCGCGTTTTCAACAGCGTTTTCCAGAACCCGGATAGATTCATCCATCGCCTCTCGATCCACTGGAAACGGCACCCCGTCCTTTCCCCCATACGCAAACGAGTATTTCACCGGGTCTTTCTAGCTTGGCGGTTCGCCGTAGATGAGTTCAGAGATTAAAGCAAGTCCTCGAACTGTGGCTGGTCCTATTCCCCGAATGCCAAGGAGTTCCTCGTAGTTTCTGGGCTGAAACTCGTACGCCTTCTTCACGCTTTTCCAGTTGAGGTTGCGGGGCAACGAGAGAACATCGATTACATATTCCTTCCATCTAATTTTGGGCATCCATTCTTGCAAAGAACTTTGACAGGCCGGTCGAATCGACTTCAACATTCTCATAACCTTTCTAGGCTCCTCCCTAATGATGTCCGTAGACGTTTTTCGACAACCCTCACTCTCCATCGAGGTCATGTCCAAAGCAACTTCTCGCTTCACATCACCTACGATGGCATCGTGCGGTTCAACTACAAAATTTTTGGTGCATTCAGAGAGCCAATGATATCTCCTCGCGGTTCTGTCTTTCACACTCATTCCTTGCTGAACCACCGCCCATTCCCCGCGCTCGGTTACAAAGAACGAGTGGTGGTAGAGTGGGTATCCAGCCTGAATAGCTGTGTTGTCAACCTTTGCGCTTATTCGACTCGCGTATTGTAAATCGTCGATTCTACTTGTTGAGAAACCAAACTCTTCCCCTGCGTCGCTAATTTCAATGGGCGTCTGCAGTGAAGCCTTACCTTTCCCGCCACATACGGCTAGTCCATGCTCGGTTGGGTTTATAGCGCTCTTTAAGACCCCTGTCAGGACCGTGGTCACGCCGGACGAGTGCCAATCGTATCCTAGGACGCAGCCTAACGCCTGAAACCAGAATGGATCCGAGATTCTACGAAGAAACTCGCCTTGGTCATATTCGTCTACAATGACTGTGACAATTTCTCTTGCGAGCTTGATCATGCGAATGACAAGCCATCTTGGTGCTCTTCCGTAATGGAGTGGAAGCCTCGCAACTCCCGTTCTCTTCAAAAACGTTCACCAAATCCAAAATATAATAACACGAAGAATCGTTTAAACTTAAAGTGAGAGAACACCAGCTGCTGTGGAAGTTTTGCCTTCTCGTGAGCACTAAATCATAACGCCGTTCTTCATTATTTCTTTGGTTACACCGCTTGCATATGTCGCTTCTATCGTGGGCTTGTCAACCAACATATCTGCGTGATACCTAATGTTTCCAAGAGCTAGATGACATGTGCCACGGAGCTTTTCGTCTTCCAGCATGTTTCCAGTTACCCTTGCCTTCTCATTCAGACCAATTCCCACCTCTTCAAGAACCGTTGGCAAGCCATACCTTCGCTGAGTTGCCAGCATCTCTTCAAACACAGAACGAGGACCCGGGTCATCGCACCTAAAATCGGTGGCGACGCCGTCCTTGAATTCAACGGTAATCAGTTTTTCAGGATCGATTCTTCCATGGTAACCGCCGATGCAAACATCACAGATCCACATGCCATTAGCAACCAGTTTGACTGGGTAGTGTTGAGTTACCTTTTTTCCAGTTTCTTTGTCTTGAACTTCGATGAACTTGCCTTTTTCTGCCCATACTTCTCCAACGGGTAGATTGCCAAATTTTCCTAGTTTGCCGTAAACGTTTGGTGGCACGATTATGCAGTCGGTTTCGAATTTTACGATTTCTGGAATTGTTATTTCGATGTTGGCTCCGCTGGGTGCCGTTATATGCAGTTCTTCAACGTCCTGTAATTTCTGTAGCATCATCTCTGCTTCCTCTGCAAGTGCTTTGTAGCCACATTGCAACGGACCGTTAACAGCCATATCTAAGGTGATATCTGGAGAATGAGCCCAGCTGATTGGAACTTCTTCTATTGTTTTGAACAGCAACTCTATTCTGGCGCCTAATTCTTTTAAACTCCAATCTGGGTGTTCGCTGTAATCGAAAAGTCCCATCCCTCCTTTCGGTGTTCTTTCTCGAAGTAGCTTTAGAAGTTCTTCGGGAAAATGTTTGTAGGGTTTGTCAGCAGAAAGATCAAGTCTTTTGACGTTCAATCTGCAGCTTTGGGCTGCTTTCAAAGCAGCTTCAGTTAATGCGGGTGAATTTCTGTTGACAATAACATAGGAATCTGCAGGCTTCAATCTCTGGCAATACCGTATAAACTCCGCTAGTTTGCCCACAACTTTGTCAAAGTCTTCTGCGCTTAACGTTTGCATATCTAACCGAAGGAAAATCTCCGCTTATAAAGATGTGCTGAGGTCAGGCGAATTCGAAATCACATAGAAGACAGACTCAAACTATAGGGTGAGTTCAGGTTTGAGGTTTCAATAATTTGCCTTCGTGATTAATTTCCATATCTCGAATTCTGGTGGTGGCGATAGGAACGCAATCTTCTGCGGGAACCATGTCAATGACTATTATGCTTAAGGGATGCAGTCCCTTTACCCTTCGTTTTTCGTTGATTTCACGTGCAACTGATTCCGTCTCCCGGCTTACAACCAAAGCGTCCAGTTCATTACTTGACAGCGTAACACCGTAATGGTCATATAGAGGAATAAACTCTGCCCGTTCAAGCAAACCCCTCCTCCTAAGAAAGCTTTTCAGTTCCTCCAATCGAACATCATAGGTCGCCACTTTGTGAGGTTTCCCCATTTTTTGGACCAAAACATCCGCGGAAAGACCTACTAAGACTTGTTTGCCAACTTCAAAGGCTTTAAGTATCAATGCTCTGTGACCTTTATGAAACTCGTCGAACGTTCCACCAACAGCCACTGCATTAAACTCTTTCATTGCTTATTTCCCAGTCTTTTTCAACAGGGGCTTTTGCCAAAGAAGCCTCTTTCCAGTGTAGAATAGAACGCCCAAGACGAGTAAAATACTTCCACTCACATAGAACATCAATTGGATAAGAGCTGGTGTCGGTTCTTTAAAGAAGGCAGATATATAGTCACCAAGAATGGTGAAAGTTGTTCCTAACCCGATGAGGAGCATGATCAAACCAGGAATTAACATGGCCAAACTAAATGTGCCCTTCGGAAGCTCCTCTTTTAAACTGTGAGTTCTAACTCCTTCCGGCACAATTGAAGGTACAGCGGTCGCCACTGCTCGTATTAACGGTGGGGTAACCAAGAGTACAAACGGAAGCATAGTGACAAACCACCAAATCGTAAGGCCAATTGACAAGAATACAAGGGCATCCAAAGGCATTCCGACATACGTTAATTGATTAAGATACAACACCTTAAAAAGAAACACGTACAAGAATGCAACAATCAAATTGGCTATTGTAAGAGTAACATTCGAAGCCAAAATGAACCGCCCCCAAGTAAACTTCTTCTTAACAATATAACCGAACAAGTAAAAGCCTATGAAATTCCCTGGTACTGCTGCGATCAAACTTCCCGGATAAACACCGCCGTGTTTTACAGAGTCTGCAATTAGCGTACCCATGGCTGCACCAATTGCCGCGGGCATTGGACCGAATACTGTAGCAAAAAATACAGGAATAATCACTGCTGGCCTGAATTGGCCAAAGCCCCATGGAGAAGGTATATACGCTGTTGTATAGCAACCTACAGCATACAAACTTGCACATAAAGCCGTTATTACGGTTAGAAGTGACATCGGGAGTTGCTTCTTGCTCATCCTCACACCTTCATTTTTCCTCGAATGCATGCATTCATAATCTTTATTCAAAATAAGAATTTCGTATAGATTGTTCAAACCTCTCTATATTGGAATGTTGTTTTCACTGAACCCTCAAGATTGTTGAAAAACGAACCCTCAAACAGCGTCTATTTCACACAGCTTCAAAGAACACTGCAAAAAATCCTCATAGTCATCCACAAGCGAAACGCAAAGTTTAAGGGGATGCAGAGGATTTTCACTTACAATCTTCTCAGAACATGAGGTTTAAAGATTTGAGCGCTAAAATGACGTTAGAAGAAAGAAAGGTCAAAGTTCTCATAAAACTTCGCGGATACAAAATAATAAAACGACAGGAACAGAAAGACGCCATCAGTTTTATCATAAAGATGCCCAGAGAAAAAAAGAAAGCTCTCCTCTGGTGTATACCAACCAAAGGAACCGTAGGAGTTGCATATGCAAACCAATTATATAAAGCCATGAAGGAAGCAGAGGTTGAAAATGGAATCATCGTCACAAGCGGACGGTACACTCAGGCAGCTAAGAAAAAGGCAAAAAAGCATTTAAAATGCGAACACTGTGGGCACATGTTTCCCTTGAAGGGCGGCATTCGCGAATGCCCAAAATGCAAAGAGGCTGTGAAAGCGATGGCGAATGAAATTGAGTTGATCCCAAGCATTTTCCCAGCATTCAACATTTTCAAGCATATACTCGTACCTAAACACGAAATCCTCGCACCAGAAGAGAAAGAAGAACTACTAGCAAAATACCGGGTACGCCCCTATCAACTGCCTCAGATAAAAGCCTCAGATCCCGCAGTCAGAGCGATTGGCGCTAGGCCAGGGGACATTGTCAGAATCAGCAGAGAAAGCCAGACCGCTGGAAAATACACTGCATATAGATACGTCGTTGAAGACTAATCCTATTCTCTTTCTTTTGCAACCATAACCTCTGTCGCTTTGATCACCGCTTCCACATTGTTTCCCGGTTTTATGTCTAGCTCTTCCACAGCTTCTTTAGATATGAGCGCAGTTACAACGACAGGTGTATTGATTCTAATCTTAACTTTCGCGGCGACCACTCCTTTTTCTACTTCTTTAACCACTCCTTTCAACCGGTTTCGAGCACTTATCTTCAATCCAACAGCCTCCCAATGTTCCTCATCACCCAAAATCTCACCTACATAACCTTCAACCCGCTTATACTCTTTTAACAGATTTTCTCCCAGCTTAGTCAGTTTCGTCCCACCATGTGTTCTTCCGCCTCTATGTGTTTGCACGATCGGTTCTTGTAACGTTTTCTCCGTCTTTGCTAGATAATTCCACACATACCGATACGACATTCCAACTTTCTTTGCAGCCTTAGAAATGGACTCTTCTTCTTGGATAGCCTCTAGAATTTTAGCCCCACCTTTTCCGAGGATGGGTTCTCCTTTGAATTCCAGCCAGACCTTGCACATAGGCTTATGTTTTTCTCGGGTGAGCATGGTCTTGAATTACATTATCCGTTATGCATATAAAACCATCACTGGCGGATTTCCAAAGCGGTTCTCGCTTTTTATGCCTGCCTTCCGTTTGTTGAAAGTGTGTGCACTTGCTCTAGAATGGTCTCTGATACGGCACACAATTTAAAAATTGTTGACATGTATAATCAGGTATCATTATGATGCCGAAGGCTTCTGTAACCGGGAGAGGCGCGGTTCTTTTAGGGAAATATGTTGCTTGTGACGGATTTGATAAGGCTAGGCCTTTGAGAGTAGTTACTCATGTTCATTCTGATCACTTGCTTGGTTTGAGGCGAAGCTTGAGGAAATGTGAAGCCGTGGTGATGACTCCTGCTACGAGGGATTTGATTGATGTCATGCGTAGTCCTTTGTTTCTTATGAGAGGAGACGTGAAGACTCTTGATTACGGGGAGGCTTTTGTGTATGATGATGAGTGTCTGACGTTGCATTTTGCGGATCATATTTTGGGTGCTGCACAGGTTCTTGTGGAAGATAATGAGGGGGTGAGAATTTTGTATACGGGTGATTTTCGGTTTCCAGGGACTCCTGTTGTTGAGGCGGATGTTGTGGTTATTGAGGCTACTTATGGGAATTCTTCTCGTGTGAGACACTTTAGAGAAGACGTTGAAGACATCTTGGTTTCTTTGGTTGAGGAAAGTTTGATGCGTGGTCCTGTCTTTGTGTTTGGGTATAATGGGAAGCTTCAGGAGGTCATAGAGATTTTGCATAAGGCGAAAGTTGGAGTGCCTTTTGTCATGCCAGAGAAGGTTTTTCATGTTTGTAAGGTCTGTGAACGGTACGGTATGAGGTTTGGACGTAGGCTACTGTTGTCTCAGGACGAGCGTGCTCAGACTATGCTAAGTCGTGGCGAGCCTTGTGTGGCCTTTTATCATATGAATTCTAGGCGACGTGTGGGAGAAGGGAATGGTGTTCGTATCTTTGTTAGTGGTTGGGAGTTTAGGGAGGCTTGTCGCAGGAGGGGTGAGAACGAGTTTACGGTTGCTTTGAGTGATCATAGTGATTTTTACGGGTTGCTAAGGTATGTTGAGGAATGTAGACCAAAAGCAGTCTTTACGGACAATTATAGGTCTGGAGATGCAGTTGCGTTGGCGAAGGAGATTCGGAGGCGGTTAGGTATTCCTGCGAAGCCTCTTCCGCCATAAGAGAGTTCGAGCGATGGGTGAACACAGAGAGACGGGTATAGTCCCGCCTAGCCCCAGGGTCTACTAACACACATGCATGTGCATGTGATTCTGCCAAACCATCAAACCTCACGTTTCCCGGCGATGAAATCTTCAACCCACTGTCTTGCCACATCGTCAGGAACTTGAACAGGCGGGTGCTTAAACGCATACGAGGAGACGCTGATAAGCGGTCCACCTATTCCTCGGTCTAACGCCAACTTCACTGCTCTAACAACGTCGATAACAACTCCAGCGCTGTTCGGGGAATCCTCAACCTCTAGCTTCCCCGTAATCGTAACTGGCATATTCCCAAACTTCCGACCCTTGATGAAAATGTAGCAGATTTTTTTGTCGCCGAGAAAGGGAACATAATCCGATGGACCTATCCGTGTTGGCACGTCGTAGGGAACCATACTCGTCACTGCCTCGGTCTTGCTGATCCGCTTCGTCTTCAACCGTTCCTCAACAGTCATGTTCTGAAAATCCGTGTTTCCACCCAAATTCAACTGATAAGTCTCTTCTATCTCCACTCCACGATCAACGCATAGTCTAACCAGGTTCCGGTGCAAAATAGTGGCCCCCAACTGGCTCTTCACGTCATCCCCAGCAGCTGGCAAACCTTTCGCCTTAAACCGTTCACCCCACGCACGATCGGAAACAACAAACTCAGGCATGCAGTTCACAAACGCGCATCCAACATCCAAAGCAGCCTGCGCGTAAAAGCGAGTTGCGTCATGGCTTCCCACAGGAAGAAAGTTAACCAACACATCTGCTTCAGCCTCTCTGAGAACGTCCGCTACGTTAACAGACTCACGATTCTTCTCATTATACGCTTTGAAAGTCTCCTTGGTGTGAGTTGCAACGCCGTCAAGAATCGGCCCTCTAGAAACTTTAACACCCAACTTAGGCACACTGGCAAACTTTGCACAAGAGTTTGGCTCTAGAAAAATAGCGTCACTCAAATCCTTACCAATCTTAAGCCTATTCACGTCGAAGGCAGCCACAAACCTTATGTCTCGAATGTGGTAGCCTCCGAAATTCACGTGCATCAGACCGGGAACCTTCACTTCCTCCGTCACATCTTTGTAGTATTCCACTCCTTGAATGAGAGCCGAAGCACAGTTACCCACACCTATAATCGCAGCTCGAATTTCCGACAAACTAGTTCCTCCATAAACATCATTCAGTTTACAAACGCTTATTTAAGTTAGCGACAGACTGTGACAACCAAAAGTTTGAGTAAAATGTAAAAGCAAGTTTCATTCATCAATAACAGTTAATCGGAGGTTTATTAATGGGAGGTACAGTTATTCGACACGAGCCATTCAAAGAAGTCGTGATCATGGAGTGCAACCAATTCCCAACGCCAGATGACCTAGCACGCTTTGCAAATATCAGCGTTGGGGGAAGACCTACCGGCGTCTATTGGGCGGATGGAGTAGCATTCGTTTATTATCCTATACCAATAGCGACTAGGACTGCTGCAAAACATCTCATCGAAGAGAAGAGAGCTTACTGGGCCTTCGTAAGTTACTCGCTAATGCCAAAATACCAGTCAATAATCGAGACAAAAGAAAGACTCATTGTTCCAGTCATCGACATGTCCACGAGTCCTCTGTTTCAAAAGGTTGCCCGGTGGCTAAAGGAACACCAAACCGAAAAACCATAAACACCTAACAATAAAATATATTGCAAGGAGAAAAAATGAAGCCAACCACGGTAATAGCTTTCTTCGCCATTTCTGTTGGGATCATTATCTTAATACATCATCTGGTTACTATAGGTAGAATCTTCGACGTGAATGATATTTTGCACCACGAATTCTTTGCAGGCATAACCATAGCCTTCGGACTAGGAATACTAGCCTTTAGAATGAAAGGTAGTCGGTAAGCCTCGTTACATTCTGACACTCTTCAGAAAATTCTCTACGTACCGTTCAAGATAGCCGTTTTTCTTAAGATACAAACCATATTGAACTAGAGCGATCATGGCTCGCGCAGCGTCCTCTGGCGAGGAATAAGCAGGAATTCCCAGCTTGTCGAACCTAGACCGGATGTACAAGGCCATTTCAGTCTCGCCTATGTCACACGCCGAAACTGGCTTGACATAGTTCTTTGAAAGATTTGCTATTCTATCAACAAAGTCTTCTTGGAGGGCTGGAACCTGGTGAAGTCCGATCACGATGATGCCGTGGATTTCAGGGTCATCAAAGAGTATTTTGGCTCCGTGTTCAAACATCTCAGAGGTCGCGGAGCCTGTCAGATCCAGAGGGTTCAGGTTTGTTGCAAACGCTGGAATTTTGCCTTCTTTTTTTAACTCTTCAAGTTTTTGAATGGTTCTACTCGAAAACTCCTTTATGTTCAATCCCCTTGACTCACATTCATCAACAGCCATAATACCGGGTCCACCAGCGTCAGTGAGTACAGCAATGTTGTCTCCAGCTGCTGGAGGCTGAAAAGCTAGAGCTTTACCCACATGGAAAAGCTCATCCATATCTCTGATTCTTATAACACCACTCTGCATGAAGGCGGCGTCATAAATTTTGTCTGAGCCAGCGATGGCTCCTGTGTGAGACATAGCTGCTCTCGCTCCTGCCCTTGTGCTCCCCGACTTCAAAGCAACTATAGGCTTTTCTCTCGTGATCTCTTTAGCAACTTCCATGAACTTTCTTCCTGATTCTATGCTTTCGACGTACAGAAGGATAACTCGAGTTTTCTCATCGTGCAAGAGATAATGAAGCATCTCGGATTCGTCAACGTCGCATTCGTTCCCGAAACTTACAAACTTGCTTACACCCAACTGCGTACCTGCTAAATAATCTAGAGCTGAAGCTCCAAAGGCTCCGCTTTCAGTAACGACCGCCATGTAACCTGACATGGGACGAGGTGTTGCTACCATCTCGTCACCTGTGGAGAGGACTTTTGTTTCTGGCAGGAAAAGCATGTCTACGCCAGAGTTTGAATCGTAGACGCCCAGACAGTTGGGTCCTAACACTCGAATTCCAGCCTTTCTAGCAATTGTTGTTACCTGTTCCTCAAGCTCGTGATTTCCAATTTCGCTGAAGCCGGAACTGATTATTACCGCCGCTTTCACTCCCTTGACAGCCGCATCTCTCATGATTCGGGGAACCTTATCTGCAGGAATTATGATGACGACCAGTTCAACTTTTCCAGTAATTTCAGTGATGGAGGGATAGCACTTGTAGCCTAGGATAAGCTTTCGACGTGGGTTAACTGGGTACAGCTCTCCCTTGAATATGCCTCTTCGCTTGTTTTCAACAAAGTTCTTGAAAATTATGTTTCCTGCCTTGGTAACCTTGCGAGAGGCACCTACAACTGCAACTGAGCGTGGGTTAAAAAACAGATTGATCTGTCGAACATCAGACATTTTTTCGCTTCCGCCTCCAAGAGTGAATGATTATGCACACCTATTTTCTTCTCCATGTATTCAAGGGTTATCGTTTTCTATTTATGAACTTTTTATGATGACAATTGGCTTGTGCTCTATGGCGTCAAGCATGTCCCATGTAACGCTGGTTATGGAAACTTTGAACATTTCCGCCATGTCCCAGACGGTTCTTCCCGCGCCGAAGCCTCGTGCTCTATTAGCAGTTTTCGCAATTTCAAGAGCCTTTTCCACATGCATCTTTGAGCCTGCAACCGCGACTGGAGTCGCTCTACGTTTGACTTTGAATAATCTTCCTATTAGGTATGCAAGAAATCCACCAGATGAATGTATTCCGTTGATTGGTTTTAGGCGGGGAGTGAAATGGAATTCTCTTATGGAATATGTCTTGTCTGTGTCCACTATCATTATTATGACGTTTTTGCCTAGCTTAGATTCTATGTATCTACGAATTTTCTGTGCGGTTTGAGAAGCGTTTGTTAGTGGAAGGCTGACGTAGGAATACGGTAGATTGCTCCCGTCGATTCCTCCCTCTGATCCAAACATTAACGCTTGCAGAAAACCTGCATGTTCTAAGGCTACTTGCTTGTGAGCGCTACCCTCTTTTATAGGATATTTTCGAATGTGCTGAATAGTCGTTTTTCTCAGATGACAGAGCTGTCCAAGGAAGTAGCCCCAAACAAGACGCATCCAATATTTTGCCAGAAGACGTGCCATCCAGCCAGATTTAATGACACTTTCGTTTACAATGTTGCCTAAAGCGGTGGAAATAGCCTTTTCAGAGATTGTTACAACGTCTCCAGTTTCTATCTTGTTTTCGATGGTGTCAACTATCTGGTGGAGGTAGTCTTCTCTAGGTCTCCAGTACCGCGTTGTCACCGCTATTGTCTTGTATCTTTTAACCATATTGTATCACGGTTCAAGCGTCAAAGTTCTAAGTGGTTATGCAGAATAAATACGTGGTATCTACAAAAAGAATGATTGTGTGAAAGCACATTTAGGCTATTTCTTTGCTTTAGGTCTTGTAAACACTACTTCTCCAATGGTTCTGTACTTTCTTTGTAAGTCATAGACCAGAGTGTGGGATGCATCATATTTTTCGTCGATGTGCACTGCTTGTATTTCACCGATGAACCATGTATGCGTGCCACCGAGGTCAATTTTCTTGATAACCTTGCATTCTATGTTAACTGGACATTCTTTGATCAACATGGTCTCAACAGCTTTGCCTCTTTGCGGTGTCAAGCCTAATTTCTTGAATTTGTCAACTTCTCTTCCCGATTTTGTTCCACAAAACTCCAAAGCTTCAATCTGTTCTCTCGTTGGAAAGTTTATGACAAACTCGTTTGCTTCTTCAACAAGTTTGTAGGAATAACGCTTCGGCACAATGCCAACACCGTACAATGGGGGGTCAAAAGAGAAAATGTGTACAGCACCCACGGTGATTATATTATCTTTCACGGTTAGTAGCACAACTGGAAAAGGTGGGAATGCATGTATCCCTTCATAGGGGGAATATTCTTTTTTCATTTTTCCACATCACTCAGTTAGATAATTGTGCATCAAGAACTATTTTACTCCCTTCTTTTGTGTGCGAAATGATTCAGGACGGTTTTTAATAGGACTTGTTGCAGTATTATGTAACAGAAGTGTAGACGCGTGCTTATGGAGCGGTTTTTAGTCTTTCTTGGAAAGCCTTTCTGATGTCTTCTTCACTTAATGGTGGTCCGGCGCCTAAGTATTCACCGTTTACAATAATTGCTCCTAAGGTTCCATACTTTATAATGTTCTCTCGTTTGTTGGTATCAAACTCGTTTACAGCAGCACGATCTCCGAATTCTCTTGCTATCTTCTTAGCTCTTTCCGAGTTCTGCCAGTCAAAGGGGCATTGACCATTGTGGAAAATGTCAATTATCAACTTTCCCTTAGCTGGCTTTTGTTTATACGACAATGTTAGCCAGCGAGGATTTTCAACCTCTTCAAATTTTATCATGAAAATGTTGACTGGACCGCTTTTCGTCACATTTGTAAATCCATACTTCTCAAAGAAAGTTTTTGGCATGAAATTTTGCCATTCTGTGGCTTGCACAGCCACTCCCTTCCTTCCCATATTTTTAGCGTCCTCTATGCACGCTCGAATAAGTTTGTCTCCAATTCCCTTTTTCCTTTCATTGACTTTGACATTCATGCAAGGAATAATCATAATGTCTTTGCCAACAGCATTCAAGGGAGCGTCTTCTATTGGATAATATTCAATGAATCCAACCGGATTGTTCTCTTTATAAGCAATTTTAGCTCGTCCACCTTCCTTCAACTTCTCCAGTAAAAACTTTTTCTTTCTTTCTTCGCCCTGCAAAAAGAATTCATTTTTGATTCCTCTTGAAGAA
>JAUWDY010000001.1 GCA_030608565.1 Candidatus Bathyarchaeota archaeon | reverse complement strand
ACAGCATTATAAGATGTGGAGTAAAGCTTGGAGGTGTACTGAGCTCGCTAAGGTTTCGGTTAACTACTTGCTTCACATAGGCAACATTATAAGCTTAATTCTCTCTTGCCAACGTTGTCATTTGACGCTGTTGATTAGGAGGCGTTTAGATTCGGAAAAATCGTTATAACGGCTGGTCTGCCCTACGCAAATGGCGAAATCCATTTGGGAGGGGTCACCTCAACCTATCTACCTGCAGATATACTTACAAGGTTTTTTAAGCTGAGAGGAGATGATGTGGCTTTTGTCTGCGCCACCGATGACTTTGGCACTCCTATATTAGTTGAAGCTGAAAAAGAAGGAAAAAGCCCAGAAGAATTCGTGACCTACTGGTACAAGGCAGACAGCAAAGATTTCAAAGATTTAGGAATTTCATTCGACATTTTCCATCAAACAAGCTCCAAAGAAAACATACAATTTACACAATATTTCTTCAAGAAACTGTATGAAAAAGGGTTTATTTTCAAACGGCTTATCTCGCAGCCATACTGTGAAAAGTGTAAAAAAGTGTTACCAGACCGGTACGTTAAGGGCACTTGTCCCTACTGCAACGCCACTGATCAATATTCTGATGGATGCGAAGAATGCGGAAAGGTGTTTCAACCAGAAGAGATCAAGGATCCACACTGTGCGATCTGCGGATCAAAACCAGTGAGTAAACAGAGTGAACACTATTTCTTTGAGCTCTCACACTTTTCAGATGCGTTGAAAAGATGGTTAGTGGAAAATCATAGTCTCCAACCAGAAGTGAAGAACTATGTGTTAAACTGGATTAGTACAGGATTAGAAGATTGGGATATTACGAGAGACATAGCTTGGGGTGTTCCAATTCCCCTAAATGAGGCGAAGGGAAAAGTGCTTTACAACTGGTTTGACAATCACCTTTGTTATATTTCTACAGCGTTAAAATATTTCTCGGATAGAGGAATCGATGGAAAAACATTTTGGAACTCTTCAAAGATCTATCATTTTATTGGAAAAGATATAGTGTATCATCATTACTTGTTCTTGCCCGCTATGCGCCTTGGTGTAGAAGAATTCAAACTTCCAGATTTTATTCCTACGAGAGGTCATTTGCTGCTTCATGGAGTGAAATTCTCTAAAAGCAGAGGGTGGTATGTTAGTTTAAGAGAGTTTCTAGATCTGTTTCCAGCGGATTATCTGAGATATTATTTGACAACGATTACCTCATACAGTCAATCAGATGTAAATTTTGATTGGGAGGATTTTCAGTCAAGAATAAATAATGAATTAATTGCGAATATCGGGAATTTCATCCACCGAACATTGACTTTTGTCTGGTCAAATTACAATGGAAAGGTACCTAAAGCGAAAAGTAATGATGAACTAGACGTCCAATTTAAAGAAAAAATTGAAACAATAGCAAACGATGTTGAAGAAGAATTAGAAAAAATCGAGTTGAACAGAGGACTAAAAAAAATCTTAGAATTTTCCAGTTTTTGTAACCAGTATTTTCAGCGGAAGGAGCCTTGGACTAAAAGGGAAGATACGGCGACTTGTTTGTATCTATGTGTAAACGCCGTCAGAAGTCTATCTATTCTACTTGAACCTTATCTACCGTCCTCATCTGAAACTCTCTGGCAACAACTGAATCTGGAGGGATCCATTCGCAAACAAAGTTGGGATTCAGCATCGGAATTGGCTATAAGAGGTGGGCATAACATCAACAAACCGAAAATACTATTCAGAAAAGTAGAATCCGAAGAAATCAAGAGAGAAAAGGAAAAGCTGCTAAAACTACGTGTTGATTAGACTTAACTCTCTGTAGGGTTGTAGTGGTGAAAAATAATTACGAGTTCCACAAGTGAGAGATTTGCGCCTTAAAATCGATCTTCACGTCCATACACGCTATTCCCACGATTCCACAACTACCCTCGACGAGATAGTTGCTTACGCTAAGAAGAGAGGTTTGGATGGAGTTGCCATCACTGATCATGACGTTGTTGAAGGCGCACTCAAGCTTGTCCAAAAGGTTAAGGAACTTGTTGTTATCCCAGGAGTCGAAGTTACCACCTCGCGAGGTCATGTCCTAGCTCTCAACATAACTAGGCCCGTTCCTACAGAATTAAGCCCTTTTGAAACGATTCAAATAATCCATGAAGCTGGAGGAATAGCTGTGGCTGCTCACCCAACTGTGTTTTACAAAGGATTAAGGGGACATGTAGACTCGAACTTTGACGCTGTAGAAGTGGTTAATGCCTCAGCATTCCCTTTCTTCCTCTCAACTTATCTAAGCCGAAAACTTGCTGTTAGACTTGATCTTCCGCAGACTGCAGGAAGCGACGCTCATTACGCCTCTGAACTCGGGTTTGCCTACACAATTGTTGATGCAGCACCTGAAGTTGATGAGATTGTGCATGCAATAAAGAAGGGGGCAACTGTTCCGTGTGGAAAAGCGATACCGTGGAAACTGAGACTTAAAAGAGGATACTTCGGCATCAAAAAGAAATTGTGAACCATCACTAATCAAAATGTAATAGAAGAATTGTCACGGCGATAAAGTAATGGAACCTATGGGTCTAGGAAACGAGTCCCAAGCCGAACTACGATTTTGCTGCTCTATCTTGCTAAAGTTTTAATTTAGAGTCCCCTGCATTAATTAGGAGGCTAAACATTTTGAAGGAAGCCCTTACTGGAAGAACGGAGGATTACCTGAGAGGGATATATGAGATTATAGAGCGGAAGGGATACGCTCGCATAAAGGACATCGTAAGAGAGCTGAACGTTAGACCATCTACCGTCGTAGAGATGATGAAAAAACTGGACCGAATGAGATTGGTTACGTATGAGAAGTATGGCGGTGTAACCCTAACCCCTCGAGGAAAGGAGATCGCAGGGGCGGTTAGAGAGAGGCATGAAACTTTTAAGAACTTTCTTGAGATCATCCTGGTCCCGAAGGATGTTGCTTTAAAGGATGCCCATGTGCTTGAACACAGACTTGACCCGAAGACGATACTACAATTCACGAGATTTGTAGAATTCATCACAAGTGCCCCAAAACATCCAAAGTTCGTTGGGAGATGGATGGAACAGTTCAGGGGCTACTGCGAGAAGGAGAACCGCCAATAGAATTCCTAAACTTCTTCGGTTTATAGACATAATCCTAACTTCTTTAGGGTAGTGAACAAATATGCCTAATAGGACACTAACGTTTGGTAACCCTAAAATCGCCCGATTGAGGGTTCACCGTGGAATAGAGTTAAGCGATGTGGAGCGTTGGGAAAAAGGCGTTATCAGTAGGGCCACTGGAACCGCGGTTGTTCGAAGGAGAATATTGGATATGCGCTTGCACACACATGCACACACAAGATGATAAGAAAGGAAGTGGAGGATAGAAAGAATGGAGCTACGTTTGACTGATCTGAGAGATGGAGAGAGTGGCATTATAACTTCTATAAAGATTGGTCACAGAAGAGCACATAGAGAACACGGAAGAGCAGGGAGACGCTGGGGATTTAGAAGAAGGTTAGAAGATATGGGTCTAACCCCCGGCACCAGAGTAACAGTGGTGAAATCAGCACCCTTTCGTGGCCCCTTAGAAGTCCACGCAAGAGGTTCTAGGCTGGCTATAGGTAGAAGAATGGCCGAGAGAATTTTCGTGGAGGTAAAGAGGTGACCAAAAGCAGGTTCATTGTGGTTTTAGCAGGAAATGCGAACGTTGGAAAATCTGTAATTTTCAACCATTTGACGGGTTTACACCAGCACATTGGAAATTGGCCTGGGAAAACTGTTGAAAAGGCTGAAGGAACGCTTCATTTTAGAGGTCATACCATAGACATCATTGATCTACCTGGAATCTATTCTCTGTCCACCTTTTCTATAGAGGAGCTCGTTTCAAGGGAATATATCGCAGTCGAGACGCCAGATGTGGTGATAAATGTTGTGGATGCCTCGGTTCTTGAAAGAAATCTGTTCTTCACACTTCAGTTAATGGAACTGGAGACTCCAATGGTTGTGGCTTTAAATCAAGTGGATATGGCGAAGAAGAAGGGTATAGAAATCAACTATAAGAAATTAGAAAAGACCTTAGGTGTACCGGTAATTCCCACAGTGGCGACGAGGGGAACCGGTGTATATGAGTTATTGCAGAAATCTGTTGAGACCATTGAAAAAGGAGGAGAAAAGCCTCACCAAATGAAGTACGGCGACGAAATTGAGAAGAGAATTGAAGGTCTCAGTGAGATAGTCAAAAAAGTTCATTATCCGTACCCAGCTAGATGGACAGCGATAAAGCTTTTGGAAAAGGATGAGCAGGTGGAAAGGGAGATTCGTGAAATAGATCCCGAGATCCTATCTGCCGCTGAAAAGTCTGCGAGAGAGATTGAAGATATCCATGGTCATTCTTGCTCGACTGTGATAACATCTGAGCGATACGAGATTGCAGGCTGTATTGCTAGAGAGGTTCAACATATAGCGCCGCCGATAAAGCCACCGATGAGAGAGAGGCTTCATGCCTTAACAACCCATAAAATCTTTGGATATCCGATTATGGCTATTGCGTTACTCGCAATCTTCAGTTCTATCTTTGCTTTCGGAGACTACACCTCTGGCTTGTTGGGTGACCTTTTGTATGGTTTGGAACCGATTTTTGAAAGCATATTCGGAGCCGAGATTGTGGGAAAACTGATTTGGGGTGGAGTCATGGAGGGTATCATAGCGGGCGTTACGATAGCGTTACCTTACATCATTCCATTCTACCTTATACTATACTTTCTTGAGGATTCCGGTTATCTTAGTAGAATCGCGTTTTTGTTAGATAATGTAATGCACAAGATAGGCTTACATGGGAAGGCCTTTATCCCAGTCATGCTCAGCCTTGGTTGTAACGTCCCAGGATGTTTGGGGTGCAGAATCATGGAGACGGAAAGAGAGAGACTTCTCACCGCCTTCGTTGTTACATTGGTACCTTGCGCCGCAACAACAGTTATCGTTCTCGGTCTAGTTGGGACATTTGTGGGTGTTCAATGGGCCTTAGCGTTATACATCATCAACTTGTTGATTATCTTCCTTCTAGGAAGACTGGCATTCAAGGCTTTACCCGGTGAACCAACCGCACTAATAATGGAGATGCATGATTATAGGGTGCCTCATCTGCAGACAGTGTTGAAGCAAACCTGGTTTAGATTGATGGAATTCATAAAGATGGCCTTTCCCCTTATAATCGTAGGCAGTCTTCTAATCAAACTCGCAGATGTTACGGACTTGTTGAACCCTATCGCAAGCGTCCTCAGTCCCATGACTGTCACTTGGCTGGGGTTACCAGCCATCACAGGTATAGCACTGATATTTGGGGTGCTAAGGAAAGAACTGACGTTAATAATGCTCGCAACTCTTTTGGGGACAGCGGATTTCGCACATGTTCCGAATTTTGATTTTGGACCAGTGCAGATGATTGTGTTCGCCTTGGTAACGATGCTCTATATACCCTGTATAGCTACTATTGCTGCCCTAGTTAGAGAGTTTGGATGGAAGAAAGCACTATTCATTACGGTGTTTGAGATAGTGTTTGCAATACTCGTTGGCGGGATAGCTTTCAGATTATTGATATTGGCCCAATGAAGAAAGCCAAAGCTTCAATCTATCTCTGTTGTTCTAAACGTTTACTTTTTCTTACTAGTCTGTAGGTAGGCCACTCAGGCAACTATCCGGTTTCATGATATTTTTGAAACATCTCTGTTACTGCGGCAAACCCGACATCCAGTAGTCTTGAGACAATAGTCACTTTGGCGTATCCTTTCTACTATTTCATAAATTGCTTTAAGCTAGACTTATTTTCTGCTGGCGATCATGCTTGGCCAAAAAATTTTTAGCAGACTAAAAAGCCTTCACTTGGAAATAATGCTGACATGGGATTTTAAGTTACTGCTTCGTAAAGGTTTTTGAGGCAAAAATCTGTGAAAAAGGTGTTACGTGATGTTGTTTCGATGGTAAACGCCTAATCTCGTGTATTCTCGCTGGAACTCTCAGGGTATTTTCCGGTTTGCTCGAAATATTTGTACTTTTCAAGCCATCCTGGCATATTTTTCACAAATTCAATGAATTTTGTAAGTTTTTCGACGGTTTCAGAATGTATTGTATGCTCTATTTCTTCAGCGTCTCCATCAGCAATGGTTTTGTCTACACCAAGCAGTTCTAGGAAAGTTCTTAAAATCTTGTGACGGTGTTCCATCGACTTGGCTAAGTTTTCTCCCCTTGTGGTCAAAGTAACTCCGCGATACCGCTGGTATTTGACTAAGTTGAGACGATCTAATTTTTGAAGCATGTGTGTGACGCTGGGAGGTTTAACGTTTAATGATGCCGCAATGTCCATGACTGTAGCGAAGCCTCTTTCCCTAACAAGCCCGTAGATTGCTTCTAAGTAATCCTCCGCGCTCTTACCAAGCTCTTCGTTTTTCTCGTTTCCCATGTTCAACCACCGGAACCCTAAACGATTTTCTTTACTTTCTTCTTCATTGTAAACTATACACTAAATAATATTTATCTTTGAAGCATCTTGTCACGGGTGCCTAGCTTTGAGCAGGCCTTTTACATGAGCGATTGATGTCTGAATACGTTTTCTTCACATACTCTGCACTCAACTGAATGTTAGACTTATTTAAATTTGTTAGACAGCCCAAAATTTATTAGTGGGCGTCAACATTTAACTAATTTAGTTATGTCCTCAATGACTAAGCAAAAATTAGAATACGAGACTTTAGCAGAAATAAAAGTCGGTCAGAGAGCTAAGGTAGTAGGGCTTCTCGTTGAAGGTCCAACTCGCCGCCGACTTCTCGATCTCGGTCTTCTTCCAGGAACGGAAGTCAAAGCCGTAATGGAAAGTCCGTTAGGAACTCCGGTGGCGTACAAAATTCGAGGGTCCATCCTTGCATTGCGGCTGGAAGACGCCTCAAAGATTATGGTGAACCCCTCGCGTTAGCGATGTGTAGGAGGGAATTAATCTGAGTGCAGAGGGGAAGGATCATGACTTTTACCAAGAGAGCCATGAGGATTTGGAAAAGGGCCATGACTATCTCGTTGCTCTCGCTGGAAACCCCAACACTGGAAAGAGCACGGTTTTCAACGCCCTCACTGGTCTTCACCAACACGTTGGAAACTGGCCTGGGAAGACCGTCGCTCGTGCCGAGGGATCTTTCAAATACATGGGAAAACGGTACAAACTGATCGACCTTCCGGGCACCTATTCCCTGCTCGCCACTGCGACGGATGAGGAGATTGCTAGGAATTTTGTGTTGTTCGCCCATCCTGAGGTAGTAGTCGTGGTAGTTGATTCAACAACGCTTGAGAGAAATCTGAACCTAGTTTTACAAGTTCTCGAAATCTCCAATCGCGTGGTAATCTGTCTCAATCTTATGGATGAAGCGGCTCGAAAAGGTCTAGAGGTCGATGCTAAACAACTGTCGCGCGATCTCGGGGTTCCCGTTGTTCCTACGGTCGCCAATGTGGGCAAGGGTTTGAATGATCTGGTTAAAGTCATCGCTGGAGTTGCCTCAGGAGCCATACCCACGAGTCCACATCGCTTTACTCTCAAGCCTGAGATACGCAAGGTGCTCGACGAAGTAACCCCCTATGTAAAAAAGGTTGTGGATGACCTGCCGAATACTAGATGGATTACTATGCGTCTCTTAGAGGGAGATGCTAGAATCCGTAAAACGTTAGAGAATGGAGATCTAGCGTCTCTGGCAACATTGAACCAACACGTTTCGATAGCAGAATCCACGGAGGCTGAGTTGAAAGAGCTTTTCGACCGCGTACAAATTGCAGCATCTTCCATTCGGGAATCCTTACACGATCACATTGTATCCTCGATCTACGCAGACGCAGAAATCATAGCGTCTAAGGCCGTAACCAAGACTGAGGCCCCCAAGATCGATATGGACGCTAAACTAGATCGGATATTGACATCGCGTATTATAGGGTTTCCAATTATGATTGCTCTTCTGATGGGCGTCTTCTGGATCACAATAGAAGGCGCGAATATTCCATCGCAACTCTTAGCGGAGGGTCTGTTTTGGCTTGAAGACCAGTTCACCTTGCTGTTCAGGTGGTTCGGAGCCCCGGAGTGGCTTGAAGGTGTGCTGGTCCACGGAATTTATAGGAGTCTCGCGTGGGTTGTGGCCGTCATGTTGCCGCCTATGGCTATTTTTTTTCCTCTCTTTACGCTCTTTGAGAATTTCGGTTACTTAGCGAGAGTCGCATTTAATATTGACCGAATCTTCAAGTGGGCCGGTGCACATGGAAAGCAAGCCATCACTATGTGTATGGGCTTCGGCTGCAACGCCACAGGGGTCATCTCCTGCAGAAGCATCAACTCACCTCGTGAACGGCTTATCGCCATCCTTACCAACAACTTCGTACCGTGCAACGGCCGTTGGCCCACCCTCATTCTGGTGACAACTGTTTTCGTGGCACCAATGTTCCCATCAGCCGTGTCATCCATAGTAGCTGCAGCTGTGATGGTTGCTATTACGTTGGTTGGCATCTTTGCAACCTTCATAATATCAGCCGTGCTTTCACGTACACTGCTTAAAGGCGAGAGTTCGTTCTTCACCCTGGAAATGCCATCGTATCGTCGTCCGCAGATTTTCCGCGTCCTCTACACTTCATTGATTGATCGAACGATCAAAGTTTTATATCGTGCCATAGTTTGGGCTGCACCAGCAGGTGCAATCATCTGGATCTTGGGGAATGTGTATGTTGGAAGCGAGACCCTAATGACTTACCTTGCAGGTATTCTCTCACCCATCGGACTATTGATCGGTCTTGACGGTATCATTCTACTGGCCTACATTGTCGCCCTCCCGGCCAACGAGATTATCATCCCAACAATAATTATGGGCTACATGGGCGCCAGCATGATGATTGAACTCGAAAGCATGGCTGGACTTCACGCGCTCTTTGTAGCTCAAGGGTTCACTGTCGTCACAGCAATCTGCTTGATGCTATTTTCGGTGCTTCATTATCCATGCGCAACTACCACCCACACTATTTGGAAGGAAACGGGAAGTGCTAAGTGGACGTTTTTGTCAAACCTAATTCCACTGGTGGTCGCGTTCCTAGTCTGCTTCGTCGTTGCTCAGTCTGCTCACATTTTAGGATTCGGCTGATAAAAAATGCGCATTTATATGACCTTCAATAAGGCCAATGTTGCCTGAAAACCGTGAAGATTGGACGATGCCTCGAAGAGAGCTGGCGTTAATTATGTTGGCGGAGGCACTCGCCCCTATTGATATACAGTTTGCTCTTACAACGGCTCAGACGTTAACCTTCACCGTCTTCACGATTTTCTTTGTCCCTTGCTTCACGTCGATTGGAATGATAGTTAAAGAACTCGGATGGAAAACTGCCATTCAAGCCACTTTATTAACATTCTTTTTAGCTACTCTCTTGGCAACAATGACGAGATTCCTAACACCATTGATACCGATTTGATCATGACTTCCGAGTAAATTATGGCATTTCAACAACACATGCATGCATGCACTCCCCTAACCGCTTCACAGAGAGTCTTTAGCCTCTTCGATGAGTTTAACTTCGGAACCCGCATAATCCATCTATTTAAATTTTTGGAAACCATTGATTACCTAGGTGGTTTCGATGGGAAGAGGTTCTGGTTTCGGAAAAGTCATTTTGTTTGGCGAACATTTCGTTGTTCACGGCGTGCCAGGGATTGTTTCTGCAATTGATTTAACAGCTGATGCAAAGGTGAAAAAAATTGGAGACGGAATCACTATAAAGGATGAAAGAAGAGGCGCAAAAGGTTACACTGAAAAGAAGAGAACCCAACAAAAAGAGTCGATTCAGAGAATGCTTAAAACCATGGGAATCGATTTGGAAAAGGCGTTTTTAGAGATTTGGTTAGGAGGAAATCTCCCCGGCTTCAGCGGAATTGGTGCTTCTGCAGCAAGCAGCGTTGCAATCGCTAGAGCTATAGCCGAGGAGTTAGAAATGAATTTGTCAGATGAAAGAATTAATGAAATTGCTTATGAAGCTGAGAAAGCTTACGCCGGAACACCCTCAGGCATCGACAACTCCGCGGCAACCTACGGAGGGCTAATCTGGTTCAGGAGGAATCTAAGCGGAGGCCAAAACACAATTGAAAGATTGAGTATAAGACAGCCCGTTGAAATTGTCATAGGCAGCACGCGAGTTGTCGCTGACACGAAAGAAATGGTTGCAGGCGTTGCGGAAAGAAAGAACGAAAATCCAGAAAAATACGATCCATTGTTCAATCAAGCAGAATGGTTAGCGCTCGAGGCGAGAAAGACCTTAGAAGATTTTGATTTAAGAAAAGTCGGAAGGTTAATGAACGAAAATCATGGCTTACTGCAACAAATTGAGGTTTCTTGCAAAGAATTGGATTATCTGATCAATTTAACTCGAGAGCAGGGCGCGTTTGGAGCAAAACTAACTGGCGGTGGCGGTGGAGGCTGCATGGTAGCGTTAACGCCAGGAAAAGAACTGCAAGAAGCGGTTGCCACAGCAATGGAAAAAGAGGGATTCAAAGTACTGAGAGCAAAGATCGGGATTCAAAAAATATAAAGAGAATAGCCTTATCAGAAACAAGAAACTACCTTTATAGCAGGGATAAGATTGGGTTTTAGAAGTTTTCTGGAACAGCTTGACAAAAATGGAGAATTGATAAGAATTAAAAAGGAAGTGTCAACCGAGTATGAGATAGCAGGGATTATAGATGCTCTCGGCGAGAAACCCGTATTCTTTGAGAAAGTGAAAGAATCAAGCATCCCCGTTGTAGGCGGCCTCATCTCTTCTAAAAAACTGATTGCCCAAGCGTTGAACATTAAGAAGGCACAATTGTTGCACAAGTTATCCAATGCCATAGAAAACCCTGTGCACCCCGATGTTGTGGAGAAGGGAGAATGCCAGGAAATAGTTGAGAAAGATGTTGATCTAACAAAGCTTCCCATAATGAGGTACACAGAAAAAGACGGCGGAAAATACATCGCATCGGCTATCTGCATAATAAAAGATCCTGAATTAGGCAGAAACACATGTTTCCACAGGTTGATGCTACTAGGTAAAAACAGGTTCGTAGCTAGGATCGTTGAAGAGAGGGGAACCGACACTGCCCTTAAAAAGTCTGGCGGTGAACTCGACATCGCAATTTGCATAGGCAACTCAACAGCTGTTCTTCTTGCTGCCGCCACATCTCTACCAAAAGGCGTTGACGAAATGGGAATGGCGAACGCACTGGAAAAAACAGAGTTGGTGAAGTGTAAAACCATTGACATTGAAGTCCCGAAGGACTGCGAGGTTGTATTAGAAGGAAGGATAACAAAAGAAAGAACAGAAGAGGGGCCATTCTTAGATCTGACAGGAATTATCGATAGAGTAAGACAGCAACCAGTGATAGAAATCAACTGCATAACTCACAGAGAAAATCCCGTTTACCAAACCATACTTGCTGGAAGAAACGAACATAAATTCTTGATGGGAATGCCTAGAGAACCAACAATTTTTAACGAAGTGAATAAAGTCTGCGAATGTAAAGATGTTTACATAACTCCTGGCGGTTGTAGCTGGCTCCACGCGGTGGTGCAAATAAAGAAACGGAATCCAGATGACGGAAAGAAAACGATTGAAGCAGCCTTTAAAGGCCACAGCTCATTGAAACACTGTATTGTTGTGGATGACGATATAAACATCTATGATCCAAACGACGTTGAATGGGGCATTGCAACGAGATTTCAGGCAGATAAAGACGCTGTTATCCTGCCAAAACAAAGAGGGTCTTCTCTTGATCCATCTGGAGATTTGACTGAAGGAAAAAAAGCGACAACATGTAAGATGGGGTTGGACGCGACGATTCCGTTCAAAAAAACGGGTAAAGGGTTTAGAAAAGAGGGATACAGAAGAGTTGATCTAAACAAATTCTTGTGATTTTTATGTACCTCACAAAAGAAGAAGAGAGAATGCTGGATGGAGAAGAAGGTTACGCAGTAAAAAAATCCATGGAGATACTCGTTGCCTTAGGAGACATTTACGGCGCTGAAAAACTCATCAGCGTGGGCTCCGTTCAAGTGGCAGGCGTGTCATATCACAACCTAGGAGATGCTGGTCTAGAATTTCTAAATGAACTAGCAAGGGATGGAAAAGTCAAGGTGCTCACAACCTTGAATCCTGCAGGAATGGATTTAAAGGATTGGAAAAAACTCGGAATCTCCAAAGAGTTCGCAGAAAAACAAAACCTAGTCATAGACGCCTTCAGAAAAATGGGCATAATCATCTCTTGCACATGTACACCATACCTGATAGGAAGCCTACCAACATATGGAGAACACATTGCTTGGTCCGAGTCCTCTGCAGTCACTTTCGCCAATTCGGTTATCGGAGCAAAGACCAACAGAGAAGGCGGTCCATCAGCCCTTGCAGCGGCTTTTGTAGGTAAAACACCGTCCTACGGGCTACACTTGGAAGAGAACAGAGTGCCCGACGTTCATGTAGACGTGAGGGTTAACCTAAAAAAATTGTCAGATTGGGGAGCCCTCGGTTATTGTATTGGTAAAAAAGTTGAAAACAAGATACCATACATAACCGGTGTAAAAGACGCGGATTTGGATGAGTTGAAATCGTTCTGCGCTTCAGTGGTGACTTACGGTTCAAAACCGTTGTTTTTTATGAAGGAAATAACTCCTGGATCTGAAAAACATCAACTGCCAAAAGAGAAAGTCATCATCGAAGATAGGGACATAAAAGATGCATATGAAAATATTGATGACGACGTTGACACCATCGACTTCGTCTGTATAGGTTGCCCCCACTGCTCGATTAAAGAAATTGCTGAAGTGGCAAAATTGTTGAAAAACAAGAGAGTATCCTCGAACACTGAATTCTGGGTTGCAACCTCAAGGCTAATGAAACAACTCGCTGACAAAAGAGGCTACACGGAAATAATTGAGAAGGCTGGGGGAAAATTCGCTTGCGACACTTGCATGGCAGTGGCACCATTGAAAGGAAGGTTCAGGTCAGTTGCAACAACCTCTGCAAAAGGATGTTACTATTCAAGACATAACAACATGAAGACAAGACTGGGAAGCCTAGAAGAGTGTATAGAGGCTGCGGTGAGAGGAAAATGGAGCTGAAAGGAAGAATCATCTCAAAGGGAGTTGCAGAAGGCGAAGCCCTAACCACTTCGCAACCAATCTCCTTTTACGGTGGAGTGGACCCCGACACCGGCGTGATCATAGAAAAAGGGCACGAACTGAAAGGAAAGAAGGTGAAGGACAAAATACTGGTTTTCCCGAATGGTAAAGGGTCAACCGTTGGATCCTACACTCTTTACAGGATGAAGAAGAATGATACGGCTCCTGCTGGGATCATAAACAAAGAATGTGAAACCGTGGTTGCTGTAGGAGCAATAATCTCGGAAATACCTTGCATTGACAAGATTGATATTTCGAAAATAGAGACAGGAGACATTGTTCGATTAGAAAATGATGCGGTTAGAATAGAGAAGGGAAGGATTCCTCGATAACCTGTTCTAGCTACTTTGTGAATGACATCGAAGCATAACCTACCACCGAGGAAAAGTCACTGATCACATCGCCACTCGTTTTGTAACACAACAACTGTGCCCTTTTTGCACCCAACAACTTCGCCGCAGTAATCACAGCAACCGTTGGACCGTAACCACACGTAGATATGTTCTGGCTCTCCACGGTGGAATAATACAGTTCCTCGTCCATTTTCGCGACAGCGTCGATGGCCATCTTATCTTTTCGTTGAGCCTGTTCATGCGGCTCATAATGAGTCATATCTGTAGAGGCAATTATCAAACCGTTCTTTCCCGACAAGGCCTTCGCAACAGCCCGCCCCACTTCTCGGCTGGATTCCAAATCTTGCATAAGAAAGCAGATGGGCACAAACTTGAAGGCTGAGCCGTACAAGTATTGAAGAAAAGGAAGCTGAACTTCGATGGAATGCTCAAAAGTGTGAGCTGAATCATCAATGTCAACGATGCGAGATTCATCTACGATCTGCTTGGCGGTCAAGGTGTCAATCTTTACGTCTCCCAGAGGAGTCCGCCAAACTCCCTCACTCATGAGCGCCAAAGCGCTTCCACGCCCAGTATGGTTGGGACCAAAAATAACGACAACATCAGGTTTTCCGTCCGCTGCAAGATTGTAATACGCATGTGCGGCTACTGGTCCAGAATACATGTATCCTGCATGAGGACAGATGAGTCCAACAACATTTCGGAGACCATCCTCCGCCACCGTGGGGAGTTTGCCTGGTCCAAATTTATGTGTAAAACATCCTTCAATCTGCGCTTTCAGTGATTGTGCAGTGCCTGCGTAAAACGCTCCAGCTTGAGAAGGATGTCTAATCTTCAACCTTCTCCTCTCGCTATTCCTCTCTCGTCATTTTCACTTCAAAGTCGTCGATTGATGGTTCAATGTTTCCATCTGGGGGTATCTCGCCCTTTTCCCGTAGGATTTGTCTGGTAAGAAGCCAGTAAACTATTGCTAAAGCTCTTCTACCTTTGTTGTTGGTTGGTATACTTAGGTCTATGTCGCGAAAATCGTTGTCGGTGCTACAAAGCGCTATTACGGGGATGCCTAGGCTTGAGGCTTCTATTACGGCTTGAGCGTCAGCTTTAGAATCAGACACAATTATCACGTCGGGTTCGATATGATCTGAATAGAGTGGATTTGAAAGCATTCCAGGAATAAAACGTCCTACAATTGGAGTCGCGCCGATTACTTCGCAAAATTTATTCACAGGAGCACGCCCGTACAATCTCGCCGCCACCACCGCAATCTTGGATGGATCAAACCGAGCAAGGAATTTAGCGGCAACTCTTATACGTTCATCAGTTTTTTTAATGTCTAAAACAAACAACCCGTCAGGTCTAACGCGGTAGATGAACTGTTCCATGTCTCTTGCTTTTGTCTTTGTACCTATGTGAATTCCTGCTGATAGCATGGTGTCCTGAGGTAGCAAAAGTTCCTCCTCACTGGGAGCTTCAACTTCTTCTTTCTTCTCTTCTTCTGACATGTTTTTTCATCACAATAAAAGAGCAGACATTTCAGCCCTGTTACCAAGCATCTCTTCTATCCGGATGAGTTCATTAATTTTCGCCACTCTTGTCCCTCCCAATACGCCAGTTTTTATGATGGGGCAGTGAAAGGCCACGGACAAGTGGGCTAAGTGAGTATCAGTTGTTTCTCCAGATCGATGAGACATGATCGGAGCGTAAGAAGCTTTTTTTGCCAGTTTAGTGGTCTCCCAAGCATCCGTAAGGGTTCCAACCTGATTCGTTTTAACAATAACGGCGTTTCCGGCACCAACTTTCATTCCACGAGCCAGTCTCTTTTTGCTCGTTGCAAACAGGTCGTCACCACAAACAAGACACTTTTTAACTCTCTTAGTAAGCTTCGAAAAACTTTCAAAATCTTCTTCATGGAAAGGGTCTTCAACGTAAGCGAGGTTGTGGTTTTTGACAAGACTTGACACAAAGTCCAGTTGTTCTCCGGAATTTCTTTTAGTTCCTTCTCGGCTGTACACGTAACGTTCTTCTTTTGGTTTCCACAAGGTGGAGGCAGCTATGTCCAAGCCAACCCTGCATTCTACGCCTGACTCCTCTGAAACCTCTTCACATGCCTTCGCCACGATTTCTAAAGCTTCTTCATTTTTTATGTTAGGCGCCCATGCCCCTTCATCGCCCCTTCCTCCAGTGAAGGATGCATCCTTTTTTCTGAGAAGTGAACCAACCCTTTGATGAACTAGAATATTGGCTTTGGCCGCATCTGAAAAAATTTCTGCCTTGACGGGGAGAACCAGAAACTCTTGTATGTCTGGTGTTTTTCCTCCCGCGTGTTTTCCGCCGCCCAAAACATTTCCAAGCGGGTAAGGAAGTTCGTTTGCAAAATAGCCTGCAAGGTGTTGAAATAATGGCATACCGTAGGATGTGGCTGCAGCCTCCGCTGTGGCTAAAGAAACGGCGTAAGCCATGTTTCCTCCCAAATTTCTAAAGTCTTCGGTTCCATCGAGTTCGTGGAGAAGAAGGTCGATTTCCTCTTGTTCATCTGCATTTCTGCCGATTAGCTCTGGGGCAACGAGTTCTTCAACCTTTTTTATTGCTTGGTCTACTTCGCCTTTAGGGTATGAAATGACCTCAGCCTTGCCTCTGCTGGCGCCAGCTGGGGCGGAAGCTCTTCCAAACCCCGCGATGGTTGATATGTCAATTTCCAGCGTTTTTTCTCCTCGACTGTTGAAGACTTTTCGAGCAGTGACGTTTTCGATGACTGTTGACACTTCGTCTGCCTCGTTAGAGTTGTTTAGCTCGTTTTCTTCTTCCAGCTTCTACGTAGAATTTCAGAACTTCGTCGATGATGTCTATGTGGGACAGAAGCATACGGCGGCAACAATATCGTGTCATTCCCAAGCTGTCTAAGACTTTTCCTGTGTCTTCTCCAGCCTTTACCCTTCTGGCAAACTCTTCCCACTTGTCGCCGACTACCTTGCCGCACGTGAAACAGCGTACTGGTATGATAATTATCGAGTGCCTCCTATTGAGATGTTTTCTTAGTTTGTGTGCTTTTCATAAGGGGGAGAAAGGCATTATTTCAATGTTTCCGTCAACGGTTCACTAGTCTCTCCACCAGTCTTCCTCTCTATGGACCGACTATACACGCATACAAATACTGTGACAAGCCTAAATTCCACAACCCTATCTGTAGCTCTTCTGATCTCTAGCTCTTGCGCCAGGACCACCAAACTTTTTAGGTTCTTTTCGCCTCGGATCGCCAGCGATCATAGCACGGTCATAATCGGTAAAAACGGTTTTGAGGCGAGCACTCTTTGTCCATTTCAACAGAGCCCTCGCGATGGCTGTCCGCGTAGCCTCGGCTTGCCCCATGAAACCTCCGCCAGACACTTTAACGTTTATGTCAAGTTGTTTCCATATTTCTTCACCAGTCTGCAGAAGAGGCTCCGAAATTTTATCACGGGCGATTCTAGGTTCAAAAATTTCGATAGGAACATTGTTTATGCGAATTCTACCTTTTCCAGCTCTGACGGTTGCTCGGGCAATAGCAGTTTTTCGTTTTCCGCTGGTTAATAATATTCTTTTAGGGCTTGGCATTTTTATTCACCTATTGGAGTCCACCCGATTTCTTTTGCCAGTTTTCCAACAGTTATATAAGGACATCGTAACTTCTCCGCATTAGCGTTAGGAATCGTCTGCATTTCCTTGCCTTTAAACTCTTCAGGGACTTCAAGAAAAACCTTCAATCGTTTGTATGCTTGTTTTCCCTTTGGTTTCTTTCGTGGAAGCATGCCGCGTACGGTTCTTCGGACGATTCGATCTGGCCGCCTCCGATGTAAAGGGCCTTTTCTTGGGTGGCCAATTTCCAAGAATCTTTTCGCCTCTTTAACTATACTCAGTCTTTTGCCAGATATGGCCGCCTCTTCTGCGTTTACGACGATTATTTTTTCGCCTTGGAGGAGACGTTTAGCTATGTGACTGGCCATTCGACCGAGAATCAGTCCAGTTGCGTCAATTACTGCAACACGTTCAGTAGTCGTTGGTTTACCCAATGATTTTCACATCTGTGCCTTTCGGGTTTTTCTTCATCAGCTCAGAGAGTGATAAACATTTTCCTTTGGCCTTTAAAATTTTTATTTCTGCTGGTTGAGAAAAGGTGAAAGCTGCTACTTTGATTGGATGATCAATTTTTCCCGCGGCCAATACCTTGCCTGGAACCGCCACCGTTTCTCCCTTCTTAGTGTACCGATTTAATCGACTTACATTTACGGCTATGCGCCTTCGTCGTGAACGAGACAAAAAATCCGCTATATCACGCCATATTCTTGCCTCGCTTTCTCGAGACTGCTTTTTTAACGATCGAACGAGGTTAATTAGCTCTGGATTGGTAGTTCTAACATGCTTCATTTTTTTATCTCCTTTAATTGTTTAGAGAAGTCTTTAAATCGTCTGTCAAGTATATGAACGGCTTCAAGCACTATTCTTTCAACCGGAAGCGCGCCTGTTGATTCTATGTTAAAAATAAATGCATCACCGCGTTCGTTGTTGGTTTCGGTTTCAGGCACAAACTCGTAGGCACATGTGGAAACTGGTTGCCACTTCGCGTGGACCTTCCCCTTCCCCAGTCGAGCATATGCCTCCAATTTTATTTTCTGGTCGGGCGCCAACTTTACGAGGAGAATCTTGTCGCTAACGGGTGCTATATCCGGGTTCTCGGACTGTAGGTCTCCCGAGTATACGGCTGTTACTTCATCGGTGGCTTCAGCTTCCAGTGTCAGAGCTACACGACATAGATTGCATCCAAACTCGCTTTTACATGGGCACTCCTCGGGGAGGTTATAGGAATCTAAATCTGTTTTAAGGGGGATGAATCCCAGTCTATTGGCGAGAATTTCGTCGGGAAGTACGGATGAGTTTTCAATGATAACTGCATCCTCGATAGCCATAGTGGGGACCTCAGAGAGCATAATTCGGCGCAAAGTATTCGCAAAGGACGTCTCAATTCCTCGGATAGTTAACCGCATGGTGAAATCAGTTTTTTTAATTATCTGAATCTTCATTATGATTAAACGCCCTTTGGCAGATGCTTATGAACTCACGTGTTTTTCATAAGGAGACGAAGCCATTATTTCAATGTTATGGTGATATTTAGGAAGAAGAGGCATTCATATTAACATTAAGGAAACTTTTCGTTTAAGCAAAATGTTTCGAGTATTGCAGCATCAAAACCACAAACCTCCACCAGCAACGCAATAATAACCTTCTAGAACCATCCCTGTGCATACTAACTCATTTTCAATGTTTCTCGTTTGAAAAACTAGAACTAAATGGCATTTTCAGCTAACGGAAAGTTAGATTCTGCGTCCTCTGCGCCCGCCCTTTCTTCGCGTTCCATCATGTGGAACCGGCGTTACTTCTTCAATGCGACCTATGCGGAATCCAGTTCGAGCCAAAGCTCGTATGGCGGCTTGTGCTCCAGAACCCGGCGTCCTAGCACTTGATCCGCCTGGGGCTCGAACTTTGATGTGTATGGCGTTTATTCCCCTATCCCGAGCAGTACTTGCAACGTGAGCTGCGGCTTGCATGGCAGCGTGGGGTGATGATTGTAACCGGGCTGCCTTAACAAACATGCCTCCTGAGGCTCTGGCGATGGTTTCGGCGCCAGATATGTCGGTGATGTGTATAATCGTGTTATTGTAGGAGCTGTAAATGTGGACGACTGCCCATCTTTCAACTTTTTTGCTCACTGTTTCTAACCTCTAGTTTTTGGTTTTACCGTTGGTTTCGTCTCAACTGTAGCTTTAACGGATTCTCTTATTGAATGATTAGGATTTGTTAGAGGACTCGTTGGAGCGTAACCTATTCTTGGCTCCTCATCACTTAAGACCAGATAGCTCGGAGATGAAACCCGTTTACCTTCGATGGCAACATGCCTGTGTGAAATGAGTTGACGAGCTTGATACAGAGACTTAGCTAGGCCTTTTCTAAATACGAGGGTTTGAAGTCGACGTTCAAGGATGTCTTCTATAGTTAAGTCTAAAACATCATCTAAAGCAGCTGCTTTAGGTAGAACACCAAGGCGGCGAAGTCTATCGATAAGTTGTTTTTCCAGTTTTCTTCGTTCCTCAGCAGACATGCCTAGAAGCGACCGAGCGATTCCTCGAAACTTTGAGACCATGGTTTTGTGGCGCCAGAGTTCTCTTTTGTTTCTCAGTCCGTATTGACCAACCAGTTTTAGTTCCGTTTCTAGAATATCGATTCGCCAAGGAAACTTTGGCGTTTCATATTTTTTTCGTTGCTTTTTAGGATCGCCCATGATTATTGCCGCGTCCTTGTTTTCTTAAATTTCACGCCAATAGCCTTTCCTGTTCTGCCTGTCGTTCTTGTTCGTTGCCCCCGTACCTTCAACCCGTAAGCGTGACGGAATCCTCTCCATGATTTGATATTTTTCATTTGGTCAATGTCTGTTTTTGTTTGGAGAATGAGGTCAGATCCAATAAGGTGAAGGTGTTTTCCAGTTTGGCGGTCCTTGGTGCGGTTAAGAAGCCAACTGGGCACGCCGTGTTTCTTTAGGTCCTTTAGTATGCCCTTAATTTTCTCAACTTCAGTTTCGGAGAGAAAGCCTACGCGAGTTTTCGGATCGATGTTGGCTTTTTTCACAATCACGTTGGCTAATTTGATTCCTATTCCCTTTATATTCGTTAGGGCATAGACTATTTTTTGGGTGCCGTATAGGTCGGTGTTGACAATCCGAACGATGTGCTGGAATTCTTTGGGCATCCTAAACCGTCCATATCTCTCTTCAAGCTAACCACTGAAGTGAATCATATTTTATTTAAACTTTCCTTATTTCAAGATTCGATGGATAAAAGAATTCTTTAGGTAGCATGAAGAATACTGAGACTGCAATGGAAAGTGGAAGGTTTATGGTTAGTAAGTTGGTCCTTTTCGTGTGCTATGGAAACATCTGTAGAAGCCCGATGGCTGAGGGTTTTCTGAAGAAAATGTTGGAAGATTTTAATGAACCCGTAAAGATTGAAGTTCTCTCGGCGGGAACGAACGCCTATGGGGGGCCTCCAACAAGTGAGGCCATAAAAGTTATGAGCGGAGAAGGTATCGACATCTCATCTTTCACGTCAAGGCAACTGACACAGGAATTAGTCGAAAAAGCGGATTTGATCTTAACTATGAAAAAAAGCTACAAAGACAGGATTGTCTCAGAGCATCTGCAATCTAGACACAAGGTTTTCACGCTGAAGGAGTTTGCAGGGGAAATCAACGACTTGGATATTAAAGATCCTTATGGCGGAGGAATTGGAACTTACCAAACGTGTGCAACGGAAATAAAGCTGGCTATTATCAAGGCCTTGAAAAAAATTATCAATTATGTTAGTTGATAGAGAAGCGTTATTCCTTTCGGATGATCAATGATTCCAAGTCTCTAGGATAATATGTTATTCTCTCTACTCCATTCTCTGTTATCACCACAGTATCTGAATGCCGAAAACCCGCAAACCCCGGTTCGTATATACCCGGCTCGCAACTGAAGACCATGCTAGGCTTCATAATAGTGTCGTCGCCTACATCCAGCCACGGTGGCTCGTGACCTTCTAAGCCTATTCCATGACCAGTATGATGCCTTATCAATCCAGCGTAGCCTGCTTTCTGAATCACTTTCAGGGCTGCTTTATCAACGCCGCAACATTTTGCTCCAGGCTTGAAAGCTGCTAAAGCCACATCTTGAGCCTTCAACATGACCTCAAAATACCTTTTCTGTTTTTCAGTTGGTTCTCCAACAATCATGGTTCGCTCAAGTTCACTGTTGTATCCGCCGATTTCTGCTCCGGCACCTGTCACGATGACCTCTCCAACTTCAATTCTCTTCTTTGTGCCGATTGCGTGAGGGATAGCTGACATCGCACCGACTTGACCTCTAAAACCTGCACTTGCTGGTGCTCCACTTCTTCTACACGGCTCATACTCTGGCTCTAACGTCTTCTTCAGGGTCATCGAGGCTTCGTAGGAGGCTCTCAATGCAATGTCGACGTCCCATAAGCCAGGTTCCGTATATTCTTGAAGTAATGTGTGGGCTAGGTTTCCCCATTTGGCGCTCTCTTTTATCAGCGCAATCTCTTCTTTCGATTTTATTATTCGCATGTTTTCAACTATGTCTTTTGCCTTCACAAACTCGGTTTTAGGCAGCTTTTCTGTTATCGGTGGACCCTTGTAACCCCAGATTTCGGCGGCTCCAGCTGGGTTATCTGTGCCAATCTTTTTGTCGCTTAATCCTAGTTCTTTGAGGAAACTTGCGAAATGGTCTATTGGATGTTTGTGTCCTGGATAGTCCGCATATGTCTTGATGGTTTCTATCAAGGTGGTTTTTAATGGGATGTGATCAATTTCTAGGAGAGGCCCCATAAAGGTTATCTCGCCTTCGACAGGAATAATGAGTGCTGCGGGTCTTTCGGTGGCGATGTACGAGTATCCTGTGAGGTAAAAGAAGCTTATACCACTCGTTAGATACAGGGCATCTAACTTTCTTTTCACGAGCTCTTTTCTAACAGTTTCTATTCTTTTCTCATACTCTTTCTTGCTTATCGCCAGTTTTGGCATGGCCACACCACTTATTCTACTCCTTTAAACTAGCTTTTGTACTGCAAGTGCGCATAAAGGCTTTTGCCGGCTGAATTTGCTGAAAGAACATGTTTAAATTCGCTGCACGAGAAGAACAACTAGAAGAAACTAATGCAGCGTAGGGAGTCTGCAATGAAAGAAGACTGTTCGCTGTGCGAGAGAAAATTTTCGCATTATTCCCTTAGGCGTTGTTACCGTTGTAAAAAAATGTACTGCAGAGACTGCATCACATATACGTGGGATGGTAACCTCATCTGTTTGAACTGTGCCAGAAGGCTTGTCTCACCGAAGATAAGAGGAAGCAAGTACAGTCCACTCAGTAGGTATTTGGCGAGAAAAGCACGGTATGCTGATCACGTCACATTGCCTTTCGCTAAGATTGAAGAGATAATCGACGATAGCCTTCCCTTCTCAGCTACGCATCATCGACACTGGTGGAGCACACAGAGTAGCCCTCAAGCTCAAGCGTGGCTGGATGTAAAATGGAAAGTGCACACTGTCAATTTGGAACATGAAAGGGTTACTTTCAGAAGAGAAGGATTGGTCAAAAAGAAAACTCGTAGAAAACGCAGGAAAGCCACCTCCGCATTCATGGATAAAACTTTTCGACCAACCAAACCACGTAGACTCCGAGAGCCTTCTAAGACCAAGATAGCGAGGGCTCGAGCTCGGCTTGCCAACGTGGAGCGCAGAAGGTCATCTATGCGGCAGTATCGGGGTAAATTCAAGCCAAAATCAGCCTATGAGAAACGGCTTTACAAGCCAGATGCGAAACCAAGCAAGACTGAAGACTAGCACAATTGTTGTTTTTGACGCTGGATACTAGGTTTAGAACTCGGTTTAAGTGCTTCTGGAAGAGTTTAAACCAACCTATTTTTTTGGCGAGCGCACAAACCTTATTATCTTGTTGACTTTTTTCTGTAACCATGTCAATTCAAGGATATGTCGATTATAGGAAGAGAGAATTCTGCAATGATGTAAAATGTCCAGTACAATTGGAGTTAAATTCTAAGAAGCCGGGTTCTGAGGAATATGAAAAAGTAAGGCAAATTTGCAGGACAAAATGTAAATTTACAACATGGCAATTTCATCACTGGCTAATTAATGAAGGATATTTAATCGTTAGACCTGAAAAATGAATCCATAAATATGCAATGTCCGTGGGATAAACATTAGTGACCTACTCAATAGAGAAATGCATGCATGTATCGGGGCAGAGTAAATCCTCTACGGTCAGTGCAAGCCTGTAGGGTGGAAGAGTTTCCTCCGTTGCGCACGCGGGAAGTTTCATCGTGAAAAAACAAGAGCAAACAAATAACCCCTACAATATATGTACTTGTAGGCCAATTTCCGAGTGTAAAGATTGCACCATTGCTGGTCGCCTGAAATGTCGCTTTAGAACAGGAGATTTGCTTCGTTTTATGGGTCTTTTCTTGACCTTTGCTATTCCAGCTTTTGTTGGAATGATATTGGGTGGCTATGGTTGGTATCTTTTGGGTTGGGTGGGGCTGGCGATAATCTTTTTTGGGTTCTGGGAGATTCGTATCCTTTGCAGTCATTGCCCTTATTATGCTGAAAAAGGATTCACGCTACACTGTATCGCCAATTATGGGTGCCCTAAGTTCTGGAAATACCATCCCGAACCTATTAGTAATTCAGAGAAAATTCAGCTTCTAATCGGTTTCACTCTAATGTGCGGTTATCCCTTTCTATTCCTAATTCTTGGTGAGCAAATCATCTTGTCTCTTCTTACCGCATGGGGCTTGATAATGTTTTTTTGGACTTTGCAAAAATACACATGTTCCAAATGTGTCAATTTTTCTTGTCTTTTGAACAGAGTACCCAAGGAAGTTGTTGATGAGTATCTCAAGCGCAATCCCGTGATGAGAAAGGCATGGGAAGAAAATGGTTGGCAAATAGGTGGCGCAACTTCGTGATAAAGCGATCCTTAGAAGAAAGGGTCTTCGCACATTAGTGAAATCCACTAATGAAATTTCAAAACGAGGGTTCAAACGTAGTTCGTGGAGTTTGGCGCCGGGGGTGGGATTCGAACCCACGCGGCCCAAAAGGACCACAGGCTTTCTAATCGAACTCCAGGCGTGAGCTTCTTTTCAGGTTGAATCTGCTCCCTACCTGATTTCCCGCATTTGACGCGTTGCTCTAGGACACCCCGGCTTCTTTCAGTCTAGGATAAAAGGGGTCACTGTTATTTTTAGGCTTTTTGAAAACAATGGGGCTATTTGTGGGTTTGCCATTTTTTTGGATAGACGCCACGTGGCATTAACACCCGTTGTGTTTTTGCGACGAATCCATGGTCTTTCTTTAAGATGTTTTCTGTGGATTCTAGCGCTTTTGCGAGTGCTACTGCTTCGCCTTTCTGTGTGAACATGGCGACTGCGTCGTTTGGATATATCTTAGTTTCCAGTGCTAGGACGCCTGGGGCTGCTAGGTTGGCTCCGTGGCAAATGGCACCTACGGCTGAGTCGCGTATGATGATTTTTGGTAGTAATCGCAAGGTTTTCTCCATTGGTTGTATGAATCTGCGGAGGTGTTTTTCGTCTTTGGTTTCTTGGTATTGTGCGTAGAAGTATGATATGTCGTGCAGTGTGACTAGGCTACGGTCTTCAGTGAGTGCCCCAGACCTTGTTCTGCGTAGTTCTTGCATGTGGGCTCCGCAGCCCAAGACTTCGCCTATATCATGGCTGAGTTTACGTATGTATGTTCCTGCTTCGCAGCCTACTTGGAAAAGTATGTTGCGATCTTTGATTTCGAGGAGGTTTAGGTAGTAGATTTTGCGGGTTCTTAGCTGGCGTTTGACTGAGGATCGGATTGGTGGCCTTTGATAGATTGCTCCTACGAATTCGTTTAGAACGGTTTTAACTCGGTCTTCTGGCACTTCAGAGTGAAGTCTTGTTACGCAGATGTATTCTTTTCCGGCGACGAGGAGAGCTTGGATTATTTTTGTGGCTTCTTCTAGGGCGATGGGGAGAATGCCGGTTACTTTAGGGTCTAGTGTTCCACCGTGGCCAACGTGTTGAATGTTTATGAGACGTTTTGTCCAAGCTGTGACTTCGTGGCTTGAAGGCCCGGGTGGCTTGTCTAGGTTTATTACCCCAAACTTGATGTAGTCTTCGAGAGGTCTTTCGTCTGGGCTACAGCCGTAATCTGGATTGGTTTCCCCCTCAGCTTTCACAATAAGTTTTCTTTCGACTTCCCACGGTGGCATGATTCTCGGCATATTCATTCAGTAAAGTGGAAGGGGTTAGGATAGCTAAAAGGATTAGGATAGAATACACGGCTGAGAGGAGATTATAGGCGATATCCCCAAGCTGGTTAGAAGTTCAAATCTCACATCATAGACTTAAGCCTTCACCCAGCCCACTCACAAAAAATGATTACCTTCCACAAACACACACAAAAGAATTTTAATCAGAACCGTAGCTTATGGTGTGTTATTGCGAGGCCCCTTGATGACAAAGTTTGTCTTCGTAACGGGCGGCGTGCTCTCTTCCGTAGGCAAGGGCATCACAACCTCATCTATCGGAAAAATGCTTCAAACCAGAGGCTACAAGGTCACAGTGATAAAGATAGACCCCTACGTCAACGTAGACGCAGGTACAATGAATCCCTACATCCACGGAGAGGTCTATGTGACAGACGACGGAGGAGAAACAGACCTCGACCTCGGCGGGTACGAGAGATTTCTAGACCTCAACCTGCCAAAGGTGAATAACATCACAACCGGACAGATATATCAGACGGTTATCAACAAAGAACGTCGAGGCGACTTCCTAGGAAAGTGCGTCCAAATTGTTCCCCACATCACGAACGAAATTAAGCGTCGAATCCGCTTGGTCGCGAAACGGTCAAAAGTTGATGTCGTTTTAACCGAGTGCGGAGGCACAGTCGGGGACATAGAAGGCTTACCCTTCCTCGAAGCAATTCGTCAAATGCGCTTAGAAGAGGGATTCCAGAACACCCTATACGTTCACATAGCCCTCATCCCCATTTTAGACGTCACTGGCGAGATGAAGACAAAACCTCTCCAACACAGCGTAAATGAACTACGCCGAATCGGTATCCAACCAGACATTATCGTAGCTCGATGCAGAAAAATGATTGACTCCGAAGCCCTCCGAAAGATAGCGCTGTTCGGCACAATACCAGAAAACGCCGTGTTCTGCTCGTACAATGTTCCCTCCATCTACCAGGTTCCACTGATCTTGGACAAGCAAGGCATGGGCAAATATGCCTGTAAACGGTTGGGTATACCACAAAAAAGACCCAAATGGAGCGAGTGGAAACGATTCGTGAACTCTGTTGAAAATCCACGCTTCGAGGTCAAAATAGGATTAGTTGGCAAATACGCAGGCTTGGCTGACAGCTACGTAAGCATGAACGAGGCACTGCGACATGGAGGAGCTGCCTGGCAAACCCGAATTTCAATCGACTACATCAAGGCAGAACGGCTCGAAAGAGATGTAAGCAGATTAGAATTGCTCAAAAATTACGACGGAATCTTCATTCCCTATGGCTTTGGCCCCAGGGGAACTGAAGGAAAAATGAGGGCAATCCGTTTTGCGCGTGAAAATAACGTACCGTTTTTGGGTATATGCTATGGTTTTCAACTGGCAGTCGTGGAGTTTGCCCGTAACGTATGTGGACTAGAAGACGCCAACAGCACGGAAGTTAACCCAGACACCACAAATCCAGTAATCGATCTGATGCCTGAACAGCGAGGCGTCGAATACAAGGGAGCAACCATGCGGTTAGGCGCACATAAAATCATAGTCAAAAAGAATACTCTGGCGTACACACTATACGGGACTGAAGAAATTTATGAGCGCCATCGCCACAGATGGGAAGTCAACCGAGACTACTGGAACGTGTTGCAAAAGCATGGACTGGTATTCTCAGGCAAAAGTCCAGACGGCAGGAGAATAGAGATTCTGGAACTGCCAGACAAGTTCTTCTTCTTAGCCTCACAATTTCATGGCGAGTTCAAGAGCCGTCCAGGCAAACCGGACCCAGAATACTATGGCTTTGTCAAGGCATGTTTAGACAGAAAGCTAGGAAATACAAAACCAGAATTTTGAATATGAATGATTGGCGCATTGGCAAGTTGTTACATCTAGATTTGGCGAGGTCTGATGTGACGAGATGAACCATGTTGTCGATATGTAGTGGAAGGATTTCGTGCCAAGTAAAATATAATATGCAGTAACTGTTATCTGCTTCTATTCGCGCGTTGGGTGTAGCAGTAAATGGTGTTAGAAAGGCGCACGGTGATAGCAAAGTCCATTCCTTTTCTGCTCATCGGCCTATTGGTTTTTGTTTGTTACCTGTACTTCTTCGTTGACATACCTGAGATAATAGCAACTATTCAAAGCGTCAATCCTTTCTATTACTCGCTGGCGATAGCCGCTTTTTTATTAGACATACTCTTCTACGCGTTGACTTGGCATTATTTTTTGCGTCCTCTCTCGGTGAAAACTTCTTTCAAGAAGACTTTTCTTTTGGTTTGGGTTGGAGCTTTCGTTGACATTCTAGTTCCTGCGGAATCGGTTAGCGGGGATGTTTCTAAAGCTTATTTAATGTCCAAAGAAACAAACGAAAACACTGGAAGAGTTGCAGCGTCCGTTGTAAGTCATAGAATCCTCTCATCTGTGGTAACCCTAGGAAGTCTGATCGTTGGTTCTCTCTCGTTCCTAGTTTTGAGGCATGAAATCCCTGGGTTTATCTTGAACCTAATATTACTCGTATCGTTTGGCACCGTGATTACACTGGTTTTCCTGCTCCTTTTATGTTTCAAAGAGCACATGACCCGTAAAATAACCGATTCTTTGCTGAGGCTGATTGCGTTTGTTTCTAGAGGTCGCTGGCGGTTAACCAGTTTGACATCTGAAGTACAGAGAGCCTTGAAAGCTTTTCATCAGGCAATAGATATCTTAGGTGCGCATCCTACGAGCTTGGTTCCACCAGTGATTTTTTCGATAGTATCTTGGTTCTTTAGTTTGCTCATATCTTTGCTGGTTTTTCTTTCTCTCGGCTACCCGTTCAGTTTCAGCGTAATAATTACCGTGGTTACCGTGTATTCCATCAGTTGCGCCATTCAAGCTATACCCGCAGGAATCCCCGCAGAAGTGGGCATTGTAGAACCCATTATGATCAGCCTTTACGCGTTGCTCGGTGTTCCTGTCGGTATTGGCGGCGCTGCAACCATTCTAACAAGAATTTTAACCGTATGGCTCCGACTCTCCATAGGATTTGTGGCAACGCAGTGGGTTGGAATCAAAACATTGGCCGGTAGTTCATCCAGCGTCCCAACGGAGTTATGACTCAGTTTTGAGAAGTATGTTGAGTAAAAGGACGACATACGAGATTTACGCTGACATTTTGGGAACCGTTATGAGAAGAAAGTCTTGTCCTCTTACAAAAACCCTTAACTCGACTAAACCTTCGTTACCTCACCGTATTTTCCGACGTTGATTCTCCGGACTCCTTTGAATGATGTCACAAAGCCGTTTTCAATTTGCAAGATGTCTCCAACTTTCAATGGAATTATCTTTTCGTTCCACAAATTCATCGCCATCGATCCGGTTTCATCTTCCACCTCTAGCTCAAGGATTTCGTGCTCAACACCCTTACCCGACGTAACATGTTTGGGTTCTGAAACGCTTACAACCTTCACTTTGATACTTACGCGGCTCATGCCGGGCTGCAAGTCACGTATATTCAATAAATCTTCCCTCAGATGCTCTTCACTAGCGATGTTCTGTTCATAACTCGTCTCGGATTCTCTTAAACATTTACTAAACAATCGATAAAAGTTAGGAGAACACAACTATTTCATGGAGTTTATTCACTATGACGATTTTGCGATGCACCCAGTGTTCAGCAACTCTGAAGCCGTATCCTCCACGATATAAATGCGAAAAGTGCGGAGGCCTCTTGGAGTATGCTCTTGATTTCGAACAGTTAAGAGGAATCAAGCTCGATGGTGCCCTCTCTTTTTGGAAATACAAACGACTTCTTCCAGAAGTCAAAAACACCGTGACACTGGGCGAAGGTGGCACCCCCCTACATAAAGCTACGCGTCTTAGCAAAAAGCTTGGTTTGAGTGCAGTGTATCTTAAGGATGAAACACGAAACCCCACGAATTCCTTTAGAGACAGATGCGCCGCGTTAATGGTTTCCAACGCTTTAGATTTGAAGCATAATTCTATGGTTTGTGCTTCGAACGGGAACCTAGGAGCCTCTTCGGCTGCTTACTGCGCAAAGTCTGGACTCACGTGTCACATTATTGTTCCCAAACTGGTTGACATGGGTAAGCTGGCTCAAATGCTGATCTACGATGCTATCCTTGACGAATACGGTGAAATTGTTGACGACTCCATAGAACGGGCAGAGTCATTGGCGGCAGAGACAGGTTGGTATCAAGCCACGGCTGAATTGAACCCCCTCGTAATTGAAGCCCAGAAAACTGTAGCATACGAAGTTGCGGAACAATTTGGAGTACCCGACTGGTTCGTCGTTTCTATGGGGAGCGGTGGAATTATATACTCCATTTGGAAGGGCTTCAAAGAACTGCAAATGCTCGGGAGGATTGAAACGCTACCGAAGATGGTCGGCGTACAAGCTCACGGATGCGCACCCATAGTCAATGCACACCTGAAAAGCAAATCAAAACCAACTGTTGTTCATAAGCCGTCCACACACGCCTTAGGAATCCTTGTGCGCAACCCGTTTAACGGAATATGGGCACTGAAGGCGCTAACAGAATCGAAAGGTATCGCTGTCTCAGTCAGCGATTCCGAAATCTTCACCGCTGAACAAAAAATCGCAAGGCTTGAAGGAATCTTTGCAGAGCCAGCGAGCTCAGCTACAATAGCCGCGCTCGAAAAAATGGTTGCTCAAGGTACTATCAACAAGAAAGACAGCGTTGTATGTCTCATAACCGCAAGCGGTTTGAAAGCAACCGATGTACTACAGGCCCTGACGAAAAAACGCAAAACCGCTGTAGTCGGCCTAGAATTAAGCACAAAAGAAAAGATTCTGCGCATTCTCAGCAGAAAAGACACTTACGGCTATGACCTATGGAAAAAACTTGGAAAAACAATGACACGAGCCGCTGTCTATCAGCACCTAAACGAACTCTCAGAAAGAGGGTTGGTGATTGCCTATAAAAGGGAGAGAAGAAAATACTTCAAAATTACCAAGCGTGGAAAACGAGCTTTGCAGGCCATCGATGAGCTAAAAATGTTACTGTAATCTTCTGTAGAAGGCTTTAATGTAAAAAATCACTAACTACTTAGTAACGCTGTTTTACTAGTGATCCCTATCATGTTTAGCCATTCTTCCAGTTTGATTTTGTTTAGATTTTTTATTGTTATTCTTGTTAGTTGCCCTTTGCTTTTCTTCACTCTTTGATCTATTGGCTCTGTGTTTTCTATGACCCAGTTTCCTACATGCTCTGATATCGACAACCCACAAGAAATACGGTCAATCTGTGTCTTGTGTGACTGATTCGTAAACTTTCATTTTTATTTGGTTCCATGCCGAGTTAATTTGCGATGTTGCTTGAGGCTTCGCAATCGCGCAAGCGCGCGACATAAACTGCTTCATTCATTCCGCGCTAGTTATACCCTCTCTCAACTACGAGCGAAGGCGGTCTCGAATGCATGCATACAATTTATCAGTCAACATTGGTTTTCATAATAAACTCTGATTTTTCTTTGCATACATGCTTTAAGTGTATATACCAGATGGTGCATGCATGGCCTTAGCAAGAATCCAACTCCTTATGCTCTACAACGTTTCTCAATATCAAAGGTTTTCAAATAACTTTTTTATCAACCGCAACTTATAAATTTCGGGATTTTTTATTCTAGTTACAACTATACTATAGCTGATTCATATGTCTCAAAGAACCTTTGCGTCAAGACCAATCCGATTAGCTATCACAGCCATTTTCACATCGCTTGTATGTGTAGCCACTATGGTCTTCTCCATCTATGTACCGATCACAAAAGGCTTCTTTAATATCGGCGAAACCATGGTGTTCATTACGGCCCTTCTTTTCGGTCCATTTATCGGTGCTTTCGCGGGAGGAGTCGGTTCTATGTCCGCAGATATTCTTTTAGGCTACCCACATTACGCGCCAGCAACTCTTATCATAAAGGCATGCGAAGGGAGCATCGTTGGCATCCTCAGTCGCAAAAGAATTAAGTTTAGATCTAAACTCCAGTGGAAAGCCTTTACATTCATTGTTGGTTTGATAGCAGGAGTTTTATTGGGAGGAATCGGTTCCCTTTATTATAGCGGCACGGTAGAACTTTCTCTCGGCATCCCTCCACCTGAAAACCCCACCGCAATTTTGTTTATTCCACCAGAATTTTGGTTCTCTCTAGGGGTTTTAGTAATAGTGTTAATCAGTTTAATGGGTCTTGTTTTTGAACCGGAATTTGGTTGGTTGATTCTCACGACACTTATAGGGGGTTCAGTGATGGTAATAGGTTATTTCATTTATCAACAGTTTCTTCTCGGTCCGTTGTTTGGCTATTATGTTCTGGCAACAGCTGAGATTCCAGTGAACATCGGTCAAATGACAATTGGTCTCATAGTGGCTCTGCCAATAGTGAGGGCAATATGGCGTTCCTTACCGTCCCTCAAAGGTTAAAAGGCTATCTTAAGATGTTCAATTTTTAAGTTACAAAAGCAATGGTTAACATTAACATTGGAGGTTAAATATGACTAAGCAATTACTGTCGGTTGGAAAGCTTGAACCAGACATGCTGAAGCAACTTGTTTTCAGCTGTTTAGGAGCGGCTAACTCTCGTGTGATTCTTGGTCCAAGTATTGGAGAAGACGCTTCGGTGATTGATTTTAAGGACAAGGTTCTTGTTGTTCACTCTGACCCGATAACTGGCGCTGTGGAAAACATCGGCTGGTTGGCTGTCAACATTGTCGTCAACGACATCGCAACTCGCGGAGTTAAACCACTTTGGATGCTCATTGTGCTTCTTCTGCCAAACAACATGGACACTGCAAAGCTGAAGCATATAACTCAGCAAATTGACACTGCAGCAAAGGAGTTAGGCATCGCTATTGTAGGCGGACACAGCGAAGTCACGCCTGGCATCAAAAGACCAATCATAGTTGCAACCGCCATGGGCGAAACAGAAAAGGGAAAGCTTGTGCAATCAAGCGGAGCAAAAGTCGGCGACCATGTGATTATAACTAAGGGCGCAGCCATCGAAGGAACAGCCATCCTATCAAGCGAATTAGCTGAATCGCTCCAAATAAAGATCAACTCAGGAATTGTTGAGAACGCCCAAAAATTCATCAAAAAGATCAGCGTGGTAAAAGACGCCTTAACTGCAGTCAAAGCTGGAGGAGTTCACGCGATGCATGACGCTACAGAGGGAGGAGTTGCAGGAGGACTACAGGAAATCGCATGGGCCTCCGATGTAAGCGTCCAAGCCTACGAGGAGAAAATACCCGTCTACAGAGAGACGGAGGCGATTTGCAGAACCCTAAACATAGATCCCCTTAAAACCATCGGCTCCGGATCACTGATAATTTCTGCGCACCCAGACAAGGCTAAAGAAATAGTGGTCGCTCTTCAGAAAAAAGGTATTCAAGCGTCCATCATTGGAAAAGTGAGAGACAAGAAAGATAAATCCTGTATTTTTCGAAGAGACGGAACAACGCTTAGCCTTTCTAAGCCTATAAAAGAAGAAATCTGGGGAATCCTGGGAAAGCATTATAGATGAAGAAGACAAAAACGCAAACCCTGACTCAAGAAAAAGTGCCAGTAAGCCTAGAACTGAGTGCAAAGGATGCTGTGAAAGCAGTAAGCAGAGGAGACGTGCTTGTTGTCATTGACGTTTTGAGGTGCTGCTCCACCATTGTCACGGCGTTAGCGAACGGCGCTAAAGAGGTGATTCCAACAAAAACCATCAAAGAAGCCCAAGCACTTCATAAGAAACATCCCGAGTTTTTGCTAGCTGGCGAAAGAAAAGCAATAAAGCCCAAAGGATTCGATTTAGGAAACTCGCCGCTCGAATTTTCTTCTAACATTGTGAAAGAAAAGCATGTAGTTTTGACCACTACAAGTGGGACAAAGGCTATCTGCTTATCCAAAAATGCAAGGTGGGTGCTGATCGGAGCCTTCTTTAATGCTGAGGCTGTTGCCAAGACCGCTTTTGAAATTGCTGAAAAAGAAACGGTTGGGATTTCTTTTGTGCTTTCAGGGGCGCGTGGACGGTTTTCGCTAGAAGACTTCATGTGTGCAGGGGCAATCGTGGAGAACATACCAGCCGACAAAATTGAATGTTCAGATGCTGTTTTAGCGGCGTCATTAACTTTTCAACAATCGTGTAGACAGTTAACTAAGATTATTCAACGTGGAAGCCACGCACGATATCTTAAAGACATAGGGCATGAAGAAGATGTGAAGTTTTGCTGTCAGCTTAATGCTTATCCAGTTGTTCCAGTATACAAAGCCAAAAGTATTGTGTTACTGAGTTTAGACGAGGAGAGTACGTTCAGTTAACGCTTTGATTTTCCTTCTCACCATGATGCTGTTGACTATTAAGACTATGACTGCCACCAGCAGAATCCAATTGATAATAGGCATCGAAACTACGGTGTGAATTAAGCCTTCAAGCGTTAGTATAGGAACCTCGCCCACCCCCCAGCCCCAGTAGGCAGCGATAAGATATTCATAGGGTTCTTTGGGTTCTCCCTGTTCTTCCGTCTCCTCGGGCTCTGAGTTTGTAAATTCCTTGTATATGGGAAGATAATAGTATGGAGAAATGAGACCGACCCGAACGATGTCCCGAATATATCTGTCAGAAATCGTAACCTCTAACGGAACCCATCCTACATTGGGCATGTACACCTCACACCACGCGTGACCGCCACCAAAGATAACACCAACAGTTCCACCCATGTCGGAAAAAACCAACCCATTAAAAAGGTTACAAGGAATCCCAAATCCCCGCATAATCGCAACAAAAACCTCGGCAAAATGTCTACAGACGCCATATCGCTTTTCTCCATCACCCGTAACCTCAATGGTTTCGTTCAGTATCCGGCTGGCTTTCAACCTCTGATCAGGGTAATCCTCGTGCTCCCTGTAGACCATATGAGTGGAAAACCAGTCTATTGTCGCGTAGACTATGTCATACACGTTGGGTCCACCAGCTGTTTGGTTAATCTCTTGAATCACGTCTTGAACACTTGCGTTGCCGTAATCCCAGTAGTATGTTTTGTTTACATACGTTCCATAGTCAGCACCAAGTTGACTACTTGCCTCAAAAATATCCCCCACAGTCTCATTCAATATATCCGTCATATCAACTTTTGATATGGAAAGCTTGATCCAAACGTCCGTTCTGATTTCCTGATACGGCTTAACATCGGTGGAATTAAACTGCGCACCATAAATTGAATTGTAATCTTCCCTTTCTGTCAAATCGTATTTTCCACTAGTAACATTGTGTTTTACGTAACCGACTCCTAACGTCCGCCCACCAGAACTTGACGTAGTTTGCAAAATCCTTACGTCTGACCAAAAGTTGTTCGTCCAAACCTCTACAAAAACTGGAATCGGAATTGAAGCAGGCGTTGGACAATTGTATTTGTAAACTAAGTATCCGTGAATATACAATGTTCGTGGGTCAAACAGTCGCACTTTGCTGGGAACACTTGTAGTGTTTACTTCACGAATGGGAACAAAAATCCCAGTGCATAGACAAATTGCTACGGCCAATGCAACAAAGGCTGATTTACGCATTCTCACACCCCTGCGAAGGCAAATTTGAACGTATCACAAATGGCTTGTTCTTATCATTTAAACCTTTTAAGAATGCTATTGTCTTTGTTCTAAAATTCGTTTGACGAAACATAACAAAAAATTGATATTGCTTGGTTCGAAAGTAGAAGAAAAGGGGGACAAATGAGAACCCTCAAGATCCACATAAGAGGAAAGAAGATGATTTCTGTGGTTATCCCCACCTTCCAAGAGGAGAAATTCATTGGTGCGACGTTAGCCAGTTTGCTCAGAGCCGATCCAAACATGGAAATCATAATGGTGGATGGAGAAAGCACTGATAAAACTGTTGAAACCGCTAAACGTTATGTGGATAAGGTATACGTTTTAAAGGAAAAAGGGGTGTCCAAGGCTAGAAATTATGGTGCAGCTCACACTGGAGGAGATATCATACTGTTTATTGATGCAAGCGTTATCGTTCCACCATACCTCATAAAGGCAATCAACAATATTTTTGCTTGCCCCAATGTCGTCGGTGCAACCTGTAACAATATGCCTCTAAACCCTAAATTATCTGAATCAATTTTTTTCAAAATTTTGAACACGTGTATCCGATTTTCCATGAACGTTTTGCCACCGACAAGATTTAAGTTCTATCCAAGCGGAGCGTTCATTGCCGTGAGAAAAGAAATATTCAAAAAAATCGGCGGGTTCAATGAAGCCACAACAACATCAGAAGATTCCGATTTAATATACCAATTATCTAAACGCGGAAAATTCGTTTTCATCAACAACTTGTCCGTCCATGAATCGATGAGACGCCAAAGGCAAGTAGGATTATTCAAGCTATTCCGGGCATGGATCAAAAATTATCTAATATTTCTAGTCTATGGTGTGACATCGCATGAATGGACGCCCATACGATAATGGAACGCAAAAAGAATATGTGAAACAAGATACTCGGTAGGTTAATGTTATCAACATTCAAAGAAAAAATTGCGCAGGGAGACTTGTGAAAACAAAAGTTCGAACTGTCTCGGTGGTCATTCCCGCTTTTCAAGAGGGAAAATACATAGCCACAACATTGTCTAGGCTGGTTAACATAGATCATCTCATCGAGATCATAGTGGTTGACGGAGGAAGCGAAGATAAAACCGTTGAAGTTGCAAGACGCTTCACGAATAAGGTGTACGTACTGCGAGAACGAGGGATAGCTAGGGCAAGAAATTATGGGGCCAAACGAGCATGCGGAGACGTTCTTGTTTTCCTTGATGCAGACGTGATTACCACCGCTGATTTCGTGGAAAAGGTGCTGGAAACGTTTAGTGACTCTACGGTTGTAGGTGCCACATGTTCCATTATGCCCGTAAAACCAAGATTTCATGAAAAAGTTTTCTTTCACCTTCATAACTCTCTTACCCGAATCTTGGCTAGGTTCAAACCTCACTGCCGTGGAGAATTTTTTGTAGCCAGAAGAAGCGAGTTTTTCAAAGTCAACGGATTTGACGAAAGTCTACCGTGCACTGAGGACCATGAACTTGCGTTTCGACTCTCAAAAAGAGGAAGATTCGTGTTTATTAAGGACCTAACCGTGTACGAGTCGTTAAGGCGGTTTCGAAAACTTGGACTTTTCAGGGTTGTCGGCATATGGCTTGCCAACTATCTCTCTTTTGTTATACGTGGAAAGAACGTTTCGAAGGTTTGGGTGCCCGTACGATGAGCCTACAGTTACAACCATGTGTTTGTTTTTGGTTAGAAAACTGTCACTTAACTGATCTAATTCCCTGTCATCGGAATTGTGTGGGTTCAAACCCAACCTCAGTATTTGTCGTTGGCGTATCTAGAGCTCTCAGAGACCAGGTCTAGAATAAGCACACACACAAAACTAATACAAATAAGTATTTCGTAGACAGAACAGACAACTGAAGCTCTTCACCGCGTCATCCGACGTTCTAACACATTCATAACGCTCATAGCATCAACAACAAACAACATTCAGTTCTCACACAATCAAAGCGTAAACAGAGTTTTCACTAGACTTAGAAACAAAACACAACCTAAAAGTAACCCTGACACAAGCCATGACCCCCCCCTAGGTAGGGGGTCTAATAAGAGAGAGACACGCGCAAATAACATAACAAAAAGCCACTCTTCAAAAACACCACGGAAATAATAAAGCATATAAACAACGCAACCCCAGTTGATTCAGCACATTAACAAAAAGAAGGAAAGACAGACAAAATGCCACATTGGGGATACTCAAAAACGGACATAGACCCAGAAAAAACAGCGAAAGCCAGCGCACGCGAAATTAGAGTATCCCCAAAACACGCAACAGAAATATGCACGACGATAAAAGGAATGAAGCTTGATCAGGCAAAAACCTACCTTCAACAAGTCATCAAAATAGAAAAACCCGTACCATTCCGCAAACACAAAAAGAAACAACCACACAGACGCGGACTACAAAAAATAGCCGCAGGCAAATACCCTCAAAAAGCCGCACAAAAAATCCTGAAAAAACTGGAAGAAGCCGAAACAAACGCCGAATTCAAAGGACTAGACACAGAAAACCTACGAATAATACACGCATCAGCCTACCCAGGAATGAAAATCAAAAGATACAGACCAAGAGCCTTCGGACGAATGACACCACACTTCGAAACACTCTGCCACGTCGAACTAATCCTAGAGCAAACAAAGGAGGAAGCATAAAACGTCAACAGTCAAACACTTCATAACCGAAGCCATAAAAAAAACAGAAATCGACGAATTCCTACAACAAGAATTCGAAAGAGCAGGATACGGCGGCGTAGACATCACAAACACCCCACTAGGCACACACGTAGTAATCTACACAATGCGCCCCGGACTAGTCATCGGAAGAGGCGGAGAAACCATAAAGAACCTCGCAAAAACACTAGAAGAAAAATTCAAAATGCCCAACCCACAAATCTCCGTAGCCGAAATCGAAATCCCAGAACTCAACGCACGCATCGTAGCATCCCGCATCACCTCAGCCCTAAAACGCGGCGTACACTTTCGAAGAGCAGGCTTCTGGGCATTAAACCAAATCATGGAAGCAGGAGCACTAGGCGTAGAGATTGTTATAAGCGGAAAACTAAGAACAGACCGCTCTCGATACGAAAAGTTTCGCTCAGGATACCTACCTAAAAGCGGAGACGCTGCAAGAAAATACATGCGAAAAGCAGTATTACCCGTTCAATTAAAACCAGGCATTCTTGGAGTCAGAGTGCAAATCATGCCCCCAGACGCAAGGTTTCCAGACCAAGTGCAAATTATTGAAAAACCCACAGAAGAGGCGATGAAGAAGACTGAAAAAGAAACCGCGGAGGCTGAAGAATAACATGCCGATCATAAGGATGAAAGACATCCGAACAATGTCTTCTGAGGACCGCAAAAAAAAGATCATTGAACTGCGAACCGAACTCGTCAGATTGAAAACAATGGTCAAAGCAGGAGGTTCTCTTGACAACCCTTCTCGGATACGAGAACTCCGCAAAACAATCGCGCGCATTCTCACAGTTGAAAACGAAGAAATACAGGTGGAGAAGAAGAAAAAATGAAAATCACACCCACCACACTTCAACACGAGTTTATCGGGCTTAACGCTGAGGTTGTAAGAAGCCTACATTCTAGCTACGTGGGCATAAAAGGCAAAGTACTCAACGAGACTCGAAACACGTTGGTAATACTACATAACAACAAGAAAACAATAATTATCAAGAACATGGCTGTCTTTCATTTCACCATGCCCGACGGAACAGTTATAGAGATAGATGGAAAGATTATCGTTGGACGACCCGAAAATCGAATCAAGAAGCGAATCAGGAGGCGTTGGTAAATGACAACCCGTTCCACAAAAAAACCAAAAAAAACCTGCAACGACCCAAACTGTCCTTTTCATGGAACCCTCTCGATCAGAGGGCACACATTGGAAGGTGTTGTCATCAGCGCCAAGATGGACAAAACCATTGTCGTGCGACGTGACTACTTAAATTACGTGCCAAAATTCAGACGTTATGAACGGAGGCACAGTCACATTCCTGCCCATAACCCTCCATGCATAAACGTGAAAGAAGGAAATCTAGTGAAGATAGCTGAATGCCGCTCCATAAGCAAAACCGTTTCCTTTGTGGTAGTCGAAAAGCTGGAGGGAAAATGAAATGGCGGCAAGAGCCAAATCGCGTGCTTTCCTAGCCAGAGGAATGATTGGTCAGAGACCAAAAATTTCAACAGGCTTGTTAGCTGGTTCTATTGTCAAATGTACTGATAACAGCGGGGCCAGAAAACTCAGAGTAATTCAAGTAATGGGTTACCATGGTCGATTAAGACGTGTTCCCGCAGCAGCCGTTGGAGATAGGGTTGTTGTCTCAGTGAGAAAAGGAACACCTGATATGAGAAAGAAAATATTTCATGCAGTCTTAGTTCGACAGAGAAAACCATACAGACGTGCCGACGGAGTCTGGGTTCAATTCGAAGACAACGCAGCTGTTATAATGACCCCCGAAGGAGAAATGCGCGGCTCGGAGATCCGAGGCCCAGTGGCGAAGGAAGCGGCTGAGCGATGGCCGAGAATAGCAAGCGCCGCAAGCATCATCGTGTAGGAAGCTGGAAGAAGTGAAAACAACAAAACCTAGAAAACAGCACAAAAGATTGTATCAAGCTCCTCTGCATAAACGATACAAACAATTCTCTGCTGCTCTTTCATCGAAGCTAAAAACGTCCCACAACACCAACTCGATTCCGGTGAGAATGGGCGACACTGTTCATATTATGAGGGGAGACCGCAAGGGATTTGAAGGGAAAGTCACCGGAGTTAACCGAACGAAGTATAGAATCTTTGTTGAAGGAGTAACACGGGAGAAAGTAGACGGAACTTCAATGCCCATCCCTATTCATCCGTCTAAGGTGAGAATTACCCGTCTGAATCTTGATGACAAGTGGCGCAGAGAAGCACTGAAACGAAAAGGCGTCGGCGAAAAAATAGAGTTACCAAAAGAGACGGCCGCGGAAGAAACAGAGCTAAAACCTGCGAAAGCCCAGCAGAAAAGAAAGAAAAAGGGAACTCGCAAAACTACGGCAAAAACCAGAGGAACGTAAATTGGGGAAAAAAGGCGGAAAAAAACACTTAAAACGAAAACCAGCTCCAAAATTTTGGCCCATCCATCGAAAAGAATTCGTTTGGGTAGTTAGACCTAAGCCGGGGCCTCACCCAACTTCACGTTGCATGCCACTTGCACTTATTGTCCGTGATATTCTTGGATTCGCAAAAACACGAAAAGAAGCAAAAACGATAATTTCCCAAGGAAAGATAGAAGTCAACGGAAAATTACAACTGGAGGAACTTTTTCCAACAGGCCTAATGGACGTCATTTCCATACCTGAGATGAAAAAAACGTATCGAATTTTACCCTCTGAAAAAGGGTTGTTTCTTCATTCCATTGGACCCGAGGAGGCACTATTCAAACTCTGTAGAATCGAAAACAAAACTGTCATCAAAGGCGGACATATGCAGCTTAATCTTCATGATGGAAGAAACATACAGGTTCAAGTGGAAGACCCCCAAAAACCTGAAAAAGATGTCTATCAAACATTAGATGTTTTGAAAACAAGTGTCCCTAGTCAAGAAATTACTGCACACCTGAAGCTAGGTAAAGACATGCACGCAATTATTATTGGAGGAAAAAACGTGGGTAAATACGGCAAGATCGTTACCGTAGAAAAGCGCTCAGGCCAAAAACGCAGAGGCTCGCTGGTTACTATCGAAGACGAAAACGGAAATCGCTTCCAAACAACTCTTAATTTCATTTTCGCTACTGGTGATACCCGGCCGTGGATATCTTTGCCGGAGGATAATTGATTTGTCAGAAGAAGAAATTCGCAAGAGATGGCGTGAAGATCCGATGCTTAAATCCAAAATTGAAAAAGTAACCGTCAATATTTCTGTCGGAAAGTCTGGAGAGCCTCTTGAAAAGGCATCAAAGGTTCTTGAGAAACTGACTGAACAAACGCCTTGTAAGCGGAAGGCCAAGAAAACAATACGGGATTTTGGTATCAGAAAAGGAGAACCGATCGCTTGTGTTGTGACTCTTCGGAAGGAAAAAGCGAAGAATTTTCTTCAGAAAGCTTTTCATACTGTTGATAATAAACTTTCAAAGGACTGTTTTGACCGTCACGGAAACTTTTCTTTCGGCATTAAGGAACATATAGAGATACCTGGCACCAAATACGTGCCAGAACTCGGCATATATGGCATGGATGTTTCAGTTACTCTTGGTAGACCCGGATATCGCGTTAAACGGAGGCATCGTGCTCGATCTAAAGTTGGACTAGACCACTTATTGACACTTGATGATGCGATGCTATTTATTAAAGATGAATTTGGAGTTGAAATCGTATAAGCTGAGGGCACTCGGATGGGAAAACAGAAGCCAAAAAAAGAGCGAAAATACGGTAAGGGTAGCCGCCCATGCAGACGATGTGGCTCCTATGGAGCAATCATTCGTCGGCATGGACTGTATTTATGTCGCCAATGTTTTAGAGAGGTCGCTGAAAAACTTGGGTTCAAAAAGTATGAGTAGGAGGCGCTGGAAAATTGACACCTGTAGATACTCTTGCTAATGGGTTGACGACCATTATGAACAATGAGATGCGAAATAAGCGTGAATGCATAATTAGTCCAGCCTCTAAGCTCTTGGGGCGCGTTTTGAGGATTATGCAACTGAATGGGTATATCGGCGAATTTGAATTTGTGGAGGACGGGCGTTCCGGAAAGTTCAAGATACAGCTTCTTGGTCGTATAAACAAATGCGGCGCCGTAAAACCCCGTTTTCCTGTGAGATCAAATGAATTTGAAACTTGGGAGAAACGTTTTCTCCCATCCAGAGACATCGGTGTTCTCGTGGTTTCCACTTCCAAGGGAGTGCTGGCTCATCGGAAGGTTAAGAAGGAAAAAATCGGGGGGAGACTCCTTGCTTTTATCTATTAGGGGAACTGTGAATGCGCGTCATTGAGGCGGTTAGATCGATCGAAATTCCTGAAGAGGTGGACGTTAAAGTAGAGGGAAGAGTTGTAATGGTTAAGGGTGAAAAGGGAACACTAACGCGAGACTTTTCTCATGCCTCCGTATCTGTTCAATTAGAAGAAGATTTGATAAAGATTCGAGCGAGCTGGCCTCGCAAAAGAGAAGCAGCTCTCGTGGGAACGATCTGCTCTCATATTCAAAACATGATGATAGGGGTGACTAAGGGATTTACTTACAAACTCAAAATCGTGTTCTCACACTTCCCAATATCTGTCAAAGTTAGAGAAAAAACAGTGACTATCGAAAACTTTACAGGGGAACGAAGCCCACGCATAGCCAAAATAATGGGTGACGCCAAGGTTATGCCAAAGGGCGATGACGTAACTGTACAAGGAATCAACATCGAGGATGTCAGCCAAACCGCTGCAAACATCGAAAGAGCAACCAAAATTAAGAAAAAAGACCCCCGGGTGTTCCTTGACGGCATCTACACTTACGAGCGGCATGAGGGGATGAAAGAATGAAAAGCGAGAAAAAACCAGAGACGTTCGCCAAAGAGCGAGCTTTAAGAAAGCGAGAACGCATTAAAGATAAGAAACCCGATTTTAGGCGACAAGAAAGTTGGCGATACAAGAGAGTAGAAGAAAGTTGGCGGAGACCACGTGGCATAGACAGTAAAATGCGGAAGAAGGTAAAGGGCTGGCCCCGATCCGTGGAAGTTGGTTATCGTGGTCCAAAGAAAACTAGAGGTCTTCACCCATCGGGATATGCAGAGGCTTTAGTATATAACGTAGATGATGTTGAAAAAGTTGATCCTAAAACGCAAGCCATCAGAATTGCTCGCACTGTGGGAGCGAGAAAACGAGTTGAAATCTCTGCCAGAGCCGAGGAACGAGGAATTCACATTCTAAATCCCAGAGAAATGAAAGAACTTGAAGAAGTCGAGGAAGAAGAGAAGGAGAAAAAAGAGGAGAAGGCTGAACAGCATAAACGGAGCGAAAAGAATTGAGTCTTAGAAGTCAACGCCGATTAGCTGCCGAGCTTCTCAATGTTGGTGAGGGGCGAGTTTGGATAGACCCTGATCGAATAGAGGATGTTGAGGCAGCAATTACTAGGCAGGAAATCAGAAGGCTAATCCATGAAGAGATCATTCAACCTCGACCCAAAAAGGGTATTAGTCGTGCTCGTGCACGGGTTTTGCATGAAAAGAAAAAGAAAGGATTAAGGAGGGGCCCAGGTCGAAAAAGTGGGTCGACTCATGCAAGGATTTCTAAGAAGCGAAGGTGGATGAAAAAAATCCGAGCGTTGCGAAAAAAGTTGCGTGAACTGAAAACAAGCCGTGTGATCACGAAAAGCGTTTATCGTAAACTCTACAACAAAGCTGGAAGTGGAGTATTTGAGTCAACAGCAGACTTGGAACGTCACATCAAAACCCGTGGTTTAGGGAGGAAACAGTAATGGCCACAGGACCCAGCTATCGTGTACCCTTCCGCAGACGGAGAGAAGGAAAAACTGACTATCATTCAAGAAGAGCTCTTGTTTTGTCTAGGTTGCCTCGATTAATAGCTCGCGGGACGTTAAAGCATACTATCGCCCAAGTCATTGAAGCCAAGACAAGTGGCGATGTGGTCATTGCGTCTGCTCACTCCTGCGAACTGATGAAAACTTATGGATGGCAAGGCAGTTGCAAAAACGTTCCAGCGGCTTATTTGACTGGGCTTTTGTGCGGTTGCAGAGCAATTGTCCATGGCGTGAAAAAGGCTGTTTTGGATATAGGTTTGCAGTGTCCTTCCCGAGGCTCGCGAGTTTTTGCTGTGTTAAAGGGGGTTCTTGACGCTGGTATGATGGTTCCACATGATGAAAAGATGCTGCCGGACGGAAAAAGAATATGTGGGGAGCATGTTGTCGATTATGCAAATCAATTATCTTCAAACTTGGATGCCTATCAGAAATTGTTTTCTAAACAGTTGTCAAAGGGTTTGCGTCCTGAACAACTTTCTGAACATTTTTCTTTGACGAAGGAGAAAATTGTTTCTTCATTTAAGGAGGAAAAAGCATGAGATCCACGGAGGAAAAGGTGGCGGGGTGGAAGCCTCGTACAAGGCTGGGGAAAATGATTCTTGAAGGCCATATCTCTTCTATTGAAGAAGTGTTTATGGAAGGGCTGAAAATACGTGAACCGGAAATAGTGGATGTTCTTCTTCCAGATCTGCAAGAAGAAGTTATTGACATAAATTTGGTGCAAAAGCAAACTGATGCTGGAGAGAAATCTCGATTTAAGGCGATTGTGGCTGTTGGAAACCGCGATGGCTATGTGGGTTTAGGTTCAGGAAAGGCGAAGCAGGTGCGTAATGCTATTGAGAGAGGCGCGGTGGATGCGCGTCTTAACGTTACTCTTATTCGTCGAGGTTGTGGAAGCTGGGAATGTGGGTGTGGGAAACCGCATTCTTTGCCGTTTCGGGTTCGAGCTAAGTGTGGTGGAGTGGAGGTTGTGTTGATTCCGGGTCCTCGTGGTTTAGGTGTTGTTGCGAATGAAGCGGCTAAGGTTATTTTGGGGCTTGCTGGGGTTAAGGATTGTTGGACGCGGAGCTATGGTTCTACTAAGACTGTTCCTTCCTTTGCTTATGCTGTGTTTGAGGCTCTTCGGAAAACGTATACTCTCGTCATGCCGAGTGATTGGGTGGGGTAAATGAAGGAGAAACGGAAGTGTTTAGCGGTTATTCGGGTTCGTGGGCTGAGTGGCGTTTTTCGAGAAATTGATGAAACGCTTCAGATGCTTCATCTAACTCGGAATTGTCATGCTACATTGATTGATGATCGTCCTTCCTACTTGGGTATGCTGCGTAAAGCGAAGGATTACTTGGTTTGGGGTGAGGTTTCTAGAGAGGGTGTTGCGCTTCTTTTGAGGAAAAGAGGGAAGCTTGTTGGTAATAAGAAGTTGACTGAACAGTATGTTCAAGGGATTGGTTATGAATCAATTGATGATTTGGCTGAGGCTATTTATGCGTTGAAGGTTGAGTATAGTAGTCTTTCTGGTGTTAAGCCTCTGTTTCGTCTTCATCCGCCAAAGAAAGGTTTCAAAGGTAAGGTGAAAAAGAGTTATGCTGCTGGTGGAGTTACTGGGTATAGGGGTGAAGTTATTAACGATCTTATTAAGCGGATGGCTTGATCTGTTGGTGTTTTGTGAATAGTAGAATTGAACGTTTTTGCTTGTTAGGTTATTTGTGGGTGTCTCTCTCTTATTAGACCCCCCTATAGCCCCCCCCTAATTTTTTGCAGTTTCTTATTCTCTCTCTTTATAGACCCCCCTACCTAGGGGGGATCATGGCTTGTGTCAGGGTTACTTTTAGGTTGTGTTTTGTTTCTAAGCCTAGTGAAAACTCTGTTCACACTTTGATTACGTGGTTTTTTTGGGAGGGCTCTGTTTTGAGAGTGGAGGATAGACGACGTAGAATAGAGTTGCTGTAGAGCTGAGGGAGAAAGGTTTTTTGGTTTTAAGCTGTTTCTTTGTAGATCTTGATTCGTTGAATCTCCTCAACTGAAAAATACCGGTGTTGTGGTATTCTTTGTTTTCAATGGTGGACTCCTTTGCGATGGTGAATAAATGATTGTTTTTGAACGAATTTGAGCACCAAAACCAATGAACTGGATGATTGAAATGCGTGCGTTGTCTGTTTTGATTTTCAATAATTATCGATCTTCTTTTTCTTTTCTCTGCGGTTCTTCAACAAAGGCAAGTAGAAGTGCTAAAGCTATTAATCCTATTATTCCACTTAGGAAAAATGGGAGTCCTGCTCCTTTAACTATCAGGCCTCCAAGCCATTCGATCCTAAATTCTTGGAATTGGAACGTCTGGAAGAGCCATGGTCCTATGAGGACTCCTGCAATCATGCCTACGTCGAAGAATGCAGTGAACCTTCCGAATAATTTTCCCCTTATTTTTGCAGGGGCAAGGTCTGCTCTTAATGCTCTTCCCGCGGGCATGCTTACGTTTATCCCTAAGGATCTAAACGCCATAACTCCTGTCGCTTGCCAAAGATTCGAGGCGAATGGTAGTGCTATCGATCCGAGTCTGGATGATAGACTTCCAATGGTTATCACTGGCTTTCTTCCCCACTTATCGGCTAGTTTGCCCGCGAAGAAATTGCATGCTATTCCTACAAACCCTGATATGGATAGGATTGCTCCGATCTGGAAGGTTATGGCTCCGAAGACCTCGGCTAGGAAGAGGACGCCCACTGGGGCGATGAAGCCTACTGCGAAGCCGTTAGTCAGGGTTGTAACGTACAGGACTCTTATGGAACGTAGAATCCATCCAGTAAGCTTGAAGTCGTCTTCTTCCTCGGCCTCTGTTCTTTTCAAGTCAGATTTTTTTCCTCTTGTCTCTTTGACCTTCCATGTCACTAATCCTATGGCGATTACGGATAACAAGGAATCTATAAAATATGGGATTCTGTAACTATTTTCTAAAGTTAATCCTAAAGTGGTCTCTGAAAGGAATTGAATGGTTCCACCGAAGATGGGGCCTATGAACCATCCTACCATGGTTAGGGTTAGGAAGAATCCTAGGGCTTCGCCTTTTCGTCTTTTTGGAACTTGGTCGATTAAGGAAGCTTCTGCTGCGGGTCGAACTGCTGCTGTAGCTACCCCGTTTAGGGCTCTGATGATGAGGAGTGTCTGCCAATTCGGAACTAAACCTGTTAATATGCCTAGGAAAACATCTGCTAGTAGTCCAGCTTGAATGAGTTTCTTCCTGCCAGCTCGATCAGAGAGGCTTCCAAACGGGGAAGAGAGAAATGCGCTTGTAACCATGAAGGCGGCTATGAACACTCCTATAAACCAGATTTCAGCCCCTAAGGAGGTTGCGTAATAGGGGAAGTAGGATATAGGTAGGGCGCCTGCGATGTTCTCGACCATGGAGGTTATTGATAGTACTATAACGCTCGCTGAGTATAATTCTGAACGCCGCATCAACCATCCCGTTTAATCCTTAAAGTTTCTAATCATAAATGAAATCTGACATATTTATGCGTGCACACACAGAATACACCTATATCAGAGTAAAACGCTACGCATAACAAAAGAAGGATTGAGCCATGGAAAACGTGAGAATAGTTCTATACGGTGTCGGCGCCATGGGAAGCCGCATAGCCAAACTCCTACTAAAGAAGAAAGGAGTAGAAATCGTTGGTGCCATCGATGTTGCCAAAGAGAAGGTTGGAAAAGACCTAGGAGACGTTTTAGACATCGGCAAACGGTTAGGAATCACGGTATCCAATAACCCTGACGGTGTGCTTTCTAAGGCTAATGCTGACGTAGTAATTCACTCAACTACATCATTCCTCAAACAAACATACTCACAGATAGCAGCAGCCATAAAACATGGAGCAAACGTGATATCCACATGCGAAGAACTTTCGTATCCATACGCCACGGAACCGGAAATAGCAGAAAAACTTGACAAACTAGCAAGAGAACACAGCGTAACCGTCTTAGGTACGGGCATAAACCCCGGTTTCCTCATGGACACCATCGTCATCACACTCACTAGCGTATGCCAAGAAATCGAGCAAATCAAGGCAACTAGAATAATGAACGCTGCCACGCGGAGGGCTCCATTCCAAAAGAAAATAGGAGCAGGACTCACCGTCAACGAATTCAAAGAAAGAATAGAAAAGAAAACCATCACGGGACATGTCGGACTTACACAATCTATAGCCATGATAGCCAACGCCTTAAAATGGAAACTTGACAAGATAGAGGTAGACCCCGTGGAGCCGGTGATAGCTAAGACACATGTGGAAAGCGAGGCAGTTAAAGTGGAACCCGGTCAAGTAGCTGGCCTAAAACAATGTGCAAGAGGCATAAAGGAAGAGAAAGAAGTCATCTCACTCGATTTTCAAGCGTACATAGGCGCAAAAGAAGAATACGATGCTATCACTATCAAAGGAGTGCCAAACGTCCACGAGAAAATAACACCATGCATACACGGCGACTCAGGAACCGTAGCGATAATCGTAAACTCCATTCCCAAGGTGATGAATGCAGCGCCAGGCTTGGTGACCATGAAGGATTTACCTGTTCCATCAGCCGCGCTTGAGGACATGAGAAAATATTTCGGCTGACAAAAACGCAGTCTCTTCGATTGAAAAAAATTTCCTTCTAAACTTATCTAAAATTTATGAGTTGTTGCCGCCAAGGCAATATGGGAGTTACGAAAAAGCTTGCCAGAATACAGAGTCAGTGTAGACATTGGAGGTACATTCACAGACTTAGTTGCACTGAACGAACAAACCGGTAAGCTAATGAATTTCAAGGAGTCCTCAACTCCAAAAAAGCCTGCAGACGCGGTTATCGAGGTTTTTAAACAGTTTCTCAAAGGAGTTGAACCCGAAAAAATTTCCACAATAACGCATGCCACAACAATAGCAGTAAATGCATTGCTTGGGCAGCTTGGTCTTGAACTCCCAAAAGCTGCGTTGATCACAACGAAGGGATTTAGAGACGTTTTAGAAATAGGTCGGCAGAGGAGGCATGAGTTATACAACCTTTTCGTTCAAAGGCCTCGGATGCTTATGCCCAGAAAGCTTAGGTACGAAGTTAATGAAAGAATTGGGCCGGAAGGTGAAGTGTTAGAGCCGTTAAACACCGAGAATGCACAGACCCTTACAGTTGAGTTGAAACGTGAGAAAATCAAAGCTGTAGCAATCGCGTTGCTTCACTCTTACATGAACCCGAAGCACGAGCAAGAAATCAAGAATATGCTTCAAGAGGCATGCCCACAGATTTTTGTAACATGCTCCTCTGAAATTGCACCTGAATACCGCGAGTTCGAGAGAACAAGCACGACAGTAGTGAACGCGTGCCTAATGCCAATCGTGTCAGTCTATATGAACGATTTATCTGATAGAACTCAAAAACTAGGCGTTTCCAGTCCACTTTGCGTGATGCAGTCCAGTGGCGGTATAGCTTCTAAAAATGTGATTATTGAAAAACCGGTAAGCATGGTTGAATCTGGCCCAGCAGCCGGCGTCATAGCATCATCCTTCTACGGAAAAATGCTCAAAATCAAGAACATAGTAAGCTTCGACATGGGCGGAACCACCGCTAAGGCAGGAATCGTACAAGGCGGAATCCCAGAAGTTGTGACAGAGTACGAAGTGGCTGGCAAAGTCCACAGCGGAAGAATTGTGAAAGGAAGCGGATACCCCGTAAGATTCCCCTTCATAGACCTAGCAGAGTGCAGCGCCGGAGGAGGAACAATCGCTTGGGTTGACACAGGCGGAGCCTTAAGAGTCGGCCCACTAAGCGCAGGAGCTGATCCTGGTCCAGCCTGCTACGGAAAAGGCGGAGAGAAACCCACCGTAACCGACGCTAACCTAATTCTTGGAAGGCTTAACCCCAACTATATGCTTGGAGGAAGAATGAAAGCATTCCCAGAGTTGTCTCAAAAATTCATTGATAAAGAAATCTGTGAGAAAACCGGTTTCGAATTAGCTGATGCCGCTGCAGGTATAATAAGAATAGTAAACTCAACCATGGCTAAGATTCTAAGAATCGTTTCGGTGGAGCGTGGCCACGACCCGAGACAATTCACATTAAACTCCTTTGGTGGAGCCGGTCCAATGCACGCTTGCGCCCTCGCTGAAGAATTACACATATCCAGCATTATTGTACCAACTAATCCAGGCCTGTTTTCAGCGCTTGGACTCCTCACAGCCGATTTCACCTATAGCCTTGTAAAAGCCATCATGAAAACAGTGAAAGATGTTCAACTAAGCGATATTAAAGCGACGTTTAGGAAACTGCAAGCCGAAGGCATGAAAATAATGGAATCGCAGAGAATCAAACCTGACAACATGACGTTTCTGCGACAGTTGGACATGAGGTACTTTGGCCAAGGGTACGAGCTTACCATTCCAGTGCTTGCTCCATTAACCAAAGAAGAATTTGACAGTGTCATAGAAAGGTTTCATAGCAAACATAAGGCCGTCTATGGGTATGCAGTAAGAGAAGAAAATGTCGAGTTGGTGAATGCTAGGCTTGTCGCAGTCGGCATCGTGATGAAGCCTAAATTGATGAAGCAAAAACTATGTGAGCGGGAGCCGCCTGCAGAGGCTCTTTTGACTACGCGGAATGTGTTCTTTGAGAAATACAAAGATTATGTGAAATGTCCCGTGTATGTCAGAGAGAAACTCAAGCCGGGAAATATGATCTGTGGCCCAGCAGTAATAGAGCAATACGATGCTACCACAGTTGTCTATCCTAACTGGAAGGCCAGAGTAGATGGGTTTGGAAACTTCTTAATGACCTTTGCAGGAGGAAAACAGGTTGAAAGTTGACCCTGTAACCGTTGAAGTGATTAAAGGTGCTTTGACATACGCAGCTGAGGAAATGGGAATCACGCTAAGAAACTCAGCCTATTCTCCCAATATCAAAGAAAGAATGGACTGTTCATGCACCATCTTCGACCATAAAAAGAGGCTGGCAGCCCAAGCTGAGCACATCCCAGTTCACCTTGGATCTATGGCTTGGGCAGTTCAAGAAGGACTAGGGTACTTCAAGGGAGAACTTGAAGAAGGTGACATGATACTATTTAATGACCCTTACATCAGTGGCACCCACTTACCAGATATCACGCTGATTAGCCCTATCTTCCTTGATGACGAGATAATTGGCTACGTAGCGAACAAGGCACACCATTCTGATGTCGGTGGCAAAGCTCCCGGAAGCATGGCTGGCGACGCCACTGAACTGTATCAAGAGGGCATTATCATACCTCCTGTTAAGTTCGTAGCAAAAGGGAAAATCGATGGAGACCTTGCAGGTTTTATCTTGAGTAATGTTCGAACCCCCGATGTTATGATGGGTGATTTAAGAGCTCAGATGGCGGCCAACATTCTCGGCGAACGCAAGGTTGTTGAAATCGCGAAAAGATATGGTGTCAATGTACTCCACGAAGCCATCGAAGCAGTCTTGGATTATTCGGAGAAAATGATGAGGGCTGAGATAGATAAGATGCTTGAGGGACAGTACGAGGCCGAAGACTGTTTGGAGGATACGGGGGTTAGTGATGAAGCCGTTAAAATAAAAGTCGCTGTAACCGTCCGAGGAAGTAACTTGAAAATTGACTACACAGGCACGGACAGCCAAGTTGACGGGCCAATCAATGCTGTATGGGGAGTCACGCTTTCCGGCGTCTACTACACTCTAAAATGCGTCACCGACCCCACGATACCTACAAATGACGGCTGTTATAGACCAGTTGAGGTTTATGCACCAAAAGGAACAATCCTGAACCCTGTCTCGCCAGCTCCGGTAGCCGGGGGAAACGTGGAGACCTCTCAAAGAAATGTGGATGTTTTGTTAAAGGCGTTTGCACAGATCGTTCCGAAGAGAGTTTGTGCGGCGTGCCAGGGAACCATGAACAACGTGTCTGTGGGAGGAGTTAATCCTAAGACTGGTAAGCCTTGGTCGTTTTATGAAACGATTGCAGGCGGTTTTGGCGGCAGACAGGGATCAGATGGTATAGACGCGATACATACGCATATGACGAACACGATGAACACGCCTATTGAAGCGATTGAGGGGATTTACCCGATAAGATTTCTCAAGTACGAGTTGAGGAGAGATTGTGGCGGGCCCGGCAAGTGGAGAGGTGGTGTAGGCGTGGAACGAAGTTGGATGCTACTTGCCCCTTCTGCTACTCTCTCTGTCTTGGCTGAAAGAAACAAGTTTCCTCCATGGGGATTATATGGAGGTAAGCCTGGAGCCAAAGGCGAATATCTAATATTAAAACGGGACGGCAGAAAGGCTAAGTTGAAGTCGAAATGCACGGTAAAAATGAGCCAGGGCGATACATTCGTCGTCAGGACACCGGGTGGAGGAGGCTACGGTGATCCACTGGAGCGAAAACCAGAGTTGGTCCTTAGGGATGTCATCAACGACTTAGTTTCACTGGATTCTGTTCGAAATGATTACGGGGTCATTATCGAGTTGAAGACAATGAAAATCGATTGGGAAGCCACCAAAATACTTAGGGAGAAAATGAAAAACGAATAGTATGGGCATTTTTCATGTCTTATCCTCTTTCAACTTGAACTCCCATTCGCACCAAATGTTTTGAGGGTGTTCACCTGGTGGGCAGATCTTGCAGTTCACTTCTATGTTTGGGTTCATTTCTTCAGCGAAGCTTTTCAGATAGCCGAATCTAACTTTTTTGCAGGGAAACTCTCCAAGTCCCTTGCGGATTCTTGTCAGCTGTGTTCTGCATTTATTTACTCTGTAAATGCCTCTAGTCTCTGATACCTCAGTTTCTTTGTCTCGCTGGTCCAGCGCCCAGCTTGTGTTCTTTAACGCATGTATCATGGAAGCAATGTCGTTTCCTTTCATTCCTAACGTCTTTTTAAGCGCTCTAGCTTCTAGTTTTCCCATCAGTCGCCAACAATTTGCATCTATCTCCGTAGCGGCATCGGTGCCGAATTTCTCTTCTATTCCAAGGAAGTATAGGCCGTCTACTCTCCATAGATTTCTGATGTGCAGGAAGAATAAATCAAGCAGCTTGTCTTTTGGCATATTGTCCAACATCTTGCGGTCTTGATCTACAATCTCACTCATTTCTAACACCTAATCGGAAGTCTTAGATAATCACGGACTGACTTTTTGTGGAAGATGATATAAAAGCATTGTAGTTCATCGAGTAGGGTTCGAATAGTAGACTCTTACGGAAGAAAAAATGTGATAAGCATAGTGCTCTTTTTTGGTAATATATCGATTTTGGAAATATATGTCTTATAGAAGAACTTTATAGAAAAAATGTAGTGAATTCTGAAAGTTTCGAATTGCCAGTTAAGAAAGGAATATGTGTATGGATATTTGGGTTCTTAACCTTTCTAGGAGTTTTGCATACTTTTGATGCTGTTCTTTCTTTCACGCTTGGAGGCACAAATTCACTGCTGAAACTTAATCCATTTTATGGATTGATTTATAATATGTTTGGGGAAATAGGTGCTGCATCGTATTTTGGGCATCCATGATTTTTACATTCGTTCTTTTCGGTATGAGTTGCGTTATTGCGTTTCACGATCCGATTGCGGCTTTCATTAATAGAGTAATTTCAGACGCTAAATCAGAAGAGAATCCAGTTGATCTTCATTTGGAATCTGGTATAAACGTTTTTGAAATGATTAATGATTCTGTGGCATCTAATAGTATACTTCTTAATAAGGTCAAAGAGAGCACGGAAAACGTCAGAGACAGCATAAACGCCGTAAAAGCTGAACTGATGATGTTGGGGGCGAAACTCGGAAAAATGGAAACAGACTTGGAAACCCCTAGGAAATGTCCTTCGTGTGGGAAAGATGTATTGCCGGATTTCAAGTTATGTCCTTACTGTGGAGAAAAATTGCTATTTTACGTACAAATATCCACTGTACGCCAATAGAACAACTGTCTTCAGAAGAAACTTAACTTATTTTTTTCTTGGCAAGAGAAAAATTGATGAATGACTTATTAATAGACTAACGTAGTAATTTGTGCAAGGTGAAGAAAATGCCAATCTCAGGCAGTTTTTATTTTTGGGGTGAGAAAGCAAGAAATGTTCCGTCCAAAGCCGCTGTGTATGAACTTTACGATGAGAACTATCGATTGATATTCGTTGGAGAAAGTTCAAACCTTAAGCAAAAATTTGCAGAGTATTCAGAGACACACTTTTCGAAGGATCCGCGCAAAGTTGCTACGAAATATTATAAGAGAGAGTTTACTTCTAACACTAAAGAACGAAAGAAGGAAATTTTAGAGGAGTATAAGAAGAAATATGGCAAGCTTCCGAAATGCAACATTGTTAAGGGGGAATACCTGATAGTAGCCGAAAAAGAAGTTGGGGTTGAAAAAGGCTTTCACTTCTACGAAGACTTGGACCAGCCATTACATCAGGTTGCGGTAAGTTTGAAAGACTTTCTAGAAAAGGTCACAGAGATACCAGCGACTTCTATAGAGTTTCATCAAAACAGAGGAGATTTCGCAAGGTGGATTCGAGACGCTCTTGGAGCTGTTTCATTAGCTGATTCCGTTGAGACTGTTAAGGAGTCTGGTGAAGATCTTAGGAGACGGCTCATAGATATAGTAAGCCATCCAGAAGCCGCTGTTCTAGTTAGCTGTCCTCAATGCAGGACTGAGACGAGACCGAAGAAGATTTGGAGTATGGCTGGTAGGCCGAGCAGAACGGGAGAGAGGCTGAGGCTAACTATAGGCTATTATCGATGCTCCGAATGTGGTAAATCGTTCCGGAAAGTGATTGCTAAAGAAAAAGTAAAGTGTTAACAAAGAAAACATAGTATGCTCGCAATTGGAACGTAAAGCCTAGTGAACTGTTTCAAGGATTGAACATTATTTTGTCGGCTTAGTTGTGAGTCCGAGATTGTTGAGGAGGCATTCCGTGATTTGTCGGCATGCCAAGCAGTTCTTCGGCGTCGGAAAATCTTTGGATATTTGTTTCAGCTCTGCTAGATATCCAAAGTGAAATGGGCATCCCATTGGGGGTGCTTCTTTTCCGTTTCCGTGGGGTTTGATGGAAAGTAAGTTTTGGTTTTCGACGACTATGTCAACTGGGGACTTGCAGTGGGGACAAGCATAGTAGGTGCCTCGAGGTATTCTTGTTGCATCAGTTAGCATAATGAGTTTGTCAAACTTTTTTGCACAGTTGTTGTAGGGGCACACGAGGCTCCTTGGATTATGCATATTCTTGTCTTCCAGTATTGTTCGTCAATATATATTAAGTATTAAGATTTAATAAATATTTCTGTTGAATTGTTCAACACTAAAACAGTTTAACTGTTCAACAAAAATACAAGATAACACGATAAACCAATCTTTCAACCGTGTGAAGCTTTGAGGCGAAGGTTTGCTGGAGAGATGACAATTAATGGTGTGAGCTTTTAGAATTTCGTGTTGGGAATATGTCGTTTTAAGAAATAAATGGTATATTAAGGCTTCAGATAAGACTAGAGATGAGGATCACAATAATGAATTCAGAGGTTAAGGAACTCAACAAATTGTTATGTAAAAACTGTAATGAAAAGAATTATGAAAACTGTCAATCGTGTAAAGTTTACCTTTTAATCAACTCTTTAGCTTCCTAGGTACTGAAAGAGAATGGAGAAAGCGTTTAGAGCTGTAGAGAGGTTCTTCCCTCCTTCCTCTCTCAGCGATGACATTAATATAACCCCGCGCAAAGATTTTTTGTAATTTTTCTGTAACTAGCCTGACGGCATGATAGGTCGGATTCTAATCCGGCAAATTCTTGCAGAAGATAAGTTTATCAATCGGTTTTTAAGAGAATGCAACGATTGATGTATCTTAGAGGCCGTCAAACGTTAAGTGAATCGTCATGATTGGAATACCCGAGTTTATAGTGCTAGCAGTTACTTCTATTATCGCTGTGTTAGAACCCCCTAGCACTATTGCGATCTATCTCACCTTGACGAAAGATATGAAGGAGAGTCAACGTCGCCGAATTATTGCAAAGTCTATGCAGATATCATTTGTAGTTTTATTGTTCTTCGCCTTGACAGGCCAGTTTCTCTTTTCAATATTTAACATTACGATCGCCTCCTTCAGAATAGCGGGAGGCATTTTACTAGTCACAGTTGCTTTCAGAATGCTTAATCCTAGAAAAGGCGAATACTCTCAAGAGGAACTTGAGGACATCGCCATAGTTCCACTTGCGTTTCCTCTCACTGCAGGCCCGGGCACAATCACTACAGTTATTCTTCTCGCCTCTGAAGCGGATGGTCTGCTACAGGGTTCTCTCGTTCTTGTAGCAATTGCGGTAGGAATAGCTGTGTCATACGTGGGGATGAGATACGCTTCTAAGATAAGTGAATTTATAGGCAGCGAGGGACTTCGCGTGGTTACGAAACTCATGGCCATACTCGTCTTAGCTATTGCAGTGCAATTTGTGATAAGCGGTATCACTGAAGCCATACCTCAAATTCTAAGCTAAAGATATCACTGTAGATGAGGTTTGTATGAGAAAATTCTACAACTCTTTCTTTTGCGACGATATTTGCCGGATTGAGGGGTTGGAGGCGGGAGTGTGAGTTCTGTCTCTGTGGCACTGTTGGTTTTAGGTGTATTTACTGGCTCAGCCTTGTGGTGATTTGTTTTGAGCGGTGTTGCCAACGTATTTCGTGCAGAATTCAGCGGTGAGAAGCTGAAGTGGATAAACAGGGTTTCAGGCATAATCATTACAGCGTTTGGCCTGATTGCGCTCATAAGTCTAACAGGATGAGAACACAATTCAGATTAACAATTGTCTGTTGGCAAAGGTCAACACTGGGAAAAAAAGAGAGGAATTGCTGGGGATATCTCCACTGTGGTGGGGTTCAAATCCCACCCACCGCTATCTTTTTCTTGCTGTGAGCAATGCGTATAGTCTTTGAGGAGTGATCGATGACAAAAGAATTGATCAAAACGATCTTCGCTCGGCGTAGCATACGCGAATATACTGCAGAAGTGATCAGCGAAAAAGCCATCAAGACAATGCTAGAGGCTGCTATGGCAGCTCCTTCGGCTTCAAACCGCAAGCCTTGGCACTTCATCGTAGTAACCGACCGACAGTTTCTAGACAATCTGGCTAGGGTTCATCCTTATGGCAAAATGCTGTCCAAAGCGCCCCTCTGCATAGTCGTATGCGGCGACACGACCATTTCAGCACGCTATTGGGTACAGGATTGCTCTGCGGCTACAGAGAACCTTCTCTTAGCTGCAGCTGCGTTGGGACTCGGCGCAGTTTGGCTTGGTGTTTATCCCAGGGGAGAACGCGTCGGTCCTATAAGGAAAGTGTTGAACATTCCGGAGACTATTGTTCCTCTTAACCTGATCTCTATTGGTCATCCAGCGGAAGAAAAAGAACCACGTACACAGTACGACGAGCAGCGAGTGCGCCGTCAACAATGGTAGCCAATGAGCAAACAGTTCAAAAAAATTTAAGAAGAAAAGGGAGTTCGTGGGATATCTCTACCGTGGTGATTGTTCAGATCTCTCCCAGCCTACCTGTTCTGGGGAGTGTGTGCAAATGCGTGGCAAACGAGAAATTTGTCAGCACTTTTCGAGGATATACTTCAGTTCTTCACACCTATGTTTTCCATGATAGAGCGGGTGATGTTCACAAAAGAACAAACCTTCAAGAAGCTTGGATTCATCCCATGAGGGCGGTTTTGCATTCTTGGCTGCTGGCATCCACATAAGGTGTGTCGTGAAGCATCCTCCCTTGCGTATACCCTTGTGTTTTACCTTAATTGACTCCACGGATTCGAATCCAAGCCTCTCCATATCATCTTTTCTCACATACACCCTATGAAACTCCTCGCAACCCAAGGTGGCGAACCCAGCTGCCCCTTTCTTATCCTCCATCATGTGTGCGACTAATTGTTTGCCAAAGTGGTGTCCTGCAGCCCGTTTGTGAACCCAAATGCAATTCATCACAACAATATTCTCACCCATAATAGGAAGGCCTGAAGCCTCTGCAGGCGCGTACTCGATCATACCGGCATGGTCACCCTTGTAGAACAAAACTTTCTTGCGAAAACCCTTAGGAATCGCAGACTCCAAATATTCACGGCGATGTCTATACTTCTCGTAAATGGAGCTTCCAGGAAAATCTTTCTTAGTATGAAAAATACACCAGTAGTGGAATCGCTCATACTTGGGATCTTCGGTTACATCAACAATCTCAATTGAGGGGCTTTCAGTCATTCCACACCCTGCAATTACAAGCGAAACCTCAACTTTAAAGTCTATAGGGCCCACGCTTTAGACCATGCGGATGCTTATCATATTGTCGATTTAGATTCGGATGAGTTGTCAACCAAAATTGTAATATTTGTGAGAGAACGTAAACTCGTTAATCTATAACCTAGTATTTGGAGAAGAAGAATTTTGTCGCTCGAGAAAATCGCATCAAGGTATGAGAAGCTGACGGTTCAATTTTCTGAGCAACGCTACAACCAAATGGCCGGGCTGTCCTACGACAGGGGTATGATGAAGAAGCTTTCGGACCAGCTCATAGAGGTTAGCCTCGAGTTTCTTGGGAATTTTGTGGAACCTCGAAGTATGTACTTGACCTCAATAGCAACTGTTGCGGATGCTGAGAAACTGGAGACGGAACTCGATCTCCATGATCAACGGATGGAGAAGATATCTACCGAGAAATATAGAATCGCAGGTCGCAGGGTGAATTGGGGGAACTGGCGTCAATTCAACTCTGGGACGGATGATTACATGAAGCGGAAGGAGGTGTTCGACGATTTCATAGCGAAGGCTCCTGACATAGCCTTTCTCGTCGAGAAGCGGATGGGCATCTCAGAGGATGTGTATGAGAAGTATGATCTTACTCCTCTGGACAGTTATTTGGAGTTTGAAGGCATAAGATACGATGAGTTGCGGGATCTGCTCATTAGGTTAGGGGATGGAGCCAAGGATACTTTTCTGGCTGCGGCTGCACATTTTGCACCCGAGGTTTTGGGCAAGAAGAAAATGGAATATTATGATGATTATTATACTTGGCGAGGTCACATATACGAGCCGTTGAATAAGTATTTTGAGAAGATAGACGCCTTAGATGAGGTCAAGAGGTTTCTTGTAACCTTCGGATTTAACCCTTCCAAAATCATGGTAGATGCTGAAGATCGCGAGAAGAAGAGCCCCAGTGCTTTCTGCTATGGAATCCAGATTCCCAACGACGTTCGAGTCTGCTTCCGCAAAGTATCACCCTTCGCAGATTTTGGAAGCGTCTTCCATGAGTTCGGGCATGGTATCCATGGCATATGTGCTAATCCAGATGATCCTGTATGGAAACGTTATGTTGTCCCCAGGAGTGTGGCTGAAACCTTTAGCATCCTTATTGAAAGCATGCTTGACACCCCACTCTTTCTCAAGCAAGAACTAAAACTATCGGACAGAGTCATCAATGAAATCATTGATCGTAGAAGATTCATGGAGTTGGCGTTCCTAACATTTTACGCGGCGAACGGCATCATGAAGATGGAGTTCTGGAAGAAGGGGTACAGCATCGAAGAAGCTGCAAAACGGTGGCAAGAACTTACCAAGCGGTTTTTCATAGAGGTTCCCGGAAACTATTGGTTGCTTCATCATGTAATGCCTAGCTACGATATGTATTCGCCAAGCTACGTGATTGCGTCCATTAGAGTTGCAGCAGTCAGAGAAAGATTAAGGCAGGACTACGGTGAAGTTTGGTGGAAAGATTCGGACGCTGGAAATTTTGTGAAGGGTCTCGCTGAGACGAGAGGAGAATTTGACGTTAAAGCGTGGAAACTTGATGCAGAGAGTTACCTTAAGGAAGCACGGTCTCTCAGCTTCCTCTAATATCCAAGCCTCTTCTTTCTTGTAATCTCGTGTGGCAACAACTCAACAACATTTTAATACATAACTAGTCTGTAGGCTCACTATGCATGAATGGGCTTTAGCGGAAGCAGTGATCTCTACTACCCTTAAAATAGCGGAAGAAAAGGAACTAAAAGAGGTCATTGAACTCAAAATCAAAATCGGTGAACTACAGCAGATAGACCAAGAAATATTCGAGTTCGCTTTGTCTCAACTTCGGTCTCCCATGCTCAAAAACGCCAAATTTAGTTTGGAAACTGTAAAGGCTGAGTTAAAGTGCAGAGTTTGTAATCACAAATGGAAGTTTAGCACGAAGAACATGGATCACGACGTGTCAGAGTTCATTCATTTTGTCCCAGAAATTGCTCACACATACCTGAAATGCCCCAAATGCGGGAGCCCAGACTTCGAGATTCTGACGGGACGCGGGGTTTGGCTAGATTCCATAAAAGGAGCGAAGTAGTCTATGGTTGACCCCAGACTAAACATCATCAATGAACGACTCTCAAAAATAGGGAAGATAATAGCGGTCTCCAGCGGCAAAGGAGGCGTGGGCAAGAGCATGATCGCATCCACTTTGGCACTCGCTCTGTCGAGAAGAGGTTACAAAGTGGGGTTGCTTGACCTAGATTTCTCCTGTCCCTCCACACACGTAATACTGAGCATTGAGGGGCTATTTCCGAAGGAGGAGAAAGGGATTATCCCGCCTGAAGCTCACGGCCTAAGATACATGTCGATTGTTTACTATGCTCGTGACGAACCTTCACCACTGAGAGGTGTTGACATCTCCAACGCGATAATAGAGCTATTCGCTATTACTCAGTGGGGCTCACTGGATTTTCTGGTTATTGATATGCCTCCGGGCATTGGAGACGCGACCTTGGACATGATCAGATTCGTCAATGGAATCAACTTTCTTATTGTGACAACTCCTTCTAAGGTAGCGTTTGAAACCGTCAGAAAATTGATACAACTGTTAAAGGACTTGAAGGTGCCCATCGTAGGCGTCGTCGAGAACATGAAGATGAGAGATTCACCGTTCATCCGAGAGCAGGTTGAAAGACTTGCCGCACCTTTTTTGGGGGGGATAAACTTCGACTATAAGCTTGAGGACTCGATGGGAGACGTAAAGAAGCTATTGGAAACCGAGTTCGCGCAAAGCGTGGAAGAAATAGTTTCGAAGAAACTCTGAGACATTATTTTATGGCGCGACGGCTGGGATTCGAACCCACATGCCCCATTTGGGACGAATCTTGAGTTCTTACTATTAGCTACCAAGCTTGCCAAGCTAGCCAAATCATTTTTACGTCTTCTTCGGCAATTATTTGATGTATACTATTTCTTGGAATGTATATCACGGTTTCAGGCTTTATTTCGAATGTTTCCTCTCCCACAATTGCTTTTCCTTTTCCCTCCAGAATGATAAAGCTCTGAGGCCACGGGTCTTTCTCTTTTTTCTTGTTTAGAATCTCTCCGCGTTTAACAAGAATCCAGCTGTAACGTATTCCATTCCAATATACCAACGGAATTGGGTGAGCTCCATGAGCATAACCAGCTAGTTCGAGATTGAGATTCTTGACTTTGATTTTTCCGGGAGTAAAGAAATAGGTTAGGAGTGCTTTTCCTGTTTCCCAAATCTCTTTTGAGCGTTCTTTAGTGTAGATTTCGAATTCTATGGGTCTCACCTCATCTGCTCTGCCTCTACCCGCAAGCGCGAAGGCGTCTGCCTTTCCTTGAGCAATACTTTCCAGCACTCTTCTCTTCATCACTATCTTACCGTCAGGTTTCACAGAGCCTTCAAGAACCTTATTTTCTTCTCCCAGAACTAATGTTGCGGATTCACCTGTGTCGGAAAGTTCCACGCAAACTCGGATTTCACTATTCTCCGTCTCGATCAAGTCCATGTACAGCGAGGCGTCCTTCATCATTTTCTTCATGATCTGTAGACATTTGTTCATGGTATCCCTCCGACCTGATTCGTGGGTTTATATTTAACGAAGCTTGGTGCGGCGGGCCGGATTCGAACCGGCGAACCCCTACAGGAGAGGATAGCTCATCAACCATGATCTTGAGTCCTCCGCGTTTGACCTGGCTTCGCTACCGCCGCTCTTTTCAACGAAACTTTCGCATCTTTCTTATTAATCCTTTCCAAAACAACTAGTCGTATTAGAGGCTTAATTGAATTGCATAGACTAGGGGTAGACACCCTCACGTACACGCGCACTAAACCGCAACAATTATAAACACAACTAGTCACTCACACAACATCTGTCAGAAAAGAGGGGAGCTAGGGGCAAGACCCAGCTGAGAGGACGGCAAAACGCGCCGTCGACCCTTAGAACCTGATCCAGATAATACTGGCGGAGGGAAAAAATGTGAAAGAAAGAAGATTTCCAACCAAAGTACTGACAGAATTGTCAGTTATTGTCGCTTTAAGTATCATTCTGAAGGATGTTTTACCACCAATCTACCATCTTCCTCAAGGAGGGTCCATCACGATCGCGGGTTTAGTCCCGCTTATTTGGTTTACTCTGAGAAGAGGTTTTCGCTTTGGAGTTTTTGCTGGGGTTATCTATGGGTTGGTTCACATGTCGCTTGGTGGCTATGTTATTAATCCAGTTCAGGGCTTGCTTGATTATCCCGTGGCTTTTGCAGCCTTAGGCCTAGCAGGGTTCTTCAAAAGATACCCGTTAGTTGGCGTTGGGGTCGGAATAGCTGGTAGGTTCATTTGTTCCTTCTTGTCTGGCATGTTTTTCTTTACATCTCCTACCATAGAGGGGGCAATTGCCTCAGCCTTATACAATGGCACATACCTCGTCGGCGAATTCATAATCAGCGCAATCGTCATCTACATACTAATCAAAAGAAAACTCATAGACATATACCTTTAAACAGCCACCCCACCATTAGACGTCCCCTTACCTAGGGTCTTCGTGAAATTTTATTTCCTCGATTTCACAAAATCGTCTAAACCTTTCTGTTTTCTCTCCATCCTCCGCACCCGAATTTCCTCACCCACGCTTATACGCATTCCATCCGAAGCCACTGTGGTAGGAACTCCAGTTCTTTGTTCAATTAGTTTCGCCTCGCGATAAGGCCCACTGAAGATCATCTGCATTCCGAAGTGTGTCATCACAATCATCTCTGGACCAGCCTCCTCTACAATTTTGATTGCATCATCAGTGGTCATGTGTCCTTTCCAAGGCTTTCCAGAAGGTCTCATAACACACAACAACAGGAGTCGAACCCCTTTGTACTGTTTTCCAACGCCTTCGAAGAACTCGGTGTCAGAGCTGTAAGCGATGTCTCCGAAATCTCGGTTTTCTAGTCGAAACCCCACGGTGTCTGGATCCGTGTGTCTAGCCTCAGTAGCTGTAATCTTTATGTCGCTAATATTGAAATTAACGCCTGTTTTCAACTCTATCACGTTCTCGGGCATCTGCTGATGATATTTTGAAACCACTGGTCCACACGTTTCATTGCCAAATAGGACGCTGTGGGGTGCGGCTAAAATTCCTCTTCTTTTGGTCGTTCCTTGGGTCATGGCTTCGACGAGAACTTCTGCGTCGGTGTAGTGGTCTGGGTGACTGTGGGAAACTAGTATTGCTCGGATTTTTTGAGGGTTCAACCCCATGTTCAACGAATGTACAAGAGCACCGGGTCCTGGGTCTAGGTGTATGTTCAGTTTTTCGGAGAGTATGCGGATTCCAGCGGTTCTTCTTTTTTGGGTGATGGTTACAAATCTTCCGCCTCCGGTTCCTAGGAAGATGAGTTCGAGCTGGGTCATTTTTATCTCTCTGGGATTTGGACTTGTTATTTGGGTTTGTGACGATTTTTTTGTTTCTGTTTTATGTGAGTTAGAGTACGGGTGCTCAGATGTACAGATGGCGACACAGGGACATATAGGAGAGTAGCAGGGAGAGTTTTATTTATGCTCTATTACGAACATTAGGTGGTACGGTGGTTTCGTTGAGGGTTGTGGTTCGTGTCGGCGGTTCGGTGGTGGCCTCTCCAGTGGAATCTCCGCTTATAGCCAAGTATGTGGATTTGTTGAAGAATTTGAAAAAGCAGGAGCATGAGGTTGTTGCGGTTGTTGGTGGCGGCGTGTTGGCGCGTGATTTTATTAGGGTTGCGGGTGAGCTGGGGTTAGACGAGTCGAGTAGAGATTGGGTTGCGATTTTTGTTTCCCGTTTGGTTGCTTTGTTGTTTGTTATGCGTTTAGGTGAATTGAGTTGTGGTTCTGTGCCTGTTTCTTTGGATGAGGCTGTTGAGTGTTTGAAGCATGGGAAGATTGTTGTTATGGGTGGTTTGAAGCCGGGTATGACTACGGATGCGGTGGCGGCTTTGGTGGCTGAAAAGGTGAAGGCTGAATTGTTGGTGAAGGCCACGGATCAAGATGGCATATACGGTAAGGATCCGAGGAAGCATCCGGATGCGAAAATGATTGATAGGCTTGGTTTTGACGATTTGTTTCGATTGTTTGATGAGGATAAGCATAAGGCGGGGATACATCAAATTTTGGATCCTGAGGCTGTTCGTGTTCTTCGGAAGAGTAGGACGAAGACGGTTGTGGTGAACGGGTTTAAACCAAAAAATGTGTTGTTGGCTGTGAAAGGGAAAAAGGTTGGGACAGTAATTTGTTAAGTGTTTTTTGTCGTGCTGAGTTGTGTGTGCGTTAGTCGTGCTTATCATCATTTACTTTTTATTGTGTTGTGGTTGTTTGATGAATAGTGCGGTCAGAATAAAACATAGTATAATGCCAATTGATGCCATGATGAAGGATAGTTCAGGGTTGACTTGCTCATAAATGAATCCGCCTAGGAGACTTGCTGGAACGCTGAAGGCTGACCAAGCAACGCCGAAAGCAGCGAATACTCTTCCTCTTCTTTCTTCTGGGATTATGTCTGCTTCTAATGATGAATATGTGGGTTCGTAGAAGGACCATATGAAGGAACTTGCGATCCAGAGGGTTAGGACTTGTATGTACATGCCGCAACGTATGAAGAGCAGGTAAGTGAATATGTCTAAGGCTGTTGTTGCTAACAAGATTTTTCTTCGGCTGAATTTGTCTAGTAGCTTGCCGACTATGAGTATCTTTGATACAATGCTGATTGCACTTCCTAAACCTATGATGATGCCCCATTGTGTAGATGTGACACCGATTACCTTTGTAGCGTAAACTATCCAGTAAGGTTCGACCAAACCGTATTCGAATGCCCATAGAATATAGATAGCTGCTAAGGCAAGAGCCGAGCGGGGCATCCACGACCACGTTTGCAAGTGTCCTTTGAAAGCATCTTTCACGAGTTTGCCTAATTCTTTAAGGCTATATTGCCCACCAGCTTTTCTATTCTGGGGAGAAATCGTTTCTGTAAGCATAAACAATCGTATTATTCCAGCAGCTACGCCTACTATAGCCAAGCAAACGTAAGTCCACTGCATTGGGGCTAGAATGCCGTGAATGTCGATTAAGTAGCCGCCGATGGAAGGCATTATGGCCCATGGAAGGAAACTTAGGCAACTGTAGAGTGCGAAGGCTGTTCCTCTTTTCTGTTCGTTTATGGAGTCTGCTAGTATCGCCCAGAATGCGGGTTCAAATACGAAGCATATGTTTACTATAATCATGGCGAGGGTTAGAAATTGCCAGTTGGGTGCAAATGCTACCAGGAATTGACTTAACCCGAGGACTATGGTCATTATGCTGATTATTTTCTTTCTGCCGTACAGATCAGCTATGTGACCGCCTATGATTGCGGATATGACAAAAGCGGTGCTTCCTAGGGCTGTGATTAAGCCTATGGTTATTTCTGTTCCGCCTAGTCCGAAGACGTATAGAGAGAAGTAGGTGTTACAGATGCTTGTGGGGATTCCCCATAGTGTTGATGTGAGGGTTAGCACTAAGTAATTGCGTGTCATGAAGCCGAAACGTGGCTTGTCCTCTTTTTGACTCAATGTTTACACCCTCACAGGTTAGTTTCCGTTTTGTTTTCCGGAAGGTTCTACGATACATGTGCATCCTCCTCCACGATAGCGGTTCTCCCTTAAAAGATTAACGAACGGATTTCTGTATTTGGTGAACACAGAGATGAGTTAAAAACTCATTTTATCCACATTCCGTTTCCCCGCTATGCATGCATATATGCATTATACTATAGAATAGACTTCCATTAGTCTTTATTTACATGATGCATATATTTTTTGGATAAGGGAGAAAGAAGAATGAAAAAACTAATTGGAATTGCACTTCTGGTGCTTTCAACGTTGCTGTTGGCTGTGCCAGTCATGGCTCCCACTGGGGAGATTGCGATCGACGTCAAACCGCTGAGCTGTCCGAATGCCATTAACCCAAATTCCATGGGAAACACGCCAGTGGCTATAAAGACAACTGACAGTTTCGATGCTTCCACAGTTGACCCTGTGACAGTAGGGTTTCTAGGTGCTTCGCCATTGCGCTGGGCGATGGAGGACTACGATAGCGATGGCGACCTAGACATGGTATTGTACTTTGTCACGCAAGAGTGCGACTGGAGCGCGTATGCCACACGAGGTAACCACTTCATGGCGGGCTGCCTTGTAGGTGAGACATGGGGGGGCGCCATCTTCTGGGGAAGCTCCTCGGTCAAAATAACCAAAGCGCTTAACGGCTAAATCCCATAAACGCTAAGCAGCACTCCAACTGCTCTTAACAAACCCTTCTATCCTCCTTTTTTTCAAAAAAGTTAATGCATGCATGCATCTTTCAGGATTATGGTATATTATAATATGATCTAGTCAAATGCAATGTATGATATTGGAAGGAAGGAATTAAATTTTTATCCAACCAACCAACCAACCAACCGGGTAGAATTTCACTCCAGTGTAACCCCATAAGAGTACACCAGAGTAAAACCAACAGAATACCCAACTCTCTCTCGACTCTCGGAAATATTGGCAATCCTATTTTCAAATTCATAAATTATATGTTTGAAATAAAGATGACTTGGAGAATAATCGAGGGAAAAAAATGAAAAATGTAGACATAACCATTGCTCAATTGCCTTTGATAGTTGTTGGTTCGTGGTACATTTATCAGGCCATGATGTGTGTCCAAGGATACATGGTGGGGGCATATCCTGAGGGGCTACACAAAACCCCTTTCGTAAATCTAGTTACCATTGGAATTGTTCTTCTAGGTATGGCTTTAGGTCTTCAAGAGATTCGAAGATATCGTGCGAAAAAGGAAGCTTCTATTGTTCAGAAAGAAGTCATAACCAAAGAGGTTGTTATGATAACCTGCAGCCACTGTGGAAGCCTAATGCCTCAAACATCCTTGTTCTGCCCTAATTGTGGTGCAAAAAGGAAAGGTTAGTGTTCTCAGGTCGGAAATGGTTGTTGGTGGTTGTAGATGTTTACTCAGACAACCAGCACAACCATCTTAACATTAACATACAACCATTGATGCACGGAAGTGCTTATTTTCAATGAGTAGAAGATACTTCTAGAAGAATAGTAGACAAATCCTTTTATACGACTTATGCTAGATGGAAAGCTATAGCAGCCTATAGCTGGGTATAGCATGAGAAAGAAAAAGAAGCTAAGACCCAAGGCCACCCGGGAATGGCAGAGGAAAAGGTGTGCTGAATGGCGAAAGAGGTACTATGCTAGAGGGCTAACCTACGTAAAGAGAGATGGACATTGGGGTTGGGCAAAGAAGAAAGGCCGCAAGCCGTCCAGAATACACCCGGAGGAATAACCTAGAAGGGTAGATGGCAATGAATGGCTAAAGTAAGAATGGTGGACCCTGAAGAATGCGAACCCATGCCTGAGCTTGAGAGAGAATTCTACAGTCAATCAAGCTTTCATTATCTCAAAAGAGTAATTTCAGCTGACGGCTACAACCCTGCTTATCCATTAAGGGCACTGTGGGACTTGAAGAGGAAGAGATACATTGTATTTGATGGAATACACAGACTGAAAGTGTGTATATCCTTGGGACTGGACACTGTCCCTGTGGTACTGGAAGACATACCTAGGGAACAAGCCCTGGCTGAGGGATATAAGGCTAACAGGACTCATGAATGGTATAATACTATTGATAAGGCACGGCATTTGAAGAAAATGGCTGAAACTATGCAAACTAGGACAACGTTGTCCAGCTTTGCACTAAAAGGCGGGCGGGGACACAAAAGCGTGCTGCATGACGTTTCGAAAGCAACCGGAGAAGACTTGAAAACAATTAAACGGCACATAAGGCTCCTTGAACTCCCATCTTCAGTTAAAGAGAACATTGGCAAAGGGAAACTGAAATACAGTAATGCCATAGAGATATGCAAGCTTTTAGGAACAGAGAAAGAGCATTTGATACCGCGGGTTTCTGAGAAAGCTCAGAACATGAGCTCCAGAGAAACAGCATCATACGTTCAGGCAATAATAAGCGGCACTTACCATGCGTTCAAGGCCTGCGACGTTTGTGGAAAAAGCTTTCCAAAAGAGAACATGGGCCGGATGAACGTGTGCCCCGGCTGCAATCAAAGAATACGAACCAGTGGGATACGTACCAGTATATCCAGTACCAGTGGTGGACGTCCTTTTATGGATTACGTACAGCAGAAAAGGCTGGAAGAAATTAACACGGTGAGAAGGAAAATGGGCCTCAAGCCTTTAGGGCTTGATGCGAGAGGGTGAAATTATGCAAACTAAGACATCGATGTCTCAGTTTGCAGGAAAAGGAGGAATAGTGAATGAGCAAACCATGGCAGAAGAATAAAGAAAAACAGCAATCACCAGAAAAGAAACGCTCCTGGGTCGATTGTGGATACTTAACTCTCAGCAAATCGGGCAAAGTGCTGAGTGTCGTGGTTAAGCATCAGCGCTTTGTAGTTAATCTCAAGGAAGCTACCGAGGTCTTGGATGGCAACCGAAAATACACTTTGATTTACGAGTTCGTTGGTGATAAAAATGGATAGTGTTTCACGCTACGAATTCCATAAGATTTTCGAAAGGGTCTCAATGGACGTAGAGTTAAAAGGCGCTACCACTGCAATAGCGATAGAGAACAGGCTAAAGATTCAAAGGCATTATGGGAAGACAAAGGCAAAGACTGCGAAGAGAGATTACACGAAGAAGTTCTACGGGTTCAAAGCTGAAGAGCTTGATAAACTGATAGAACACGACTTCGCAGGTAAAGCCATATTTTTCGCAGTCAGACAGCCCAAACAGATTATCGCGCAAACGCTTCTCTATGGAAGAGAAGAGGCTTTGAAGAGGATAAAGGCGCAGAAAAGGGTCGAGATTAGACGCAGAGTATACATCAAGGGCGAAAGAAAGATTGCTGAAAAGGCTGCGAGAGAGCTTGCTCTGAGGGAAATGCTAAGGGGAAGGCGGTGGACATATGAGAATTAACTCGACTCTTAGGATTTTCGGAAAGATGATACTCTTTCACTTTCAAACCATGACTATCCCGAAAGCGCCGACGGCTGGGATGTCTGCCAGAGTTCCTCACACAACCGAATTCGTCCCCTTTTTGGATTACGACAACATTAAAGACGAGAGGCTGAAAGATGAGCTCATATATTTGCAAGAGCTCCACGAGCTGGGAGACTTTCATGTATTTGCTACCAATGAATTTGGAAGGCACGCAATATGCGTTGACCGATTGTTCCTTAGAAAGGCCTTGAAGGTGGTATACACTTCTACATGCGACCATGTGTTCAAAAGAGGCGTAAGAATTAACGAGTACAGAACCTGGATTTTAAGAACACATGGGAAAGGTGACAGGCCAATGCCGAAGTATCTTTACTCTATTGAATCGCCCTATAACGGGCAGCGATTACAGAGCCAGGGGCACGCCATGTATTTACAGAACCACTACGGCGCTAAAATAAGACTCACGAACCCGGATGGAAACACCGTAATTGAACTCCAGGATTACAAAACAAGTTCGAAGGTGTGTTTGAAAGATTTGAGGAGGAATGAACTTGAGGAAGAAAAGAAAGAAGATTAAGAAGATGGAGGAGACCCCGGAAATAGTTCTGGTTGAACAGCCTGAAAAACTGTTTGAGGCTGAACTTGAACTTGCAAAGATGACTCTGGGCATGGCCAAGGAACTTAGAAGGTTTTCGAAGAAGAAACCGAGGTACATAGCATGAACAAATCTCAGCAGGCCCAAATAAATGCCCTTGAAAGAAAAGTTGAGCGATACCATACACAACATAAACTCCTGAAAGCGAAAGTTACGGACATGGCAAGAAGGCTTAGGAGTTTAGAGCCTTTTGCCCACGCAGAAGACAGGGAGTTGTTCTACCTCTATGTTGACGAGATTGTTGAGGAGGCTAAGAAAAGGAGGGATGAGCATGGGTAGAAGAAGATTAACAGCAAAACAGAGGGCACGTAAACAAAGAAGACAGGAGTACTATGAAAAGCGATTCCTGCACCAGCAGAAACTTGCAAGCCTCCCAATGAACATTAGGGATAATCCAAACCTGCCGGCCAGGCCTCTGAGTCATATGCGGATAATAAAACCCAGAAAGCCACGCAAGAGGGGGAAAGTCAATGAATAAAGCATTCGAGGGTAAAGAGGCCAGAATTATATTTGAATCAGGCTTTGACCAACAGGGCAGGCAGAGAGTTAGAAAAGTGTTCGGCAGAGTCGTATTCATGAATGAAAGCTACTTGATAAATAAGGATAGATTCGGCAAACTGCACTTCATAGCAATGCGCTCAATTCTAAAAATAGACGAGTGGGATTCGCATGACGAAAATACCGAAGAAACACAGGGAAAAACTGCGGAAGAAGAAGCTAGAGAAAGAACGACGACGGTACTTCCAACTGTAGAAGAAAGGAGTTGAATAAACATGGCCTTCAGAACTAAAAACCCTTTGTTTAAGAAGAAAAAAGAGGAAGATGTCTTCAAAGAGTTGGAGGCAAAAGCTCAACGATGCCTTGAGACTGGTAAGGGTTGTTGAGGCCCTCCACATCTAGGGCAATAAGTGCTGCCTTCGGGCAATGATGTTCCGCAGTAACTGCAGAACCTCTGACCCTCTTCTTTTTTCTCAGGTCTGCGAAAATAACCGTAGATTTTTGCAGGAGCCTTTGGTAGAGCAGATATCAATGATAGTCCCAGGATTATGCAGGCAGTTACGAACAACAGACCAAACAGGGCGAACAGATGTGGATAGGCAATAGATAAAAGAAAGAGAGAAAGGGTCGTTATGAGAGCCCCTGCTGCAATTGAGGCTATGCTCTTTCTCATTTTTCTTCAGCCTCTTTCTCTTTCTTCTGTTTCTTCTGGGCCTTGGCTTTCTTCTTGTCGAAATACCTCTTGAGCAGTGCCTTGTATTTCTCGGGTTCTTTTACTCTCCATTGATATGCCCTTGTTGTCCTCTCTGAGATTTCAAGAGCTTCTGCAATGTCTTTTACTGTCATCTCATGCTTATTGCGTAGGATGAAAGCAGTTCTTATTTTGCCTTCTTTCTTAATGAGGGCCTGTATTTTCTTCTTGCTCGGCCTTTGAGGCTTTTGATTCTTGGCCATTTTTCTTATCAACCTCCTATTTTTTGAGTGCGGACCCCCATGCAATCTCATATTTAAACATCAGCCTTCGATTAAAATGGGGGTTTCTTGATAGTACGTAGAGTATATTCTCACAATTTTGAACGTATATTGAAGGTGGAGGACAAAATTGAAATATATCTATGTACAATACTATAAATAGGCTGAGAACATGAAGTCGGTCGAAATCCATAGAAAGGTGAAGAAGTCGCTTGCTGAGATTGAGAGAGACGGTTCGTATATGTGCTACAATATCGAACTGATCGCGAACCGTGCTGGAACTGATGTCCGTACAACCAAAAGACATTTGGCTCTTCTGGAGGAGGACGGTTTCGGCAAATTCTGCGACCCTAAGAAAAAAACCTTTACACTAACCAGAAAGCTCAAAGAGGATAAATGAAATGATGCCTATTTCCAAAAAGCATGAGGACGCTGTAAATGCTATTAGAGAGAAGATGAAAACTAAAGGGTGTGCATGTGTAGAGCACGGGAATGTTGGGGGAGCAGAACCTGATCTGGTATGCGCCTGTAAAGAGCCCATAACGCTTATTGAGGTGGAAACGGACGAATCTATCAGCAAAAGCCACACAAGGCATCAGATATTAATTATGCAACAATACGCCGACAAGAATGAAACTCGCGCCGCCGTTATCGTTACAGATGGCACGAATTTATGTGGTATTCCCGTTAACGAAGGAGGTAAGCAAATTCTGGAAGAATACAATCTTCCTACTTGCCCCAGTACGCATGCAAATAATGGAAATGAAGAAATAGGGAGAAACTGAACTAAGTCTTTGTGCATTTTCTAGCAGTTATTCTTCCAGAACGAGATATTCTGTTTAAAGAAAGTGGATCAGCATTCTTGATTGCAAATGCTGAGATGTAAAAATCCTTCGCTGGAACAGTGAAGCAATTTTCGTAAGGTTCAATGCAAACAATTTTACCTTTCATCTTGGCCCGTTTTCCTCTTTTGGAAATACTAACTTTATGCTGAGCCAATTTTATGGCACATTGTGGAGGCCTAACTTCGAATCCTTGTTCTTCTGTTGTGTGAACGAATCCGACTTTCAGAATTGGATCCATGGTCTGTCTATATGATGGTTCATCTTTGTAAACCAGAGAAGGTAGTACTCCAGTTATACCATTCAATTCAAAGTATTTTCGGGCATACAAGAATTCTCCAATGCTAAACTTGTATGATTTAACCGGAACCTTAACGAAAAACAGTTTTTCTCTTTGGGCTTGCTTGCTCTCTTTGTAAATGGGTACATCAACCATTTCAGGCATATCTGGAAATTGCTGCTTCAAGATTGAAAGAATATTTTCGAAAGCATTCATTTTGAGCATAATAATAGACCAGTTGTTGTACATGCTGCCAAAAGCGGACATTGACGAGTATTCAAGATGGTATTGTTCTTTTCCATTGACATGAGGATTGATTCTGAACCTTAGGTACTGTTGATTATCTTCGAGGGAAATGGTAACTTCAGGTTTTTCTGATTGTATGATTGGTTCATTTTTGCGTTCTGTTTCTTTCCACCCTAAACTCTGGAAAGTTTCGCCGAAATGCTGTGGAAGAATAACATATTTTCTTTTTCGCTCGGGGACTTGCGTTGTACTTTCGCAGTTATCCGTGTAAATGAGAGGTAATACTTTGGATTTTATTCCTTTCTGACCGAGTCCTTGCTCTTTGAAATATGTGTAAAGGTCGTCATCCCATGAAAAGTATAATTGAAGAGTGTCTATAGTGTAGGTACCAACGATTTTTGAAGTCAAAGATTAAACCTATAAAGAAAGTTTCGTTGTGATGGATATACCTTTTGTGGTGACGTCTTACTAAAGCAGACTATAAATACGAGAAACTGGAAGCTTCAGTGTGATATGCAAACATTTCACAAGATTATTTTCGGAAACTGTGTGGACATGCATGAGTTATATGATAAGCCAGTCCATCTTGTTGTTACCTCCCCTCCCTATTACAATGCACCTTTCGATTATCCGGGTTTATTCAAGGATTATGACGAGTATCTTGACATGATCCGAAAGGTTGCGAGAGAGCTTTCCAAAGTTCTTGCTCAAGGAAGGATTGCTGCTTTTGTTACCGATGACATGCTTATCGAAGGAGAGAAGTACCCAATTGTTGCGGATACTACCAAAATCATGATGAAAGCAGGATTCAAGTATCGCGACAAGATAATCTGGAAGAAGCCGGAGGGATATACAAGGATCAGTCATAGAAGTGGGGTTCTTCTTCAAAACCCCTATCCAATGTATTTCTACCCTGATAATCTTCAGGAAACCATCCTAATCTTTCAGAATGGAAAGTTCGATTATTCATATGTCAAGAAACTACCAGAAGAAATTCGGAAATCATCAGAAATTGATCTCACAGATTTCAGCGAACATAAATGGAATCTAACAGTTTGGGAAATAACGAATGTTCTTCCTCTTCCTGGAAGACTTGAAGAAGGTATTGCTGCCTTTCCCGAAGAAATACCTCAGCGATTGATAACACTCTTTTCTTTTGTAGGTGAAACGATTCTAGATCCCTTCCTAGGATCTGGAACTACAACAAAAGTGGCAAGACAACTTGATAGGAATAGTGTGGGTTATGAAATCGACTTGGAATTGAGAAAGGTCATTCTAGAAAAAATTGGTTACTACCAAAAAAAGCTGGATCCAAAGGCTGAGGATAGCTTTGAAATTATAGCGAGAGAAGGCGCAAGACGTTTAAGAACGTGGATTCAGAAACGCGTAAAAAGGCAAAAGTCAGTGCGTGACACTTTCAGAAAGAAACGGCAAAAGAAAAATCGTACAAAGAAGTTCTAGAAGTAGATATTCATGCACGCACACATAGAACGAAAAATCAGTAGATAGAAAGACACTAAAAAGGTACTTCCTTTTCATTGTCCAAGCCATGAACGAAAATTCTCCATAGAAAAGGTTGGATGATTATTAACAACGATTCCTACGTCCTTCTCAATCAAGCGATAGGCAATCTGTTCGCCATCAATTGTATCAATATTGTGTCTTTTTGCTGTTGACCGAGCTCCTTGAGTAAAACCGCATGTTGTCATGATGACCCCAAACGCCCATCTCCTCCCTCTCATAGCTCCTGCTAGCTCTCGTATTACATTAGGACCGATTTTCTTCCTTATTCCGTATTTTTTTGCTTGTCCAGCAAATGATATTCTGTGGGTTTGCGATATTATATAACTCCCATAGTAGTCAATTCCACCATCATGCCTTCGTCTTCTAACCCTTGAAAATCCAGGTTCCTCACTGAGGAATCTGCGGCAGAATCTTTCGAAATCTGCCCAGGACAGGGCTGCAATTGATGCCTGAATTTGTGCCATCAGACGAAGTTTCTGTTTGAAGGATTTCACATCGTCTGTGTCATTTCTGAACACAAAGCACCGTCCTATCAGCCGTTCAGAATTGAGTTGACTCCAATAGACTTTAGGTGGTAACTTGCGGTGCCTATATTCTTCTAGATGGTTATCAATGGCTGATCTCACTGGCCCTTGAACTCTGTCTGCGATAGTATGGAGTTCAAGATCATCTAGTCCAGAAGTCAGTTCTTGAACAGCCTCGGTGATACATGTATAAAGATTCTTACAGGAGTCAAGTGGAAATCGCGAAATAATGTATTCAGCAATTCTTTTCGGCCTAATGTTCACTCGGTCGCTCATTGCAACCCCTTAATTCGAAGGAGTTGACGCACGCGCACGGCTAAGAATTGTGTCGATAAGATTGCGCAAAGCATCCAACATGCTAATGTCATCCCCCGAAAATTCTTCTGCAAGAGGAATTTCTGTGCTTATAAAATTCATAAACTCTCTCAGTCTTGCTCTCCACTCGGGAGGACGCACAATCTGAGACTTCGCATGTTCCACAGTTGCTCCATCCATCAATGCCCGTCGAGCAGTTACATTGCCAAATGCTTCTGGAAGATGTCGCAATTCACGCACTGTTCTAATTTGCCTTTGGTCAGTGTCTCCATCCCCAGTCAACCATTTATAAAGAGTCTTGATGTTCTCTACATTTCTGAATCTTCGTTGACTATTGTTCCATTCCAACCATCTTCGAACATTGGCGAATTTTGGCTTCAACAGCTCGTCGAAGTAGGTAAAATAATCAGGCTTGAAAAGCCGCCCATATTCATCATCTTCTTTCATCTGACGTATCGCACCGTACGCACGATAGTATCGAGCGACCTCACTGGGTTTTATGATACCTCCAAGGAGATTGCTCACTTGTTCGTTTAATAGGCCTTTATCAAGCAGATATGACACTGCTGAAGCCTTTTCATAAGCTCCCCACTCCCTTATTCCTGGAACATGACGTATGCCCTGAATAAGCAATGTATCTTCTTTGGTTGCGTTTCTTAGGAGTAGGACCTCGAGTTCTCTAAACTCGTTAATCTTATCTTCAAGAATCTCGATTTCTCCGCTCTCATGTTCCCCAAGAAGAGACTTTATTGCAGATATTCTGCGATTTCCTTCAATAACGACGTAGTTGTTAGAATTATCGTGTCTTTTTACAACAATTTTGTCAACTGGGAGCACTCCTTCTTGGAGAAGGGATTTTTTGAGAGAGTCGATGTCAAATTTTTCCATCTGATTAAGGACTGAACTTTGAACTCCATCCTCCAAGAAACGTCGGTCAGGAGTTGGCCTCCTTACCCCCACTAAGCGGAGGTTGTTCGGGTCAAGGAAAATGTGATCAATGTTGACCGTTATCGGCTCCAATCGTTGACGTATGGATTCCCGAGTCGATTCAGCACTCATATGGTTACCTAGTTACAGTTAGATCAATACGGATTTAACCCTTCCCCTCCACGTTTACTACTTCCTTTTTCTGAATATCTTGACACCATCCATCTCACTAACGGAGTTTTCTTACAGAGTTAAGCTCAGGCAAGCTATTTATTCAGCGTTTGAGTTGGGGCCCGATTAATCGGGGTTTAAGGAATGAAGGCCAAAACAGTTAAGATATTTCTTGACGACCGCGGCTCTTTCTTGGGCAGAGGCAAAGGCTGCCTGATAGTTAGAGGCAGGAAAGGAGAGGTTGAGGAGTATCCGCTGTTTGAAAATGAGATTGGAGAAGTGCACATCAGAATAGGAAACTCTGTTTCTTCCGGGGCTTTGGCCACCTGCGCATTCTGGGGAATAGACCTGTTAATACTGACTCAGAGAGGAAACCCTGTAGCCTATCTGAAAAGCCTGGACTATGACAGTCACGTTAAGACCAGAATCTGCCAGTACGAAGCCATAAAGAACGGAAAGGGCATTGAAATTGCCAAGAAGATTGTTTTGAGCAGGATTGAAGGACAGAACCAGATACTTAGAAAGTATGGGCTAAGACAACACGATTTAGTGAAGGCCAGAGAAACCATAGGGAAGATTGAATCGGATAAATTAGGCGTTGTTAGGAAAAGGCTGGTGGGTATAGAAGGATTTCACACAGAACGGTACTTCCGTCAAATCTTTCAATTGCTTCCTAAATCTATTATGATACAGAAGAGGAGGACCTTCAAGGCCTACGATGGAATCAACAACACCTTCAATTTGGCCTATACCGTTCTCAAATGGAAAGTGCTCAGAGCAATTATAAAGGCTAAACTCGAACCTTATTTAGGCTTTTTACACTCGGAACAGTTTGGTAAACCTTCTCTGGTGTGCGATTTGATGGAAATGTACAGATACCTCATTGATGACTTCTTAATCCAATACTCCAAGACCCTAAGAAAGAAAGATTTTTCAATGAAGAAAGAAGACTTCTCTCGGAAAAGAAAAGGGCAAAGAGAGTATTTGAAGAAAGCTTTGGCAACAGACTTCATGAACAAGCTAAACTCCTTCTTTGAATCAAAGGTCGAAATACCACGTATAAAGCATGGGAACAGACAGGAGATAGAGAGTTTGCTTAATGAAGAAGCTTTTCTTCTAGCCAAGTATCTAAGAAATGAAAAGAACGAGTGGACCCCCAGGCTCCCATCTTTGTAATGCATGCATGCGCACGCAGTTAACAGGAATTGCTGATATTGACAAGAAGCGTCCAGAAAAAATTAGATTGAAGACTTTGCTAAAAATGAGAAGAGTTAGGTTGGAAGAATGGAGCGAAAGCATCAGGATTGCAAACATAATAAAAGAAAGTTTATGTATATCTTACCAAACCAATTGGTTTGTATGCCAAGACTCGAACGGTTGTAGAACAGACCATAACCTAACTGGAAAATGGGATTAGCTTAAAGCAAGGAAGATAGCAGGAAATGAAAGGAAATCTACAAAATGCTTTCACTAATTCGATTGGTCCAGGGAGTCTATCTAAATTACGGAAAAAAGGGGCTTTTTCTAATTTCATGGAATCCTTCCAAAAAGACTATGAAATATTTGTGGCAACACATGACAAATTAGACTCCTTTTTTGAACATTATAAGCTTATTCAAAAACAACTAATGGACAGAGAGCTTATTGATAATTTCATTGAAAGAATAGGTTTTCACTCCAAACTCAGAGACTACAAAATTTCTGCCCTTGATGAATATCTACCAAAGTTATATTTTGAATACACCAATAGACTTGAAGAAATTGCTGAAGATTTGACAAGAGACGTTGGAAGAGCTGTTAGCTTTCCTATTGATGAACAACAGTTCGAAGCATTAACTGATAGACAACAAGAATTAGTCTTGGAAGCAGAGGAAAGAATCCAGTTGTCCTACAGCCAGTTTGTTGGAGTCATAAGTGGTTTGATTAACATAATTTTTTTCGCTTTTGAGTCATCATGCAAAATCTCTTGTTCTATTGGGTGTTGGGAGTTCGCAGTGTTGTTTTCGAAGAATAGCATAATTCAACATAACTCCATCTGGAAGACGTTAAGGAAACTGGGTAAAGTTGTAGAAGAAAAAACTACTCAATGCGGTAGATGTTTAATGGATGGGGGTTGTGACTTTGAAATCGATTTTGAAGCTCTTGCTAACAGTTATTGTTACGCCATCAAAATGAGGATGTTGATGGATTATGAAATTTTCTTTTATGAAAATTCCGAAATTTGGAACAAAGTTGAGGAATACTTTAAAAAACTAAGAGAAATTATAGATTGTCAGAAAGTGATTCAAAGTAAATGTTTGGAGAATATACCCAATGACAGAGCCAATTAAAGGAAAAGTAGCCCAAATTTTGACCAAATATGAACTTGCATTAAACATTGGAAGTGAAAAGGGGGTTGTGAAAGGAATGATGTTTTCTGTATATTCCTACCCAGTTCCCCTATTGGACCCCGATACAAATGAAGAGATAGGTAAAATTTCAGTGGAGACGAACAGAGTTGAGGCATATGAAGTTCACAAAAGATATTCTCTGGCTCGCACTTCTATACCTTCCGCCACAGTTGCTTTACCATACCCCACATTGTTTAGGCAATCTTCACGAAAGAAATTAAGCGTTGACCCTGACACTGTGAAAGAGTCCATGGCAACTATTAAAGTAGGTAGTTCCGTTGTGCAAATTGTTGATGAAAAATAGTCGATTGAATTGTTAGCATAAGCATTCGTTGTTAAGTTCTCGCACCCAACATTCTTTTTTTAACTAGTTCATTCAAATCTCTTTGTTTCCACCATAGCACACACAGTGTGTGTGTTGTGTAGTAGAACAATCCCCCGTAGCCATGTAGCTGTGTAGCAAGTGTTCAGTATGTCTGTGGTGACATATTGATTACTTGCTACATATCTACATAATGACTTATTTCCGAGAGTTGAGAGAGTTGTTGGGTACTCTGTTGAGGTTACTCTGGTGTACTCTTATGGGGTTACACTGGAGTGAAATTCTACCCGGTTGGTTGGTTGGTTGGTTGGATTAAATTTTTATTCCTTCCTCTCATGCGTGCAGAAGAATCTTTATTATTTTCATCTGTGCTTATCCACTAAGCAAATCATCATCATGATTGAAGGGTTGATTCATCGCGTGAAACAGCTTCCTAAAGAATTCAATGTCCTCCAGGTTGAGGAGAAGTGGCAGAAACGTTGGGAAGAGATGGGTATCTATCGTTTTGATTGGAAAGACCGTAAACGCCCAACTTACGTTATAGATACTCCTCCTCCTTATCCTTCAGGCGACTTCCACATGGGAAACGTCCTCAACTGGACCTACTTCGACATCGTAGCCCGCTACAAACGCATGCGAGGCTACAACGTTCTTTTCCCCCAGGGATGGGACTGCCACGGACTGCCAACAGAAGTAGAAACAGAAAAAGAACACAATATCAAGAAACGTGAAGTTCCACCAGACCATTTCGTAAAACTTTGCGAACAACTGACCAGCAAATACATAGATGTAATGAAAGATTCAATCAAACGCCTCGCGATTTCCGTAGACTGGACAACAGAATACAAAACAATGAACCCCGACTTCTGGAGACGCACCCAACTAAGCTTCATACTCCTCCACAAAAAAGACCTAATCTATCAGGGCACGTATCCCATTAACTGGTGCCCCCGCTGCGAAACCGCCATCGCAGACGCAGAAGTAGAACACCAAACAAAACAAGGAACACTCCATTACATAAAATTCCACCTAAAAGACGGAGACCACCTATCGATAGCCACAACAAGACCAGAACTCCTCCCAGCATGTGTCACAGTAGCGGTTAACCCACGCGACGAACGCTACAAACAATACATAGGCAAAACTATCGCCGTACCCATGGCAAACCGCACAGTCAAGATAATTACAGACGATCTCGTAGACCCAACGTTCGGAACAGGCGTAGTCATGATCTGCACCTACGGAGACAAAGCAGACGTAAAATGCACCCAGAAGCACAAACTACCCGTTATCACGACTATTAACGAAAAAGGAGAAATGAACAAAAACGCCGGAAAATACAATGGACTAACCATAGAACAAGCAAAAGAAGCAATAGCAAAAGACCTAGAAAAAGCGGGTCTAATAGAAAAAACCGAACCCCTCCAACAAGAAGTCGGCGTCTGCTGGAGATGCGACACCCCCATCGAAATCCTAGAACAAAAACAATGGTTCATGAAAATACGCTCGTTAACACCACTCGTAGAAAAAAACGCCCTAGAAATCACGTGGTACCCCGACTACATGAAAAAACGCCTAATAGACTGGGCCAAATCGCTCGACTGGGACTGGGTAATCAGCCGCCAAAGAATCTTCGCCACACCAATCCCAATATGGTACTGCAAAAAATGTAAACACATAATCCTCGCCGAACCAGACTGGCTGCCAATAGATCCAAGAATAGAACCACCCAAAATCGATAATTGCCCAAAATGCGGCTCAACCAGCTTCAAACCCGAGACAGACGTACTCGACACATGGTTCGACTCATCCATCTCATGCGCCGTCCACGCTGGATGGCCCGATAAAAAAGACTGGCAAAACTTCTTCCCAGCCGACCTACACCCATCAGGCTACGACATCATACGCACATGGGCATACTACCTCATGGTTCGTCACCTCGCACTCTTCGACCAGAAACCCTACAAAAGCTGCCTGATCAACGGCATGGTCCTCGGAACCGACGGAAGAATGATGCACAAATCTCTCGGTAACTATGTAGCTGCCCCAGAGGTGCTAGACAAATACGGAGCCGACGCAGCACGGCAATGGTCCGCAACTGGAGGAGCAACAGGCTCAGACATACCCTTCCGCTGGCCAGACGTAGAATACGCATGGAGATTCCTCATAAAACTATGGAACGCCACCCGCTTCGCCAGCATGCACTTACAAGACTATACTCCCACAAAGAAAGAAGTAAAGCTGGAACTGATAGACAGATGGTTGCTCAGCAAACTGGATAGAGTAACTCAGAAAGCCACCGAAGCCCTTGACAACTGCCAATTCAACATAGCCACCGAAGAAACTCGCAACTTCACGTGGCACGAACTCTGCGACCGCTACATCGAAGCAATAAAACACCGATTGTACAAGCCTGAGACTTACGGCGAAGAAAAAAGAAAAGCTGCACAACACACCCTGTACACAGCCATTTATCGAACATTACAGCTTCTCGCGCCCGTGTCCCCACACATAACCGAGGAAATATACCAACTCATGTACGCGGAAGACAAGAAACACAAAAGCATCCACATTTCACCGTGGCCTACCGCACAAAAAATCGACGAAGAAGCAGAAAAATACGGTGACCTACTAGTTGCAGTTATAGGAGAAATTCGAAGAGAAAAATCAGAAAAAAGACTGCCCTTAAACACACCCATCAAAAAACTAACCATCTACGCTGGAAGCGAAAAGAGCGCGGACATCTTAAAACAGACAGCAGAAGACATCGCTGGAACCTGCAAAACAGAAAAAGTCGAAATCCTCCCAAAAAAAGGCGAAGGCAGAGAGGTACAAGGATACACGAACGTCCATTACACAGCCGATTATTAGCGTGAAGGCTTAAAACGAAGGATAGCTGCAACACCGCCAAAAGACTTCGTTAACATCTCCCCCTCTTCAGTCTCAACAGATATAACCTCCACATTTGTACCAGCCTGCTCCGCTAACTCAGCTAATTCATCGACAAGATCTTTACTGTCTTCTATGCTGAGATTCGGCGATTTGCATTTTGGACATGGTTGTTCAGCGAGAGTTTGTTCATAGTTGAGGAGCAAACGTTCTTTTATCGTCTCTTGCTTGACGTAATCACACGCTGTACATTTCACGGTAACTCGAACTAGCTTGAGAGCCTCGGACAAAAACAAGGTTTTCACGATCCCTGACTCTAAGCATCGCCTCACCTCGCCCTCACCGTATGTAGCTAAGCCAGTGTCATGCCCAACCTCAAAAAGAAAACTCTGCATAACCCGCTTTTCTTCAATGTAACGAACACGCCGCATAATCTCTGGAGACCGCTCCACAAGCTCCTCCACGCCCTGCGCTCCCACATAAGCAGTGTCGATGGTAGCAACGACCTTATCCCTCAACGTATAATGAAGGAAGCCTCCTTTCTCAAAATCAAACTTTGTGAAGCCTGGACCCCCAATAATCAAACCCTTCAAATCCTCTATCGGAAGAAAAGTGTCGTTAGCATGTTTTCCAGCACGTTTGAGGTAATCCTGCAGCTTAGCTTCCCTCTGTCGCTCAAACCTTCTCGCAGACTGACCTCCAGCTGCAAACTTTCCAGGCACACCTGAGGTGATCTCTTTAACGATTTCTAGATGCCTACCTCGAAGGGTGGCGAACGTAGCTGCACTTGCGTCAATGACCATGAGTCCATAAGTTTCCCTCGCTTTCAAAAACTCCTGCAAATATTCAGTATGAAATCTAGAATCACAACGATAGAGGTTCACTTGAATGGGTTCAAGCGGAGGAATCACATATATCTCAATTCTTCCGCTTCCAGGACCGCCGTTTTGCGGTATAACCCCACAGAAGATGACCAAACCGTTTTCAGGCACTTTCTTGAACAGTTTCAGACGTTGAGTAACCTTAACGATGGCATCTTGAACATTTTTCCGCGTAGTGGTTGACTTAATGTTGGAAGCGGTTCCGTACTCTTGCTTAAGCATGGTGGCAACTTCGCTTAACTGGCGTCCTGGTGGCACATAGAGAGAGACAAGTTCAGTTCCTCTTCCCTCCTTTGAAGCCAGCGTATCCAGTGCCCTTTTTAACCGAAACCTTTCCAACGAAGTCCGTTTCTTCTTCAAGTTACCATTCCACGCATAAACCGTAAAGCCTACACCTAACACAGTAGATAAGAGTTACCATCTCAGGCGTACTGAATCAAACTCTTCCTAAACCAAGCCCTAAGAGAGTTTGAATTAAAGAAAAAAGCGTAAACTAGAGAGAAGTAAAGCTTTTCACAACCTCGCTACTGAATCTCTTCACCAGTTCAATCGTCAACTTTATCGCGTTTTCAGTATCCTCAAGACTGAGTAAACCAACATGTGAATGAATATGTCGAGTTGGCACGCTGATCACAATACTGGGACAGCCGGCTCTACTGATGTGGATTTTGCCAGCATCTGTGCCGCCCCTCGCCACCTGCGAAAGTTGGTATGGAATTTTCATCTCTTCAGCCGTCTTAATCACAAAGTCTTTCAATGGCTGATTCGGAATCATCGAAGAATCAAACGTCAAGATCGATGGGCCCTTTCCCATCTTGGCTGGCGCTTCAAACGTCTTAATTCCTGGTACATCTCCAGCTATGTCAACCTCGATTATGATGGCCACGTCTGGATCAACCACGTGCGCAACTGTTATGGCACCTCGGGCTCCAACTTCTTCTTGAACCGTTGCTGCACCGAAGACCGTGTTAGGATGTTTAATCTTGTTTTCTTTGAGCCTGCGGACAACTTCCATGGCAACGAATGCACCGATTCGATCGTCAAACGCTTTTCCCATTGCGATCTTTCCGTTCCTGATCAAGGAGAAGGGTGAACAAGGTATCACCGGATCGCCCATTCTGATGCCCATTTCCTCAGCTTCCTTCTTGCTCGAAGCCCCAACATCTATATACATAGACCTTTTTTCAACCACTTTTTTCAATTCTTCTGGAGAGAGTAAGTGAGGTGGTTTTGCAGCTATGACTCCTGGGACATCTCCTTTCTTGGTTCTTATAGTCACTCTCTGCGTCAGAAGCACTTGATCCCACCACCCTCCAAGCGGGTTAAATGTTAAGAACCCTGTCTTTTCATCTATCCCAGAAATGACGAAGCCGACTTCATCAATGTGCCCTGCAAGCAACACTCGTGGTCGACCAGCGTCTCCACGATGCTTGAATACAACAGAACCCAACTTATCTGTGGTTATCTCATCTGCATAAGACTTCACATGTTCTTTAACGATTCTTGCAACCTCGCGTTCGAAGCCCGTGGGTCCGAATGATTCGCAAAGTTTTTTCAACAATTCGATTTCTTTTTTGTCAACCAAAATAATCACCTACAACAACAGGCTGTTTTCACCTATACGATGTTAACATTTACTCTTCTAATGAGCCCCTTTTAATCACTTATGCCTTTCGGAAACCCAGAAACACTAACAATCTGTGTCTCAGCAGTTACGTGATCCCTAGATAACGTAAAATCCATTAATATCCTGTTAACCAAATATGTATTCAGATGGAAACATGCTCGTTACAAACAAGAAGCTTCTATCCGCCGCTATGGCAAAAGGCTACGCTGTCGGCGCCTTCAACATTCAAAACCTAGAAACCTTGTTAGCCGTAGTTGAAGCCTCCACCGAAGAGCGGTCACCTGTAATAGTTGCAGCAACTCCCAGCACAATCAAGTATGCAGGCTTGGAATATTTAGCTGGAATGGTAAAAACTGCGGCGGAATCTGCTCCAGTGCCGATGTCCCTTCACTTAGACCACGGAAAAGATATAGAAACCGTTTCAAAATGTATTGACGCCGGGTTTACTTCTGTTATGATCGATGGCTCGCGTCTAAATTTTGAAGAAAATATTGCCTTAACAAAACGCGTTACACGTTTGGCTCATTCAAAAGGTATCTCTGTTGAGGGAGAGCTAGGAAGACTTGCTGGCGTAGAGGAAGCAACCGTGGAGGAAAAGGAAGCGGTATTAACAGATCCTGAAGCCGCCAAAGAGTTTGTTGAACGAACGAGTGTGGACGCACTTGCGGTTGCAATAGGCACATGTCATGGCGCCTACAAATTCAAAGGAGAGCCGAAACTTGACTTCAAAAGGCTGAAAGCTATAAGAAAAAAGGTTAAGGTCCTATTAGTTCTGCATGGAGCATCCAACGTTCCATCATGGATAATTGAAAAAGCCACAAAGTATGGAGCTGAATTAAGTGGGGCTAAGGGAATCCCAGACGAACATATCAAAGAGGCTATATCTTTAGGAATAACAAAAATAAACATAGACACCGATTTACGGTTGGCTTTCACATGTGCGATTCGAGAAATCTTGACCGGTTCGCCGAAAGAGTTTGATCCCAGAAAAATTTTAGGTCCAGCGAAAGAGGCTGTGAAAGAGGTTATCAAAGGTAAGATGCGTTTATTTGGAAGTTCAGCTAAAGCCTTTTAGAAGTGGAGAAAAAAGAATGAAAGTTGCAGTCTTAAGCGGAGGAGGAGATGCTCCGGGAATCAACGCCGTGATCAGGGCTGTTGTGAAGAAAGGAATTGAATCTTACGGGTATGAGATGGTCGGCGTTAGAAACGGATGGCAAGGACTAGTCGAAAACGAATTTATCACGCTGAATTTAGACGAAATCTCAGGAATACTTCCCCGTGGAGGCTCCATTCTTGGAACTTCGAGAACTAATCCCTTCAAGCACAAAGACGGAGCGCAGAAAATTCTGAGAAATGCTAAGGAAACTGGCCTTGGTGCAGTAGTTGTTATTGGAGGCGAAGACACCCTAGGAGTGGCTTACAAGCTTTGTGAAATGGGGCTTCCATGCGTTGGAGTGCCTAAAACAATTGACAACGATTTGCTCGGCACCGATTACACTTTCGGCTTTAACACAGCAGTTTCCATAGCCACCGATACGCTTGATAGGCTTCACACCACAGCGGAGTCGCATCAGAGAGTTATAATTCTTGAAGTGATGGGCAGATATACTGGCTGGATTGCGTTAGAGGCTGGACTCGCTGGAGGAGCCGATGCTATTTTAATTCCGGAAAAACCGTTCGACCTCGACGAAGTTTGTAATCTTATTAAGCAGAGGCAAAGTCGCGGCAAAAACTTTAGCGTTGTCGTCGTTGCTGAAGGCGCGAAACCCAAAGAAGGCAAAGAGATACTCTACAGCAACAGCACAGATGAGTTTGGCCATGTTAGGTTCGGCGGCGTAGGCTACTATCTTGGCAAAGAAATTGAAAAGCGCATAGACACTGAAACAAGGGTTGTGGTTCTCGGCCACCTTCAACGAGGCGGTTCTCCAACACCTTTTGACAGGATTTTAGCCACAAGATTCGGAATCGCTGCCATAGACCTTGTCCACCAAGGCCAGTTTGGACGTATTGTTGCCATACAAGGAAATGAAATTGTTTCTGTTCCGTTAAAAGACGTTGTCGGTAAGCGAAAGACCGTTGATATGAAGCTTTATGAAACAGCAAGCGTCTTTTTTGGTTAAATGCGTGGAAGCGATTCTCTCAGACTCTGCGCAGCCACTTCCGGCGGCGTAACGTTTATGAACATACCCGTACTGTTCTCGAAACCAGCCTGAATTGACAATTTAGGGTAAACTTCAAGATGCCAGTGAAAACATTCATGTTGCCCACGAGTTGGAGCTATATGGAACCCATAGGAGTACGGCGGATCATTCAGGATCGTTGCGAGACTGCCAAAACACATTCTAAGAGCACGAGAAAAATCTCTCTTCCCTCTTTCATCCAGTTGCAACAACGTGTGCTGATGCTTTTTGGGAAGAAGCCAAAACTCAAATGGATAGACGCTTGCCCATGGAGCAAATGCAATGAAACTTTCGTTTTCAAAAATGAATCTAGGACTACTACGTTCTGCCTCGATTATTTCACAGTAAGGACAGGCATCCTTTTTTTCCAACCAGCTCCTACAGGCGGCAAGTTCATCTGAAATTCGCTCAGGAACCATCGGAGTTGCCATTATTTGACTGTGAGCATGAGAAAGTGAAGCCCCAGCCTCTTTTCCATGATTCCTAAAAATAGAAACATATTCCCACTTTGAAAGACCCTTCAACCTATCCAAGTAAGCTTGCACAACCAACTCGATTTGCTCAAGTCTACCATTGCTCGGATGCTCATCATGATTAGGCGATTCTATTAGGACTTCATGTGCTCCAACACCGTCGCTTCTTCTGTGAAGATCATCTTCAACTAAAGAAATGGAGTTACGAGGACTAAGAGCTGGATACAGATTTGGAATGCACCTTACGAGCCAATTTTTAACTCTTTCTCCGTCAGAGTCTTTCGCCCTTTTTATGCCTCCATCTGAGGGAAGGTAAAGAAGGACTGCGGGTGGTGTCTTTCTCTCATTTCCGGGACAAAAAGGGCACGTTTTCGCCTCTGTCCTTTCAGATGGTCTACCTGAATAATCTGTTGGGCGTTTCGCTCTCTCAGAGGCTATTATCACCCAGCGATCTAGGATGTAATCTTTTCGGATTTCGTTCGGCATCTTTTTCTCCATCTGACTATATTCTAGCTGTTAAAATATGCAGAGTTGTTGATATCTTTAGTGTTTGGCAATTTTGTGTTGTTGAGTTCTTATTGAACTATGCCTACATGCACAATCAAAAAGGAACAAAGGAATATAAGACCGGCAGAATCTCCTTGGGAATGATGAAGTTGTTCGCCCAAAGAAGAGAAAAGCCGTCACTAGCATTTGGTGGACAAGCTCTGATAGAAGGTGTGATGATGCGCTCTCGCACACACGTGGTGATGTGTGTTAGACAACCAGACAATGAGATATTGACACACGCAGAGGAGATAAAATCCATATCTGGAAGATACAGGGTCCTTGGACTACCGTTTCTGAGAGGCATCGTCGGGTTGTTTGAAACTTTCTATCTCGGTGTCAAAGGCCTCTATTACTCTGCAAATGCAATTCTTGAAGAAGAGGAAAAGTTCACCATTAAGGAGTTTGCGATAGCAATTGCCATGGCTTTGGTGTTGGCTTCTCTTTTCATGATAGGGCCCTTCCTCTTAACTACTTTGTTCAATCTCACGGGAGTGATTTTCAACATTGTAGAAGCCATAGTGCGTCTTACGATCTTTATCCTATACCTGATATTAGTGGCTATGTGGGGTGAGTTCAAGAGAATACTACAGTATCATGGCGCAGAGCATAAGACGATCAACGCACACGAAGCTGGGGTAGCATTGAATGTTTCGAATGTGAAGAAATTCTCTAGACTGCATCCTCGGTGTGGCACCTCTTTCATCTTCATTGTTGTGCTTGTAAGCATCTTGTTGTTCTCGATTATGCCAGATTTAGGGTTTGCTACAAGACTCGCATACAGAGTGCTTCTAATCCCAGTGATTGGAGCCATATCTTACGAGCTTTTGAAGCTCAGCGACAGACACAAAGACTCTGCAATTATGAGAATCCTGACAATGCCAGGCTTAGCATTCCAACGTCTGACAACGAGAGAGCCAGATGATGATATGATAGAGGTCGCAGTAAAGGCGGTGAAGGAAGTAAACAGATTAAGCGGTTCCTAGCACACATGCATGCATATGGTTAGAATTATTAAGCTTCCCAAATAATCACTGTCAATATATCAAATACTCTGTATAGGAAGTTCCCAACATAAAGTGGAGGCACAACTTGTGAAGTTGATCTACGTAGTCATAGACGGTATGGGCGACTTGCCAATTGAGGAACTGGGAAATAAAACCCCGCTTGAGGCTGCTGAAACGCCTAACATGGACCTTCTCGCAAAAAAAGGAAAAACAGGAATGATGTATACCGTTGGAAAGGGAATAGCCCCTGAAAGCGACGTAGCTGTAATCTCCATTCTAGGATACGACCCCTTCAAATACTCCACAGGCAGAGGAATTTTAGAGGCGCTTGGCGCAGACGTAGTTGTAAAGGACGGCGACCTCACCTTAAGATGCAACTTTGCAACATTAGGTAGTAAAAACAAGATTATTGACCGAAGAGTGGGCCGAGATTTAACCACCAAAGAAGCTGGAGAGCTAAGTAAGGCTGTAAATAAGAAGGTAAAACTAGAGTTGCATCCAGTAGATTTCAGATTCAAAAATACCATCAGCCATCGAGGAGTTCTGATCATACGAGACAAAAAAAGAACCCTATCAAGCGAAATCACCAACACCGACCCAGCCTACTCCAGGATAGAGAAGCTTGGTGTAGCAGAAACCAAGGTTAAAATGATACTTAAAAGATGCGAACCAATGGACAAAACCGACGAAGCTAAGATATCCGCGGAGCTCGTAAACGAATTCGTCCAAAAAAGTCATGACATCTTAGATGAACACGAGATAAACAAAAGACGTGTTGCTGAAGGAAGGTTGAAAGCAAATGTTATACTTACGAGAGATGCAGGCCATCGTCTGCCGAATTTCTTCAACATTAATGAAATGTATGGCGTCCATTTCGTTTCTCTCGTCGACATGCCTGTCGAAAGAGGAATATCCAAACTAACGGGTATGCACGTTGTTGACCTTCCACCCCCGTCTCACGACCTCAAAAAGGACTGCACACTAAGAGTAAGGAAACTACTTCATCTGTTACCCTCCTATGATTGTTTTTACATACACATCAAAGGTACAGATGAACCAGGTCATGATGGAAACTTTAGGCTCAAAACTCAACTTATCGCCACGGTTGACAAGTACTTTTTTGGAAATCTACTAAAAGACATAAGGCTAGAAGATTACGTTATCTGCGTCACGGCGGATCATTCAACTCCTTGCAAACTAAAAGCCCACAGCGACGACCCTGTTCCAATAGTTATATCAGGCAACAAAATCGAAGAGGACAACGTTTCCAGATTCTGTGAAAAAGAATGTAAAAAAGGAAGTCTAGGTGTCTTGAAGCACGGCACCGAACTCATGCCAAAGCTCATTGACTTACTCAAGACGTGAATCTAAGAAGAAAATAACGCTATTCACGTTGAAAACGCCTATTCTGACTCGCTACAATCGTGAGAGCGACCTGAAGAGATATCTTGCTCCTAATGCAGTTAACCAGCCGCTAATAACAAAAACTGTAGCTGGAAAAAATCCAACGTTGTAATTTATTAAAATGGTCTCAAGTAACAAGAAGACAATGGCAATCGCCCCGGCCGATACAAGTCCGAACTTCTTTCCATATTTTTGCATGGTTTGAATACAAAGAAGCCCTGAGAGAAATATGTCCCCTAACCCGAGCATTATATAGCCTTCAGATGGAAAAGTTGGTACGATGATCATCACAGGTAGCTGTAGCGCAATCATCTTTTTGCTCGACTCCACCATAAATCCTGTGATTAGAACCTGAACTATATCCATAAGAGTTAGAAGGACAACGAAGAGGGTAGTGGTTTTCCATGAGAACAACCCTCCCATGTAAACTGAGATACATATAGCAAATATTATTGCAAAGAGGTTCATCAAGTAAGGCGTCCACAGGTATGTATCTCTATACAAAACGTATAGGGCGATGAACAAGGCTGGGGTTAGAACTGCCAAGTACCATTTTGGCACAACCAAATACGTAAACAAGAATAGCATCATGGAATAAGCGTACAAGAACAAAACCATTATAGCCATATCCGGAATTTGTATAATGGTCCATCCAAGAACAGTTATCATGGCGCCCATTGCTACAACTAACAGAACCGTGTGTCGGGTCGTGAACTCTTTTCCACCCAGAAGAGATTTGACTTTTTCTCCGAATTTGGTGTAGAGAAAGAGTACAGCTGCCGTGATCAGAAAGAGGACTAACGGGAGTGAAACATCGAATTTCATACCTCTACTTGATGCCTAACTGGTTAAAATTGTTTTGTGGCGTTCTTGTAAAGTCTGACACGATATGGGTATATATGTTCGTGAGCACTCGTATGAAATAAGATTCGGTGAATGGTCCTTGTTCAAACTTACACCTTCTAACACCTTAATCATCGCTAACGTGTTGGTTTATGCCTACACAGCAGTTGTTAGTGGCAGCCCTTTTATCATAAACGAAGATGTGCTTCGGTGGTTAGGTCAAGACAACGCTTTCGTTATGATCGGTGGTTATTGGCAGCTTTTCACGTCCATGTTTGTTCACGTAAACCTGCTTCATCTTTTTGGCAACATGGTTTTCCTTCTCATCTTTGGCATCAGAGCCGAGGATCTATTCAGCACAGAAGAGTTTTTCGCAATCTATTTTGCATCTGGACTACTTGGCAGCTTGCTAACTTTGTTAATGGCTCCTTTCATGGTTTCTGCTGGTGCTTCAGGGGCGATATTCGGAATATTCGGCGCAGTCGTGATCTACCTAAGAAAAACGTTCGGTGAATCAATTATAGGAGCTTTGATCTTTTCATTCTTTCTTTTGATGTTGAGCACATCCGCTGGTGTCAACATAATCGCACATTTCGGTGGACTCGTGGCAGGATTAATTATCGGATACGCTTTAGCGAAAACTCATAAAATTACTCTATAAAATAACGAATGAATTCCAAGCTATTTTTTCAGTTTCCTGAACCTCAGCTTCCTAAACTTCAGCTTCGCCGTCAAGATTTTTTCGGTGCCAAACAGCCTCGCCGCAATGTAGAGCACCACGATGGTAAAAATTGACACATAAGCGATTCCTATGACAGCGGTTAGGTAATCTCCGGTGAAAGCTACCTTAGACGCCAGCATCGGATGCGTGAACGGTATCGCAAGCAAAACAATCATCAAAGGAAACGGCAAAGCATAGACATCAGTGAACATCATAATAATCATTGGAAAGACAAGCAACATGGACAGAGGCCCCACTAATGCTTGGGCACCTCTCACATCTTCAGCGAAAATGGATATTGAAATTGCTAACGCTAACGCTGAAAGCAGCGACACGAAAAGCGAAACCCCCAGTAGTAAGTATGATATCGGTGTTGGCGCCAACCCTATTGTTGCAAGGTCTACGCCGATTTCGGTTGGCATCATCCCCATGAAAGAACTCATGTAATAATTGAAGCCTACAATGTAAGCTGCCGCACCAATAACTGCGACAACAATAGAACCCGTCAATTTTCCAGCCAGAATTGTGAACCTGTTGATGGGCAAGGTCAATAGAGTTTCTAAAGTCTTTTCCTCTTTCTCCGACGCAACAGACGTTGCTGCAAGTTGCATCGCAAAAATAAGTAACATCATTATACCAACGGGCATCCCAGTGGACTGCAACACCATCAACCCGAAAAGAACACTTGGGTTTACGTTAACGGGTTTCCCTTTAATTATTGATTTTTCAGACATCTCTATAGGATTCAAAACAGTTTCTCGGGTTTCAGGAAATTTTTCACCAACTTTTTGAACAACCAGACCTTCTTCGAATGTCTCAAATAGAGCACTTATCATCGAGGAACTTGTAGACTCGACTATGCCCCCGCCCCTAAACACCGTGTAAACATCTAGTTCTGCCTTCAAGCCCTCCGTAATATTGTTGCTGAAACCAGAAGGTATGACTACAAGCCCAGTGACGTTTAATTGCTGAACGTAATTAACCGCTTCAGTGAAATTCAAATAATCAACCTCAACAATTATAACGTTCAGAGCTATCAAGAAGTTCGTGAGGTTTTCAGCAACAGGTCCTTCATCAAGGTCCATCACTGCGATTGAAATGCTTCTCATGCTTTCTTCTGCGGTCTCCATTGAAGTTTGAATCGCGAATCCCATTAGTGGAAACATTATTAGTGGGACGATTATCATGCCTAAGAGGATTTTCGGGTCTCTAACTAACTCCTTAACTTCCTTCACAATGATGTTGAACAAACCCTTAAACAAAACCAACCACCTTCGCAAAAACTTCTTCAAGATTTGATGCATTCACACTTTTCTTAAGCTCAGCTGGAGAACCTTCGGCCACTATCTTGCCTTTATCTATGAGAGCCACCCTGTCGCATAGATGCTCCACTTCAAGCATGTTATGACTTGAAAGAAGCACAGTAACCCCTTGGTTTTCCACATATTGCTTTATGAGTCCTCTGACATGAACAGAGTGAAGAACATCCAGTCCACTGGTTGGTTCATCCAACACTGCAAGCTTAGGCTTTGTCATAAGAGCCCTTGCAACGAGAAGACGCCTTTTCATACCTTTGCTATACGTCTTCACCTTATCTTTGAGGCGTTCTTCTAACCCAGAAATCCTTGCTGCAACATCAACACTTTCCTTAATCACTTCTTTGTCTTCTGTGGTAAACTTTGCCATAAACTCTAAGTACTCATAACCAGAAAGGTTTTTGTAAGCTCCTGCCTCTTCAGGAAGATAGCTTATAACCCTACGAATCTCAGAAGCATCATCAACCACATCTTGACCAAAAACTTTCACAGAACCCGAAGTAGGCAACAGCAACGTTGAGACAATCCTAAGCGCGGTTGTTTTTCCAGCTCCATTAGGACCAATAAGACCGTAAATTTCTCCATTCTTAACTTGAAAACTTAAGCCGTCGAGGGCTCTAACGTCGCCGAAGTCTTTCACAAGCGCGTTACATTCAACTGCAAGGCCCATGTATACCACAAAACTAGACCACACTCGATTATTTCAATTAAACCTTACGCTCGTTGCTGAAGTTGCTAGTCTGTGCGGCATCATCGTTCTCTCTCAAAAAAAGTAGAAAGCGATTGTTACTAATCCGGCTATCCAGCAGTAATACGCGAACAGGTGAAACTTCTCCTTCATGACTATCTTCTGTAACAATTTGAGAAATACGTAGCCTACGATCATCGATGTTATTACACCGAGAAACATAGTGGCCATGTCTACGTTGCTGACCACTAAGTTTCTAGATTCTGCGATTGTTGCTCCTATCACCGCGGGTATGGAGAGTAGAAACGAATACTTGAAGGCGGTCTCTTTCTTCACCTTCCTCAACAAACCTGTGGCTATGGTAACACCACTTCTTGAAATTCCGGGGATAATTGCGACACCTTGCGCTATCCCTACCAACAAAGAATCCATATAATTTAGTTTTTTATTGTTTCTTCTAAGCTGCGAAATGTACAGGAAGAAACCATTAATTGGCAAAGCTATGCCCACAGTTAGTAAGTTGAGATAAAGAGATTCGAATTGTTTCTGAAAGAGAAAATCGAGGATAAAACCTATGATGGCTGTTGGTATGCTTCCTACGATTATGAATAAGGCTAGTTTTCCTTCATCTGTTTGGAAATCCCGTCTAATTACGGCTTTGAGGATTTTCACGATGTCCTTTCTAAACGCTACTAAGACGACACATAAGGTTCCTATGTGTAGCATAAAATCAAAAAATATGTAGGAGGGGTCTTTTGTACTCAAGCCCATGCAATTTCGTGCGATGTTGAGGTGGCCGGTACTGGAGACTGGTAGCCATTCGGTTATGCCCTGGATGATAGCGAGGATTAAGGTTTGAATTAGATCTATTGTGAACTTGATGCCTCCGAAGTGTATGGTTTTAGCTGTGATCTGATATATTTTACTGGTGTCTGTTAATCTGTAGAAAAAGAAACACAGAGACAGACAGGTATAGAGAGGTCTTTGGGATTCTAGACTTGCCTGAGTTCCGATAAACAGATAGTTCCCATGTATATCTGGAGCCTCGGGGGGGATTCGAACCCCCGACCACCAGCTTACGAGGCTGACGCTCTACCAGCTGAGCCACCGAGGCTTCCAAATCAATTGAGAGAAGCACACATTTTTAAGACGTTCGGACGCAACTCATTAACTGAGGAAACCCATGTTTGAGCTTGGCTGAAGAACTGGGTGAACGAAAAATAATCGAAATCATTCTCGGATGCCTAGACCAAATGCCAAATATGCCGGTACCCTTCGGAGACGATGTCTCAGCCGTAGATATAGGAAACGAAAAACTCGCTGTCATAAAGACTGACATGCTCGTTGGAAAAACCGATGTTCCGCCAAGTATGAACCTTTGGCAAGCGGCACGTAAAGCTGTAGTCATGAACATAAGCGACCTAGCCGCTAAAGGAGTAAAGCCTATCGCCCTGCTCGCATCCATTGGTATTCCAAGAGGCTTCGTAAAGAAAGACATCGAACAGATCGGCAAGGGACTAAACGCTGGTGCTCGCGAATACAACGCCTATGTTTTGGGCGGAGACACCAACGAGGCTTCTGACCTAGTGATAAGCTGCACCGCATTTGGGATTGTTGAAAAACGCTATTTGATGAAGCGCAGCGGTGCGAAGCCCGACGACCTAGTTGCAGTCACCGGGGTCTTCGGCAAAACATCCTCTGGCCTAAAGATTCTGCTTAAAAGCCTCACAGCTCCTCCTGAGATGAGGAAAGAGCTTGTCAACGCAGTTCTTATGCCCCAAGCACGACTCAAAGAAGGTTTAGCCCTAGCCCAGACCCATGCTGTAACCGCGTCTATCGACTCCAGCGACGGACTAGCATGGAGCCTACATGAAATCTCACGAGCAAGTAACGTAGGATTCGTCATCGACAACCTTGCAGTCGCCCGTGAAGTAGAGGAATTCGCAAAGATTCACGATTTTGATCCGGTAGAGCTGAGTTTGTACGGCGGGGAAGAATACGAGATTGTAGTAACTGTGAAACCTGAACTTTGGGAGAAAGCAAAAAAAGCTACTGAACAGGTCGGGGCGTCTCTAACCAAAATTGGTCAAGTCACCGAGGAGAAAACCCTTCTCCTCAGAACGAAAGAAAGGATTATTCCTATTGAGGCTAGGGGATGGGAACACTTCAAAACAGCTTAAACATAACGGGCTTGTGAGTTTTCATGATTAAATCGTGTGACGTAGGAAGCCTGCCTCTTATCGGTGATGTTGAAAGATTCTTGGAGGGCGCGACACGCTTCGAATCCTCGCCTACGGAAAAAACCGCTAAATATTTTGAAAGAATGATAGTTGAAGGTTTTTTTGATAAACTGAGAGCAGGCATTGACGTTCCAAACTATCCCCAGTTTAGGGACATGAGCAGGATGTTTCTGGGAATGATAGACGGTGTGGAGAAGGCGAAGGATGGTTACATGGAGACGGGGATTCTGTCTCTGAGGGCGGAGGAGAGTTGTATACCTGAAGTTTCGGTGATAAAAGAAAATTCTCAGCAGATTTATGAGAGGATAAGCGAGCCGTTTCAAGTCAAGGTTTGCGTCACAGGTCCCTACACGCTTTCTTCACTCTTCGTTTACAGAGACAGAGAAATCTTCAGCAGAGTAGGAGAGATGATTTCGCAGATAGTAGAGAACAATCTCTTCAATGGGAAATATGGAAGCGTAAGCCTAGTTGCCATGGATGAGCCAATCTTTGGATTGCTGGACGACCCGTTAATCGACCGTGGCTCTGAAGGAAGAGAACATCTACGAAAGGCTTGGGAATCCATCTTTCACACGGCCCACTCTAAAGGCATACAGACATGCATACACCTTCACAACACGGCGGATGAACTGTTTTGGGAGGTAGAACCGCTGAGCATAATCGAGTCACACGTAGACGACCCCATCTACCAAACTGGGAAAACCAAAGAACTCTTAGAGTCAACAGACAAGTTCTTGAAAGCGAGCGTATGTATCACGGATTTTGACAGTTTGATCCGAGAAAGCATAACAGTTGCTTCCCAACAGAAGATTAGTGAATTAACAATAAACGAAAAAATTGCAGAAACTTGGAGGAGAGTTAAAAGTGGAAACCTGGATCCCAAAGTTTTTCTTGAAAGCGACAGGTTGATGAAGAAACGGTTGATCAAGATTGCTAACAAGTTTGGCGTGGATAGGATTCTGTACGCAGGACCAGAATGTGGGCTTGGAGGGTTCCCTACGTACGAATGTGCTTTAGAATATTTGAGACGCGTTTCTGACGCTGTTAAAACGGCTAACAGATAACACATGCTTGCGCATACTGAGTCATTGATGACAAAGATTGCCCCAAATATGGGAAGTTGATTCCTATCGCAGGTAGACACACCAGAAAGTAGGCTAGTCTCCTCTTCTAGACGAGGACGACACTATCTGCAATTCTATGTGGAAGACGCTGCTTTTTCAGCCAACAACTTCTCGATCTTTTCCAGCCGCTTTTCTATTGCACCCAGTCGATCTAATATTTGTTTGAGTATTCTGTTGACATCTTCTGTTGGAATTATAGGCATAGGGGTTGGTGAGGGCAATGGTCGTTCCCATGGTCTCTCTGGTCGTCTCGGCCATGAAGATTGATACGCTGTCGCCTTTTCTTTTTTCTCTTCTTCGCTCATCGGTTATCACTAACAAAAAAGGTTAGCTCTACTAATAAATCGTCACCCTATTTTTCCAAAAAGGAACAGATATAAAAGAGAGTAGTAACTTTATTTTCAATCTCGGACTTTGACGTTAAATTTTGCGGCGAAAACAACTTCTTCTCTTTTACTCGATAACTTTTATCAAAGGCTTCTCTTTCTTAGCATTGTTTTTCTTTGGCTTTTCTTCCTTTTTTCTCGTGTCTTTTTCACCCACTATCTTAATCAAGGGCTTTTTCTCCAATCCCTTAATCCTAGCCCCAGGATACTGCTGCTCTATATCCCTCCGTAACTCCGCCGTGTTCACATCTCCACGAGTCCACACTTGAACAACAGGTTTGCCACTGTTACCGTAGGTTACAGATATAGAATATCCAGATTCGCCATCGACAGGCTCTTGCCCCAACAGAAAATCTTCTTCATCAAAGCCAAATAGGTCAAAAAATCGCCTTTTCTTTTTCCGCTCAGGCATTACCTAGACCCACATGAAAAAACGGAAAAGGCAGAATTAAAGTTTTATTCCTTCCTAAACTTCACCAACTTGGGGGAAGTATCCCCCAAACCCCCTCTCTCATTCTAGTTGCAGGCATGCAAAGCGCGCGCATCTCTCAAAATTCTTACTAACTTGATTAATAAGCAATTAAAAAAAGTAAAAATGTACTATCGCTCTTATAATATAAAAGATCACTGGAAAGTTGAGAAGCTGAGAAAACATGACGAAACATAATGATATTATAGTAACCAATAAGCGGCACTGGGAAAAGATGGTGAAAGAAGGGTGTGGATTCACACGCCCATGGCTGGAGCTGGATGCTAACCTCATTAGTCAGTATGTGAAAGGTCAGTTGAATCCTGTACCGGAGCCGTTGCTCGTTATGTATCCATCCAGTGTACTTGCTGATGTTGAAAGCAAGGATGTCTTGTGTCTTGCAGCCGGTGGAGGACAACAGTCAGTGGTTTTTAGTCTTCTTGGTGCGCATGTGACTGTGGTGGATCTAGCTGAAGGACAGTTGAGAGGGGATCAGAAAGCAGCAACACACTATGGATATGAGATTGACACCATTCAAGGAGATATGCGCGATCTCTCATGTGTAGGAGATAAATCTTTTGATCTTGTATATGGAACAGGTATGAGCTATGTCCCTGATGTCAAGCAAGTCTATTCCGAAGTTGCCGGAGTGTTGAGAACTGGGGGGAAATATCGAGTGAATTTCACAAATCCAGCGACAGAGTTCGTGGACTGCGACGACTGGGATGGAGAAGGTTATCGCATCACCAGACCGTATACTGAGCGAATCCGTAGACTTGAGGATGGTCCTATTGAATTTCGACACACATTGAGTAGCATCTTTAATGGGCTCCTCGCCTTAGGACTATCTATAAAACATGTCCAAGAAGCACCATATTACTATCAGCATGTACAAGCGGCTCCGGGAAGTTGGGAGCATTGGCTAACATATGTGCCAGGATTCGCTATTGTAGCAAGGAAAGATTAAGAAAAACCAAAACTTTGAAAGGTAATTCGCAAACACACAAGGAAGCATAAGGCGAAAACTTTGTATTACTGTCTAGATTGTTATGACAACCTTTGGGTTTTGGTTGGTCGGGTTAAATTTTAACCGTTGGTTGGTCGTTTCCCCCGTTTGGTTGGTTGGATTAAAGTTTTATCACAGAGAAGCACAAGATTTATTTTGTTTTGACGAAGTGAGGATGCTGTGGAAACTTTGATTCTTGGCCAAGATCTTTGGGTGTTCGTTGCATGGATAGGGTGCATACTAAGCACTCTGCTCTGCATTATTTATTGGGTCTATTGTGAATACGTTCGAAAAGACGTTAAGACACGTGGTGCAAAAGAAAGTGGATAACTACATCATTTTTATACTATTCATAATAGCGTACGTTATCATATTCACATTTTTAGGCTATCTTGGATATAAGAGAACTAAGACAGCGAAAGATTGGTACATCGCTGGCGGAAAGATGGGTGGATTTGTTGTAGCACTTTCCTACGGCGCCACATTCGTAAGCGCTGTAGCATTGATAGGTTTCTCCGGAATCGCCTCAATGTTCGGCCAATCAGTCTTGTGGCTTGCGTTTCTCAACATTTTTGTCGGCGTTTTCATAGCATTCGTTTTCTTCGGCTTAAGAACTAGAAAAATAGGAATCTCGCTTGGAGCAGAAACACTGCCAGAGCTTTTAGGAAATAGATTCAAAGATACGCGACTGCAGGGTGTGAGCGGAGTAATAATCGCTATCTTTATGGTTGCATATACAACAGCGGTCTTTCTGGCTATATCTTCTCTTATCAAAGTTGTATTTGGGATACCATATGAATTGTCGGTAGTAATTTTCACGGTAATAGCGGGAGCATACGTACTCCTCGGCGGTCTTCTGGCAGTAATGTGGGCGCATGTAATTCAAGGCATTACAATGTTCATAGGAATGTTAGTGATGTACTGCTGGATGTACTTCAAGCTGGGTGGAATAGTCTCCGCCCATGAAGCATTAGCCAGTCTAACTTGGGCAGACTTGGTCAATATTGGATTTCCTGAGGCCAACTTAGCTCCAAACGGGTTGACGTCTATGCAACCATTTTTAACAGAGCCTTTTATGATGGTGCTAACGATTATTTTCGGTGTCGGCATTGGAGTTCTTGCCCAGCCACAATTGATTCAACGGTATTTGACTGCAAAAAACGACAGAGCTTTGCGATTAGCAGTTCCAATTGGTGGAATATTCATACTCTTTATGACTTTCACTGCTTTTAGCGTCGGTCCTTTGTGCGACGTATTCATGGTTAACCACGGAATCTTGTATCCAGGATCACCAGATTTGGTCTTACCTACAGTGATTATGGAACTCTTTCCACAATGGTTTGTCCTTCTCTTCTTGTTCGCCATTCTGATGGCAGCGATGTCAACGGCGGCTGCTCTATTCCATGTGGCAGGAGCCAGTATTGGGAGAGACGTTTACGACAAAGCTATAAAGAAAGGTTTAGCTGGGAAAAAATCTATGCTTGTTACGAGGCTTGCGACGGCGGCAATAATAGCTGTTACTTTGATACTTTCTTTGAACCCTCCAGACGTAGTTGCGTATCTAACATCGTTCTTCTTCGGTTTGATGGCGTGCACATTCTTGGCACCATATACGTTGACTATTTACTGGAGGAAAATTACGAGGGCTGGTGCATGGGTTGGATTGATGAGTGGTTTCTGGTTTGCCATACTTTGGTACTGCCTCGTGTATTATAAGACTGCACCCTCGATCTCAGGAATAACGTTGAGCGGTCTAGTTTCATATTTAGACCCATTATTTTTAGCGATACCAATATCATTTGTCTTAACAATTATTGTAAGTTTGATTTCAAAACAGCTTCCAAAAGAGCATATAGACGTAGCATTCGAAAACATATAACCGAAAAGTTTGCATGCAAGCAAAAGCATCTTATTTGAGCTCTGTGGGAATCATATGGACGCGGCAGATGTTGTCTCAGATGTACTTGTGATCGGAAGCGGAATCGCAGGGTTATCCTTTGCATTAAAGATAGCTGACCACGCCCAAGTAGTGATTGTTACCAAGAAAGAGAAGGCTGAATCGAACACAAATTATGCGCAAGGTGGAATTGCAGCTGTTTTTTCTCCAGCGGATTCTTTTGAGAACCACATTAGAGACACTTTGGCTTGTGGCAACGGATTAAGTAAGAGAAACGTGGTTGAAAAGATTGTACGAGAAGGCCCTGCACGTGTTCAAGAACTCATGACGCTTGGGGTCGATTTTTCTAGGAGAGCAACAGGTGAACTTGACCTAGGAATGGAGAGCGGGCATTCAAAGCGACGAATCGTCCACGCGAAAGATCTTTCGGGTGAAGAGATCGAAGATGTTCTGTTGAATGCCATTAGTAGGCATCCAGCCATCAAGCTTTTTGAGAATCACATCGCAATTAACCTTGTCGTAAAAGATAGTCAGTGTGGAGGATGCTATGTTCTAGACAGAGAGAATTCAACAATTCGAAATTTTGTGGCAAAGGTAACTGTGCTTGCAGCGGGTGGAATGGGAAGAGTCTATCTTCACACAAGCAATCCAGACATAGCCACTGGAGACGGAATCGCCATGGCATATCGAGCCGGAGCCACAATTATGAACATGGAGTTCACCCAATTTCATCCAACATGTCTATATCGTCCCTACGAAACACCCTTTCTCATCTCAGAAGCCCTCAGAGGCGAAGGAGCCATTCTTCAAGATAAGCGTGAAAGACGGTTTATGGACCATTACCATTCGATGAAAGAGCTAGCTCCTCGAGATGTGGTTGCTCGAGCTATTGATCAGGAGTTAAAGAAAAGCGGAGATGAATATGTTCTTCTCGACGTATCCTTTAAAGATCATCAGTTCATTCGATCTCGATTTCCAGGGATCTATGAGAAATGTCTATCATTCGGAATTGACATCACAAAAGATCCGATCCCGGTGGTCCCTGCAGCCCACTATTGTTGCGGGGGTGTAAAAGCCACTATTGTTGGTGAGACAGATGTGAAAAATCTGTTTGCAATCGGCGAAACAGCGTGCACAGGTCTTCATGGAGCCAATCGATTGGCCAGCAACTCTCTACTTGAGGCTTTAGTTTGTGCCGACCATGCGGCTGAGAGATGCAAAAGATTGCTGAAGGAAGAGATTCCTTTACAACCATTTGCTCCTTGGGAACCGGGAGAAGCCGTGGACATTGATGAAGCAGTGGTCATCACTCAAAATCGGGATGAGATTCGCCGTTTGATGTGGAACTATGTAGGAATCGTGCGTTCTGACAAACGTCTAACCCGCGCCAAAAAACGCATAACCCTCCTGCAACAAGAGATCAACCAGTATTATTGGGATTTCATCCTTACAACAGACCTTGTCGAGCTACGAAACATGGCATTGGTAGCAGAACTCATCATCGATTCCGCGATGATGCGAAAAGAAAGTCGGGGGATTCACTATTTCTTGGACTATCCTGAGAAATTGCCAGTTGCTCGAGATACATTGCTGAGGAAAAACGTTTCTAGTTCCAGATAATCGTCATGCATCTTCGCTTTCTCGCTTGCTGAAATAAAGGATCGATTTCTCAGAGACGTATCCTAGTTTTTCAAAAATTGCAATTGACTCTTGATTTGTCTCCTCAATTAGAGCACAAGTAACCACTGCGCCTTTTTCCTTCAGAATTTTCTCCATGCTGGTGATCAAACGATGACCAATGCCTTGTCTCTGGTATTTTGTATTCACAGCTAAGCGATTGATCCAGCCTTTTCCCCTATAATCGTAGCTTCCAATTACAACACCGATTAGTGTGTTATTTTTGAATGCTCCTAAAAAGAGACTAGGGTCTGTTTCTATTTGGTCTGCAATGGCTTGCCTACGGTCTCGACCTTTAGATTTAAAGGGGAGAGCCGATTCTATCCAGAGCTTGACCATATCTTCATAATCGTTTATTGTTAACGTTCGCATTTTCATCTTTCTTCACCATGCCCGACGGATCATTGCCCCATATACCTTTGTCATCTATCTTTCTTTGGCCAGACACTTTTATTTGTGTACGTAAAATTTAAAGCTAAAGGAATAGCAAGGAAATGATTGTTGGTGGTTAAAATGGAAGTCTCGTTTGAGGATTTCCTGAAACTTGATATGCGGGTTGGCAAGATTGTTGAAGCTGAACAGATACCAGAGTCGAGAAACCTGATCAAGATGATTGTTGATTTTAGTTCTGAAAAGAGGCAATCAGTAGCAGGCCTGCTACGATACTACAAACCAGAAGAATTGATAGATAAAAAATACGCCTTTGTCTTGAACTTGCAAAGAAAGAAAATGATGGGCGTGGAATCCCAGTGCATGATACTTGCCGCCGAAGACACTAAGGGCAACGTTATCTTGATAAAACCTGAAAAAGACGTGGAAATAGGAAGCAAAGTCAGATAATTTTTGTCAGCCAATACTGCCCGCAACGAAACCCAAGAGTCCAGTAAGAAACCATATCAAAGCCAAATTCTTGACTCTTCTAGCGTTGTTTCGAGAATGGTCTCGAGCAAGTGAAAAAGAAGACCATACTAGTCCAGCGTCGGTTAAAATGACTAGCGGAAGAAACCATGGAGAAACAAGTTTCAGCAGCCAAGGTAAGGGGCTCAAAGCTACAGCGAGGACAAAGAAAATGGAAGAAACAAACGCTGCGACTCTATCTCCATATACTACTGGAATTGTCTTTATGTCCTGAGATTTGTCTCCCTCAATGTCAACTATGTCCTTTGCTACTTCTCTGCCGGTGTTTGAAAGAAAGGCAATAGCCACAAACATTATCGTGGTCAACTCAGGTGTTCCTGTAGCGAAGCCTCCGTAGATGAAAGGAATCACAACGCAGGTGCTGACTAAAAGATTTCCAGGAAGCCCGGTTCGTTTCCCCTTAGTAACATAGGTTACAGATACAATCCAAGCGACCGTGGCGACTATCAAGCATTGCGTATTGGTTCTAAAAGCTGCAATGAATCCTATTACGCTTAAAACAAGGGCGAGGAATAACGCTTCTTTCGGACTGATCGCACCACTTGGAATTGGACGTTGCGGCTCATTTATTGCGTCGATATCTCTGTCATAATAATCGTTTATCGCCATAGAAGCTGCTGTCAATGTGAACGATGTCACAAACCCCAAAAGCAAATTTGTTGAAAAGTTCGGATAAGTAATAAGTGAAGCTCCCACGATCACTGCAAACCCCATCATCACACAGTTTACGGGTCTAATTAATCGTAGAAGCGCACTTAATTTTCCCATTTGCCTCAACCAGACATTACAATGACATTTTAGGTAAGCTACAGTTAATTTTGCTTTCTATTATTCATAATGGCTAAGTCATGAGTAAGAAAACATAAGTCGATAGCTGAACGATATAAGAAAAGGGTTCGAGCCTAGTTAAGACGGAACCTATTTGGCCTAGTGTACCATCATTTTCTCTTCGTACCTTCTAAGGTGTTCCGCAGCTTCTCTAATGTCCATGAAAAGATTGTCAACCTTTTCCACATCGTCAACGGTTACTTTTTCATGTCCCATCGACTTTGAGTTTTGTGACGCGAGGCTGAGCAATTGAACTGAGTATCTGAGAGAACTCTTGGATCCAATTTCGGTGAGTCTATCGAGAGCATCTTTCTTTAGCTTTACCTTCTCTTCAATGGATCGTATGTGCAGTATCTCTCTGATGCTGTCGGGATCGTACTCGTGGGTTGCAATGATCACGGAGCGGTCGACTAGATCTAACGGAAAGCCCAGGGGGCTCTTCACGTCCGTTCCTCGGATTCGTGCTATGCCCCGATTAGTGGCGAGGATAATGATGGGCACTAGCTCGCTTTCTATGGCTCGGCCCAAAAAGCTGAAGGCTTCAAGGTCTAAGAGATGTGAGTCGTCGATGAACAGTACGCCTGGATGAATGAACGCCTTGTCCTCATCAACTAGTTTCTTTACCTGCTGATCCACCATCGTCCGAATCTCAGTGTCTATCTCCTTAGTTCCGGCTCCTCCAAGGAACATTGAAAAGAACCCGCCTCCTGCTCGACTCTTAACATTGAGTTCATCCATGTCTGCCAGCGTGAGGGGGTAAACAAATTCTTTCTCCTTCAAAACCTTTCCAGCAGGACGCGGTATCTTCCTACGCGTGTCCACATCGTATTTTTTCCCTTTCGCGCTTTCCAAACTGAGACCGAGATTGACTACTCTTCCAGTTTCAGCGTCAATTTGTACTATATTCCCTTCAGAAATGTTCTGTTGTATTATTTGTTGAGCTATGGTTGCTCCTGCCTCGATGGTTTTTTCCTCTTTTTCTGTTTTCAATGTGAGACGGATGCTTTCAGGCACCTTTTGGTAAGGGTTGTATGGATGCGGCGCCGTGACAATGTCGGAGTGAGTGAGCTCGCCCTCGTATACTTTGCGTATCTCATGGATTTCAACGCCTATGCACTTCCTTATTGCCCCGAGCAGTATCTCCGTCTTCTTAACGCTCGCTACTGTAAATTTCGCTTCCACTCATTTGGATGAACGGAACGTTTGCACCTAACTCTCTAGAAACAGCAACCGCTATAGCCGTCTTGCCCGTTCCAGGTGGACCCGCCAAGATAATGCATTTGCCACTTAGTTTCCCCTCTTGAATCATCTTCACAATCAAGCCAGCTGCTTCCCTAGCTTTTTCTTGCCCAACCATCCCATCTCTAATCTTAACCGCGTTCGAATTTTCGTCGAGACCCAGTCCTTTTATGTGAGTATGAGCCCCGATCCTTTCAAAACGACGAACCTTGCGCGGAACCTCTCTAATAGTAGCCATAAACAACCTTCCTCCTAGCAGATGGAAATTAGCCACAGCATTTCAGCAAAAACGAAAATATAAGATTATTCATAGACTCCGATGAGAACATGTAGACAATAACAATATGGTTAGATCTTTACTATGGTGGAGATGTCTCCCGCCAACTCCCCTTTTTTCTGCTTTTATTGGACAATAGTTGAGTTAGGCTTGCACACGAGGAATAACATTTCTGTTCTCAATGGATCAAGTAATCTCGAAATGGTTGCTTCTGCTTGGCTTAATTCTTTCATGTAAGATGCCATTTTGCTGACCAAACCTGCGCTATCTAACAAGTCATACATTATTCCATATCCGCTAACAACTATATCTTTGAAACCGTTTTCTGCAAAGAGACTGACAATGATTTCTGCGTCGAAGCTCTCTTGTTCGTCGTATTCAATCTCGTCGCAATAAGGTTCCACTTCTTCAATGCTCATTTCTGCTTTCAAGGTTTTATGTTTAAGAAAATGAGGGTTGGACAACAACTTTTTCCCGAGAGCACTCTTTGAATTGATAACGCAGCGGTAGTCTGTTTCCTTGTGAGGGCGTACTGAACGTCTCACATAACGGTACCTTATTGAGCCTTTTTCCGTGAGGACGAAGTTGCCCTCTCGTTGAAAATGCCTTTCATGCGTCGATTGGTATAGCCAGTTTGCCTCTATACAAGCGACTTTTCCGTTCTTCATTAATACTCTTTTAATCTCCTGTAGGGATTTTTTCTTGTCTGACAAAGTTGCCAACGAACCACATAGAATGATGGCATCGAAACTTTCGTCTGGGAACTTCAGGTTTCCTGCATCCCCCACCTCAAAGACTATGTTATCTGCCCCACTTCTCCTTAGCCTATTTTTTGCTATTTCAATCATCCTTTCTGATTTATCGATTCCAATAATTACTCCAACATCTTTTGCAATATAAAGTGACGGATGACCCGTACCACAGCCGATGTCCAAAACTTTCTTGCATCCTTTAACGGCATTTCTAAATAACTCAATTTCAGTAAGTAGAGTCCAGTCATATCGTTCGGCAGAAAGAAACTCCTTGTCAACGTCTGCATAAATTCCCTGCCCTGTTATCCGGTCATAAATCTCCCATTGCTCAACTCTCTTGTAAATTGGGTGATTTTTCATGATGATTACTCCATCATTAAAGCCATCTCTTTGGCATATATGACCCGAAAACTCAAAATAAGCTTAATGTTTGACAATCCCTGCGAAATGGACGATGCAAAATCTTCCGCAAACGGAAATAAAGGATAGGCGGAAAGAAAGTAACGATATAGTTAAATCTTCACTTCCTTTCTAATGTGAAGCTAAGATGCATAGACATGAAATTTACGCCGAGAAACCGAGGAAAGATGTTCCTGAAACAGACTTTGTCAGCTCAACTAAGCCAGCTACTATAGAAAATTATCTCACAGACGAATCACGATTAATCACGGGAAAAGCTGAAAAAGTGTTTTTTCCTCGAACCGAAGCACACATTACCAAGATTCTCATCGATGCAAACAAAAGGAAGATTCGCGTGACGATTTCTGGCGCAGGAACAGGTATTACTGGGTCAAGGGTTCCTCAAGGCGGAATCGTACTCGCAACTGAGAAAATGACGAACGTTTTTGAACGAGGCTCGGAGGAAAACTTGGCTGAGCACTCGGACTTGGGCGTAAAATACACCCTGTACATTCAAAAAGACGCGGAAAGAAATGAACACTATGCAATAGTGCCTCCAGGCATCCCCCTAGAAACTTTGAAAAAAATCTTCGAAGACAAGAATCTCTGCTATCCACCCGACACAACGGAAATGACCGCGCTGCTAGGCGGAACCGTAGCGACGAATGCATCGGGAGCACGAACATTTCATTACGGATGCACAAGAGACTACGTCAGACGCCTACGAGTAGTATTACCCAACGGCGACGTTCTTGACATTAAACGTGGAAGAGTATTTGCAAGCGAAGAAAAACAGTTCGATATAATTCTGACGTCTGGAAAACGCATAACAGTTGAATTACCCTCCTACACAATGCCAGATATAAAAAAGAACGCAGCGGGGTACTACACGAAACCTGGCATGGACCTCATAGACCTTTTCATCGGATCAGAAGGAACACTAGGTGTCATCAGCGAGGTTGAAATCAAACTTGAAAATCAACCGAAAAATGTTCTCCCCGTTTTTGCACATTTCTCCAGCGAAAGTGACGCCATAAAATTTGTGAAAAGTCTCCGAACCTTGTCTCGAAGCAAAAAACCTGATGAAGTAGGAATTGACGCGTTATCCATAGAATTCCTTGACGAAAGGTCTATAGAACTGCTGAAAAAGAAATATCCACCATCAAAAATCCCCGCGAAATCAAAATCCGCCATATTTTTCGAACAAGAAATTCCGAACGAACAGGCTTTCAATGATTTGCTCAAGAGTTGTGTTGACCTGCTCGAAAGCTGTAACGTTCTCGACACAATGGCATCTCGCGGAATAGACTGGCTGAAGGAAATAAAAGACATCAGACACGCGTTACCTGAATCAATTAACACCATTGTACGCTCAAAAGGAGTTCACAAGGTGGCAACAGACATTGCAGTCCCGGAAAGAGCATTTGACAAAATGATGAGTTATTATCATGAGGTGGGAAAGAATTCAGGAATCTCGTATGCAATTTTCGGTCACGTTGGGGATAATCATCTGCATTTCAATTTTATACCCGAATCTGAAGAGGCGTTGGTACGCGCGGAAAGAGCATGCGCACTTCTTTTGAAGAAAGCAGTTGAACTAGGAGGTACGATTACTGCCGAGCATGGGGTCGGCAAGAAGACTTTTGTGGAGAATGGCGAAAGGAAGCCTTATTTGAAGCTTATGTATGGCGTTGAAGGCTTGAAATCTGTTGCCAGAATAAAGCATGCGTTTGATCCTAATCACATTCTGAATGTAGGGAATATTATTCCAGTTTCTTATCTTGAAGATTTGAACGAATAGATGCTTCACAGACGTTGCACAGCGGCATGGACGGAAAAACCGAGAGACAAGTACAAGTGAGCCCACTAACTCAAAGACGGCGGCACCAATAAAAACCCACAGCACACATTTTTCACGTGATCCATGTTGGAGACTCACACAATCAAAGCATAAACAGGGCTTCCACAAAGCGTAGAAACAGAACAAGACCTAAGACAAGCCTGACAGAATCCGCGACCCCTCTCTTTGTATAGGGGGGGCTATAGGGGGGTCTATAAGAGAGAATACGAAACCGCAAAAAATCATAGGGGCTGGCTAATAGAAGAGAGACACCCACCTCAAAAACCTATATATCAACTAACAAATCAAAACCAATATGGGCCGGTAGTTCAGTTTGGTATGAACGCCGCCTTCGCGTGCCAAGCCGAAAAAGGCGGAAGCCGCGGGTTCAAATCCCGCCCGGTCCACCAAAAAACCCACAATAAATCAAAGTTAATATATCCGTTTGATTCCCCTATTTTCTTGGTCGACAACGGGCGGTAGCTCAGCTTGGTAGAGCTTCCGAGCCAGCTTGGCCAAAACCAGCTGACGAAGACGCTGTAGACATCCACCCACGGTAGGTGTCACCCAGCCTACCAAGCATACATGCAGACACCGGATTGTCGCAGGAGAGCTGCAGGGCTAATCTCAGCTCGGCGATTTCAAAATGAAGGTTTCACTTCATGAAAGTCCTGCCCGCCCGACCACCAACATTTTTAGGCATATTCAGAAGATTACTGGAGATTTTACGCAAAACAAACACAAGTTCTCCAACTCGAACGAGAAAAACGATGACAACATTTCCATGCAGAATGTTACCGCGTCCCCAATTTTCGAACGAATCAAAAAATGCTTAAGGTTAAAATACACGAAAAGTTAGAAAGATAACTGGTCTATATTTCTTCAATGAAGGGTTGTTGAACTCGTTGAGAAAAGTTGCTCAGATATTTAGGAATGCTCGTGAAGAAGGGAGAAACTATCTACTTGAACCAGAGGCCAAAACCATATGCAGAGAGTATGGGATACCCGTAACGAAGTTCAAAGTGGCAAAAAACGTTGATGAGGCTGCGAAGTTTGCTGAAGAAATCGGTTATCCAGTGGTTCTCAAGATTGTCTCTCCCGATGTTATTCACAAGTTTGATGTAGGCGGCGTTATCCTTGATTTGAACAGCGCCCAAGAGGTTAAAGACGCTTACAAGAAAATCTTGGAAAACGTAAAGAAGCACAAGACAGACACCAAGATTATAGGCATTCTCGTTCAAGAGATGGCCCCTCAGTCAACCGAGGTTATCGTTGGAGCAACAAAGGACCCCCAATTTGGCCCAGCTCTGATGTTTGGACTCGGCGGAATCTTTGTTGAGGTTCTCAAAGACGTAACGTTTAGAATAGCGCCTATCACTAGACAAGACGCCCAAGAGATGGTCACCGAAGTAAAAGCATATCCAATTCTCAAAGGCTATCGTGGTCAACCCTCCGTAGACATCGATGCCATTGTGGACATTTTGCTAAAAACCTCAAGGCTGGTGATGGATCATCTGGAAATCAAAGAACTCGATCTGAACCCCATCATGGTCTACAAAAAAGGTGCGAAAACGGTCGATGCAAGAATCATACTGGAATAAGAGCTCTAACCATCCCAAGTATGAAGCATTCTCTGCATGCATGCAAGTGCAAAACCACATGGTAACCCATCGACGAATCAAAGAGAACTGGACCCTCCACTTTTTTCATCAACAAAAGGAAACAACTTGATTCAAAGAATCCTTGAACAGGCCAAACCCGGCGTAGGAAGAAAAAAACGTGTCTGAATCCCTCAAACAGAAAATTGCGGAACTTAATCAAGTACTCGCCCCGCTTGAGAAGGAACTCGACAAGCTGAACTCTGAAGCAAAAGAGTGGGCTGAAAAAAGAAACGCTATACATAAACAGATTAAAAAGCTGCGACAAGAAGCCGCGGACCTTAAACAGAGACGTGACACATTGAACGAACAAGTTCAAGAGCTCAAAAGCCAACGTGAAAAAACAAGAGTGAAACGTAAACAAAAGCATGTTCAAATTATGAGATTAAAGGAAAAAATAAGAGAACGCGTGAGAAAGAAACCATCTCAAAGCATGGAAAACATACAAAGAGAAATCGAAAACCTCGAGTGGAAGATTCAAACTAGTTCTCTCTCCCTAGAAGAGGAAAAGTTGTTGGTTGATCAAGTGCGAGTGCTTGAGAACAAATTGGTAGTTTACAAAAAAATGCAGAAACTACGAGAAAAACTCACCGAGCTTCAAACTGGAGAGAAAACGCTTGAAACTGAGGCAAACATTTGCCATGAAAAGCTCTCGAAACTCGCTAAGCAAAGTCAAAAACTTCATGAAGAAATGCTCGATACACTAAATAAAACTTACACCCTTCAAAGTGATGCAGATGATATGCATCAAAAATTTTTGGAGACCAAACAGAAAGCGCAACATCCTCATCAAAAATACATAGAATTTTCATGTCAGATCAAATCCCTCAAACAAGAACTACATCAAATAGAAGAGAAGATGGAAGCTAAACGCCAACTTGAACTGCGTAAAGAGTTGGAAGAAAGAGCGTTAGAAAAGTTAAAACGTGGTGAGAAGTTAACGTGGCAGGAATTTAAGGCTCTCACTGACAAGGGGATTTATGATTCTTAAAATTCTGCATGTGCACAATTTACGGAACTTTAAAGAAGGATGGAAGACAAAAAGTTAAACGATAAAGATTTAGCAAATGAACGAGCGGAAGGCTATGCCAAAGCCCACAAAAAAAGAGTCGGAACGCATTCTCGTCCTTTGCGTTGACAGAGATGACGATCTGGGCGTGAAAGGAAGGATAAAGACACCAGTTCTTGGAAGAAAGGAAAACATAGATGCAGCTGTCAGCCTCGCTCTGGAGGATCCTGAGGAGCCAGATGCCAACGCCATGTTTGAAGCAGTTCGAATCTACGATCATCTAGAAAAAGGGAGCAAACCATCTGAGATCCATCAAATTGCAACTATAGCAGGTTCCGAACTGGGTGGAGTCGGAGCAGATAGAAAACTCGTATCTGAACTCACCGAAGTGCTAGAAAGCTTTCCAGCAAGCGACGTTATCCTCGTCACGGACGGTTTCGGTGATGAGGCGATTTTACCGTTAGTTCAATCTCGGGTGCCTGTGACCTCGGTTCGAAGGATCGTGGTGACACATAGTGAATCGATCGAAGAAACAGCAGCGGTTTTTTCTCGATATTTAAAAATGATTTGGGAGAACCCACGTTATTCTCGGATTATGCTTGGCTTACCCGGAATTTTAATGATAATCTTAGGCATTCTATACATAACTGGTTGGATAAGATACACAGGAATAGCCTTTCTCATCGTTTGTGGCGCATTCCTTCTCATAAAAGGATTCAGAATTGACAAAGCAGCACTGAAGTTCTACAGATTCGTTCGAGAATATTCTCCACCACCCCTTCCAATACAAATAGCAAATTATTCTACAGTCGCTGGGGTTCTATTAGGTCTCGTCGGTTGCTATCTGGGAGGAGTTGCTACCGCAGATTCGATTCCTCAGCCGCCTCCAGTAGATTTTGGTCAATGGATCGCTCTACTTCCCAACCTAATAGGATGGTTCATTTCAGGATCTATAGCTCTTATAATAGTTGGCATCTGCGTCTTGCTTTCTGGTAGGGCAATCCGCTGGTATTTCGAGCATGACCCTCGGATGTGGCGCACCATTGTCATTGTGGTTGCGGTTGCATGGTCGTGGCCAATGTTTTACCAAGCATCACAGATTCTTATTTATCCTGAACAGGCAGAAACTTACACCGTAGGGCTTGTAGCTACTATTATTATTGGCATACCTTTGATCGTAGCTGCCGTCTTAGCCACCTTTTTGCTGCATAGAAAATATGCTCGTTTTTTCAGGGAGAAGAAAGAAGAAATTGAAGAGTTTAGCGAAGGCTGATGTGGCAATAATCGGCGGAACTGGTTTAGAAGCTTTGTTGAAGGACGCCGAGCAGATTCGAGTTGGAACCCCTTACGGCCTCCCACCTCCCATATCCCTAGGTCAAGTTAACGGAAAACCCGTTGCGTTTCTGCCTCGCCACGGCATCCATCACTCTGTTCCTCCACACAAGGTGAATTATCGAGCAAACGTCTTTGCTTTATACAAAATTGGTGTCAAACAAGTCGTTGCGACAAACGCGGTTGGAGCCATAAAATCCGATTTTGAACCAGGCGACTTGGTTGTTCCACATGATTTGGTTGACTTCACTAAACTCAGACAGCTCACCTTCTACGACGACGCCCCTGTTACACATGTAGACATGTCTCAGTTGTACTGTCCGACGATTCGTGCACTTTTGATTAAAACGGCTAGGGAACGGGGTGTGCAGGTATGGGATCACGCTGTTCTGGTTTGCACGGAGGGCCCCCGTTACGAAACTCCTGCAGAGATTGAAATGTTTAGACGGTTGAGCTGTGACATTGTCGGTATGACGAGTGCACCAGAAGCTATGCTTGCGCGTGAGCTGGAAATGTGTTACGCAACCATATGTTTTGTTTCGAACATGGCGGCGGGGATGCAACAACAGTTAACCGCTGATGAAGTGGCTAATGTAGCAGAAAAGAAAAATCCAGTTATTCAGCAAATTTTAAGAGAAACTATCAAGCACTTACCCTCAGAACGTCACTGTTTGTGTGCGCATGCGCTTAGGGCTGCAAGATTCGAGGTTAAATAATGCTGCAGACGTTGTTGTCTCTACTCGGCGTGTATAAGGCTTACGAGAAGTGGCTCTGGCAGCAGGTGAAGAATGGTATGAAGCCTGAACACATCGCTATTATATTAGATGGAAATCGTCGATGGGCTTCTGAGTCGTCGTTAAATCCTTTGTTTGGCCATCAGCACGGCGCCGAGAAGGTTGAAGAGCTATTAGACTGGTGCTTGGATTTGAATGTAAAATCGATTACTCTTTACGCGTTTTCAACCGAAAATTTTCAACGCTCTTTACAAGAAGTGGGTGAAATCCTGCAGTTAGCTGAGGAAAAATTGAGTGAAATTCTCACAAACAAACGTATTCATGAACAAAAGGTTCGAGTTAAGGTTATAGGTAGGATCGGTCTTTTGCCGAAGAAGCTCCAAGAGATAATTAGACGGGTAGAGAAGGCCACGAAAGGTTATGATGAGCATTTTTTGAATATAGCTTTGGCTTATGGTGGAAGAGCTGAGATCGTGGATGCAACGAGAAAGATCGCTCAGAAAGTGAAGAGGGGAGACATGGATTCTGACGAGATTGATGAAGAGGTTTTTGAGCAGTATTTGTATACGGCTCATATGCCTAAACAGGATCCGGATCTGATTATTCGAACTTCTGGGGAGGAACGACTGAGTGGCTTTTTGCTGTGGCAGTGTGCATATAGTGAACTTTGTTTCTTAGATGTGTATTGGCCTAAGTTTCGGCGTATCGACCTTTTGCGGGCTGTCCGGACGTATCAGAGGCGGAAGAGGCGTTTTGGCCAGTAGAATATGCGTGTGGTTAGTCTATAGAGGGGTGCGTAGGAGTGAAGAGAGAACTTAAGTCGATAGGGTTATTCGCTTCACGTGAAACCTCTTTGGTACTAAGGCTTACGCGGCATTTTTGCCACAAGACATCCTAATAGGTCTAACCCTATAGGTTTCACTGTTGTAGAACTTTTGAAGAGAAAAGGAAACATATTGAAGGTTAGAGGAGTCGACATGGTAGACGACACACCAGTTGTGGACATAAAGCCGTATACGTCGCGTGACCGAAAAGAAAATATTAGAACAGGCTGGCTTGAAAAAGAAGTCCGATCAAAAGCGTAATGAAAGGAAGGAAACTTAACCTCTTTTCTTAGCGCTTACTATTGAAACCACATCCCTGTCCTTTAACACATGGTCTTCTCCAATTCTCTTCTTTTCATGAGCCTCAACTGCATAGATGAAACTTTCCCCTAATTCTGTGTGAATTAAGTAAGCTAGTTGTCGTGCGGTGGTGCCGTAGGGCACAATATATGCGTCTGGAAGCACTCGGCCCTCATGATCACTGAGATGTTCAAGGTCTTCAATTGGATAAACGACAATCATATTCAACAGTTTAAAGAACGCCATGTTAATGGCCTCTTGTACGCCGGTGGATCCAAATTTCTGCAGTATCCTTTCTTGAACTACTTTTAACGCTTTATTCTGAACTTCTGTTAGCTCCTTAGGCTTCATAACTTCAAAGTTGCAGTCTCCAGGCTTGTAGTCGACCAACTTTTTCTCTGCGGCTCTCCTCAACGCCAGCTCTGCTTCTGCACAGCATGGAACAACCGTATAGTCCAGCTCTTTCAATCGTTCAGCATTTTCTTCCGCTGGTAGAAGATCGATTTTGTTTGCCGCAATCAGCATGGGTTTAGAGATTCTCCTCAAAACGTCGAGAAACTTGATGAGATCGTCGTCGCTCCAGAGGATTGGTTTTTCTGCATTAAGCTCTGTTTTTCTCAGTGCCTCCATGACATGTGTTCTCTTTATGGCGAGTCCGCTGAACCGTTCTTCGAGGAGAGTGAACAGGTCCTCTGTACCCGACCCAACGGTTCTAGCGATTTTAGACCAGTCCCTCTTCAATATCTGCGCAAGCCACATCGTCATCTCCTTCTCCAAGAAACGTACATCTTCTGCGGGATCGTGAGAACCAAGCTTGCACAATTTTCCCTCCGAGTCCGTTGTTCCAGCGGCGTCCACAATGTGGATGAGGGCGTCTGCCTTTCTAATTTCGTCTAGAAACTGGTTTCCCAGTCCTCTTCCCTGCCATGCTCCTGGTACGAGGCCGGCACAGTCTATTAACTCGACTGGGATTAATCGTATTCCGTCTATGCATGTGGAATTTTTCGGGTTGTCTTTTACGTTAAATTCTTTGCACACGCATGGGGTTCGTACGTAGCCTATTCCTCGATTCGGCTTTATGGTTGTGAACGGATAACTCGCAATCTCAACTGGAACTAGTGTTGCAGCGGAGAAGAACGTGGACTTGCCGGTGTTGGGTTTTCCAACGACGCCAACCATCAAGGCTTTTCCCACAGTTTGTATGGGCACATCGTATAAATGAAACTTCTGGTGAATTATTGACGCTTCAAGAAAACCCACTTAACCTTCTCATAGTTGGTCTTCATCTCTCATTGATACATTCGCGAGACCATATTTCGTTTCAACATAATCAAGTCTTGGTCAACAAGAATAGCTGATGCATGCATTTTGGGTAGACTGAAAAAGAATCTGCACTGAAGAACGACTATCCTTTGTTTGCTGTTTCGACTGAACGGAAGGAAGTAGTTAGACCGTAGAATTTCCAAGTTTCGACGTTCCACATGGATACGATAAATCTCCATTCATACGAGCATCAATCGAACTCAATCTCTTTCCGTGGTTTTATTATCACTTTGATAGACTCATTCGCATCTGCAACAAGTTGGAAGCCCTTACTTATTTCTGCTAAACTCAATCGATGTGTTATCATATCGTGTACCTTCACTTTGCGAGAACGAATCAATTCTATCGCTTTTTCAAGATCATTAGGAGCAGCAGCATAGGTAGTCGTTAAAGTTGTCTGACTACTCCAAAACTCATTGAAGGGTAGAAAGATATCGACTCCAGGCTCGGTAGGAGCAAAGAAAAGAATAGTGCCTCCAGCATCTATAGATTTCAAAGCCTGTTTGATAGCTGATACAGCTCCTGTACAGACAACAATACGATCAGCGAGTCTACCTTTGTTGACTTCTTTTACACGGGCGGGCACGTCATCTCTAGCATTGATTACATCGTCTGCTCCAAATTTCTTTGCCGCATTCATCCGGTACTCGTTGATATCGGTTGCAATCACTTTTTTAATACCTTTAGCACGGGCAAGCTTTATGTGAAGTAATCCGGAGATACCGCTGCCTATGACGAGGATAGTATGATTTGATTTTATGCTTGCTCTTCTTTGCCCTCTTATAACACAGCCTAAAGGCTCGATAAAGGTTCCATCCTCGAAAGATATTTCATTAGGTAACAAAAATGTTCCATATTCAACGTTTATCTTTGGCACACGAACAAATTCAGAGAACCCGCCAGGATCAAGGTTCGTATTGTGTAAAGTTTCGCATACAGTATGTTGACCGTCTAAACAATATAGGCACTTATTACAGGGAACATGGTGGGATACAAAAACTCTATCCCCAACTTTGAAATCTTTCACATTATCTCCAATTTCTCCAATTTCTCCAGTCATCTCATGTCCTAAGACTCTCGGCGCCTTTTTGATGCGATACCACTCCATCACATCGCTGCCACAGATACCACAGGCCATAGCTTTTGCCAGCAATTCATTGGGACCAATTTTCGGTTTTGGCATCTCCTCTATTCTAATGTCTTTATTGTTGTAATACATCGCTACTCGCATGATGCCAGCAACTGCCCTGTTTCTTCTTTCTTGACACTCTCAAACAATTCATTTGCTTCTTTTGCGGTGGCGTTTTCATGAACTACTGCTCTTATAGACTTGATCATTGCAATTGGGTAATCATTTTTCCAAATGTTTCTTCCTAGGTTTACACCTATAGCGCCTTTTTGAATACCATCATAAACAAATTCAAATACCTCAAGTTCCGTGTCTACTTTAGGTCCACCCGCTATAACGACTGGAACAGGACAACCATCTACAACCTTTTCAAAGTTTTCACACCAGTAAGTTTTTACTACTCTGGCACCCAGTTCAGCGGCAATTCTACAGGATAAAGCAAGATAACGGGCTTCTCTTTTTCCCAACTCCTTACCTACGGCAGTAACCGCCATTACAGGAATTCCATATTCTTCAGCCTCATCAACGAGTCTTGCAAGATTTAATAATGTCTGATGTTCATATTTGCTGCCAACAAAGATAGAAAGACCTACGGCTGACGCATTAAGACGTATAGCTTCTTTTAGAGATGTGGTTATTCCTTCATTGGCCAGATCTTCTCCAACAATACTCGTACCCCCAGATACTCTTAGAATGATGGGTGTTTTACTATTCGGATCTATACATGAACGCAGTACTCCTCTCGTGACAAAAATCGCATCGCAATAAGGGAGAAGTGGTTTGACAGTTTCGCCTGGCTTTTCTAATTTTGTGGTAGGTCCTTGAAAATATCCGTGATCTATGGGCAAAAACAAGCAATGACCATCAGGTTGTATTAGTCGTGCCAAACGGTTTTTAATTCCCCAACTCATGATAGTACCTCCTTTGGTTAATTGAATAGTTCTTTAACATCAAAAAGGTTTCTAATTCCTCTTTCGCTAAAGGAACCACTTGTATATTATGCGTGCACATCTGAAGCTCGGCGTCTCTGCAACCAAACTTTAAATATCGCTACAAAGTGTCAAATTAAACGGCGCCGTTGAAAAATCAAGCCGCCGTACACGCAACATAAACGTGGGCGAAAGCTCAGTTAGGTAGAGCAACTGACTTTGATAGAATCTCTATCAGAGGTTGAAGCTGTTAACCAGTGGGTCGACGGTCCGAATCCGTCCGGCGGCGCCAAAATTATGTCTATTCAGCCCTTGCTAACACTAAAACAATGCCGACTGCTACTAATACAAAGCCAGCGACTAAAAAGATGCCAGAGAAAGGCTTAACATATCCCGAAGGGGGACTAGCATACGTAAAATAGATGATTGTCGCCCCTATGAGGAGAGCTATTAACCCAGAGATTTTCTCGGCTATAGTTAATCCGGAACCAACCTCTTCGCTCATATCCCACCCTCTATTCTAGGCTTACTTCAGGTTGTGAAAGCGTTATTTTAACCTTATTAAAATACCGATGAGTCGGGCACTTTTACGAAGATTAAATCAGCTAGTCTCTTCCAGCTTCGCAGGCAGATATTCATCAACAATGTATGTTAATCCGTATCTGCTGAAAGCTTCTTGCTCCGCCTTTTTCTTAATCTTTAAAAATTTCTTCACTTCTCTTTGCCAAAGCTTTCCTTTATAACGTGGGTCCCTCTGCAGCTCGTGGAGGCGTTTGATATCTATGTTAGTCAACGGATCACTCGGTAGCTTATAATCTACGATATCGGTTGCCCACATACCGCTCCAAGTGGCATCGGGAGTAGTCAACTCTCTGAGATGGGCTGCGTTCGCTGATCCTGAGATGATAACCATCGCAATGTGCATTCCCCATGGGTCGCCGTCAGTGAATATGTGTACTGGGAGGTCTAACTCTTTGTTTAGTCTATGAATAAAATGTCTTGTAGCGCGGGGGGCCTGACCTGCCGTAAGCACAAGGAGTGCATTGAATTTTTTGTGAACCGCCTCCTCTATGAAACGCGTGAATAAGCCTCCTTTCTCGATAGCTATAACCATGTCTGCGCCGGTTTTGACAAAATTGGCAGAAGTAAGCGCTGGGCCTATCATCATTCCGTCGGGATGTGATGTTAAATTTAGTTGTCTACCTTCATAGCCGGGAACTGTGTATTCGATGGTTAAGTCGCCGAAGATGGCTGAACGTTCTTCAGGAAAAACGTTAAAATCCTCTCGGGAGAGACCGACCACGGTTTCAAGGTCAGTTATGATATTGTTGGATTCCGGTTGGTCCTTGAACGTCATGTCATATGCCTGCGCCGAATAATATACATCACGAAGAGTAGAAGTCTTCCGATGTTGCGTAAGTTCATGGACAAAACGGGCAGCCCAAACCAGCCGCGTAAGAGGGCGAATGTGACGTATATTCCGAGAAGTTCTACGTACAGTTTTGTCTCCTAAAATGTATTGCCGAACCTCTTGACTGTAAAAGATGTTTTCGATGGATCGGCTTGGCATCTTAATCCAAGGGAAAACGCCTTCTTCCATCTGGTCATAGAGCTTCATTCCAAAGTTTTCCAAACCAGCTAGAACTTTCTTTCGCTTCTCCGTAACTGAACTTTCATTTTTTTTCTTCTTCAAGTTTTCTCACAGTCCTTAACAATTTTTTAATGTCAGGTGTTTTTTCTTTTCCAGCTAGTTCCGTGGAGAACCGAGCGATCTTGGGCAAATACTTGGAAAAGACGGATAGTCGCCTCCTTTCTTTTTCAACGTGTTCCCGTTTAGTCAAAAAGCGTTGAAGTTGACGGGCCACCTCGCGAATACCGTTCAGGATTTCCCTCTTCACTTCCGGTCTGTCCGCTATGAACTCTTTGCCCACAGTTTTGTAGGGAACCTTCGTGCTACACACATGTACCAGAATAGCAATGGGCATGTCAGGTAAAACTTTGTATCTTCGCCAGTTGATGGATCTTATGACTTTTACTGAAACGTCACTAGCTTCATCATATAACAATGGAATCCTGTTAGCAAATCGATACACAGGAAAATCGTCCTTCGGTACATCTCCGCCATACACTATCGCCGTCTCCACAATGAAAGGATGACCAGAATAAGTTGAGGGTTTGCGTTGAAAAACTGCAGTGAACTCTGGTTTCAATTCTTTAAGAATCCCTGCCTTTAACAGTTCTTCACCTAACGGAGACAAGCAACTCGCGTCTGGGGGAAGGAAGCCCTTAAACCTCTTTATCATTCGTACAAGCCTCACGATCTCATGAGGTTTCAATTTTTTTGGATTTTTTCTCTCGCTTATTCCAGCAAACTCTAAAAAGTGATGCGCGATGTTCTCGCCAACCCTATGGAAATGTGTTTTCATAAAGTCTAGCATGTTTCGGCACGGAGTGATTCGTATAAGGCGTTGAATAGTTTCCACATCCACTCCATATGGATGAGGTAGTGTTTCTTTGGGTGGCGGTGGCATTTTCGTTGTGACGCGGGTGAACTTGTATAAGCGTCCTTTAGGGTCAATGAAAGTTATATTTGCGTACGGTGTCACCAACGCTGTCTGTTTCAAATATTCCAAGATTTTTGGCATAGCTCGGAAATAGTCGCCTTCTAGGCAAAATTCCACGATTGTTCCACGCCATTTGTCTTTGTTTATCTGGATTTTGCGGTCTAAAATGAGGGGACGATTTCTTTGGATGTCTATCATTAATTTATATTTGTAAATTTTTGATGTGCCGGTGCTTGAGGCAACGTAAACCGGTTTGTGTGTGGTAATTTGGCCGTAGAGTATTGCCATGGTTCCTCCGAGGCCGAACGTGCCTCTTGCCTGTTTTAACTTGTATTTTGAACCGAACAAAACCTGGCCGAATGCAGAGGGTATGTGACGCGGTGGAATGCCTGAACCATTGTCTTCGATTCTTAACGTATAAACGGCGATTTCATCAGGTTCTGCCTCATCCTCTTGAGACAGCCGGATGTATATGTCTGGAGATACGCTGTATAGGTCGGAGGCGTCAAGGGCGTTTTCTACAAGTTCTCTCATAGATGAGAAGACTGCCCTTGCTGGATTGGTGAAACCAGCTATGTCTCGGTTGCGGTAGAAGAAGTCAGCGGCACTAATTTCTTCAAAAGTTTGTGCCACCCATCCAACCTCCTATAACTCCTCAAGTTTTTTACGGTTACACACATCATCCTCTTCAAAATACTATTTCCTACATTTTAATTTAACCGCATTAGAAAAAACTGGTGACTGAAGAACTGAAGCAGATTCACAAAAAACACATAAAAAATTAGAATTTACATAATTATTTTAGCTTTGAACTATTAAATGATAACAAATGATGTATCGAAGAGAATAGAGGCTCTTTTCACTCACGGTTCTAATTTCTCATGTGACGGCTCCCAGAGTTCCATCTTCTTTTTCTTCAGTTCTCTTCTTTTTCTATGTAGAAATCGGTACACCGTGCGATGTTGGCTTCCCCTAAGGAACATCTGAATCGCCTCCCTCGCCGCTTCAGCCTGTTCCATGTCCCCAATGATAGAAATAGTGTGCCCAAACACAGAAACGCTAGCTTCAGTCAACTCCTCAATGATCCTTCGGGTTTTTCCCTCCTTCCCAATAATTCTCCCTTTTAGTCGCTTCATATCAGACTGAGATTTGCCGACAATCTCCCGTAAATCAATGACTTCCAACACGACTTCATCGTCTCCAATCAGCCTAAACGCACGTTCCGGTGAAAAGCCTCTGCCAATTGCGGTAATCACTTCCTTGGCTCTGAAGAGAAGAGATGGGTCTTGTGCAGTGGGCGTTAGTACTATTTTGATGCCACCTGTTTCACTGTCAACTTCAAGATCAACCAAGAGCTTCTTCTCGATGACTTCTTTCACGCGACCGTTAGGACCTACAAGTGCTCCGATGCGTTCTCGCGGAATTTTCAAGAAGGTGCTAGCGCTTGCCACCCAAAACCCTCCTGTACATTTCATCTACGGATAGTACATCTACACCCAGTTTTTTGAAGTATCGATAGAGGTTTTCTAAGTCTCTTCGCAGAAATTGGTGAGCCATGGGATGTTTGCGGGACACCGCTTGTGAAACATCGAACAGAACAGGCTTGTTCTTCCACATCATAACGTTGTATTCGCTTAGGTCTGCGTGCACCAGTTCAGCCTTATGATACATTTTCTTTACGTAGGCTAGTAGCCGTCGGTAAACTCGTTCTGGACTCTGTGGAGGGACTTCCTTCATGACAGGAGCGCCGACCCCGTTTTTCCCGATAAACTCCATGATGAGCACATTTTTGCTGACAGCGATGGGTTTAGGAGCCTTGACTCCAGCCTCGCGCACACACCGCAAGTTTTTGAATTCTTTCCGAGCCCAAGCGTAGACGAGGGCCCGCGAGTTTCTCCGAACATGGGCGAAGCGTGGGTCACCATCGATGTAGGGAAGCATGCCCTTCTTGAACTCAGATGAAATGGTTAGGTAGATTTTGATCGCGAGTTCTTCTCCATCCGAATCTTTTCCCCAATAGATTCGAGCTTCCTTTCCAGCTTTCACAACACCATGTATCTCGTCGATTGTTCCCTTGTTTAGAAAGTCGTAGATGGTCATGAGCGTAGAGCGGTCAAAAACTTCTTCCAAAACCTCGAGTTCCTCGCTCCTTTTTTCTCTCATCAACCTCTTGATTTCATACATCTTCTCCTTGCGCAGTATCTTCTTATCCACTTTTCTTCGAAAAGACACTGTAGCCCTCCTCATTAAATAGAAAGATATCCGTTCTTTCGAAGCCATTCAGCCTGAGATTTTTTGTAACGCCAAATAACGTCACCACGTTTGTGAGATTGGAAATCCCACGGAGAAACGAGGACTACGCCCCCTATTCTTATCCAAACTCTCCTCTTCATTTTACCGCGAAGTCTACAGAGTCGTTCATGACCATCTTGACATTTCATCAAAACTCTGTCAAAACCTAACAGTCGCGTAGCTATGTCGAGCATATCGTTCGCGACTGGAAGCACCATATCTTTGATTTCTTCTTCGCTGATAATTTTCTTTTTTCCCAACAAGCTACCTCAAAGACTTCTTTAAAAAAGGAGAGGAACGTTGCTTAAATAGGTTAAGAGGACATTTATCATATTTTAATAATCTGTGCGTGTGGGATGCCTGAGATCTCTAAAACCGCCTCTGGATGAATCAAGCCATTTTCTATTGCTTTCTTAACGATATTTCGTCCAATCATGTTCACCATAGTGGATTGTCTCATGAGGTCGACAGCTTCCTCTACACTCATTTTTGGTCCCATGTAAAACTCTTTTCGTACCTCGAAGACAACTTTTCCGTCGTTTAGGATTTTTCCTAGCAGTTCGATGTCGCATGTAGCCAGAAGCGTATATTGCCCGCGTCTCTGCACGTTCACGTAGACTTCCAATCTGAGCACTTTATACTGGTCTTATAGATGACTTTGCTCCGCATGCCTCACATATTAAGAAATAGAGCCGTTTCTCTTTAATTATTTTCGTATCTGGTCGTTTACACACTGGGCATATAACGAATTCGTCAACGTATCTCTTGATGAGTCGCTCAAAGGTGTCATATCTAAATCTCCCTTGGAAAACCAGTCGTGACCTATCTGTGGTTCCAGCGGTGGCCATCTCTCTGGAAAGAAACTTTAGCAAATGGTGTGGGTCTCTGTTTAGGGTATCACATATTTCTTTGTAGTTTCGAAAAATTGTTCGCATGCCAATAACATGGCAGCGAGGTTTAGGAATATCGAATCGTTTGTGTTCAAGCATTTCAGGTGGAAGTTGCGAACGCGCACGCTTCAGCATCTCCTCGTAATTCATCTTCATTGGTTCAACATCCCATACAGACTTGTCAAGTTAGCAATTGATTGATTCCTTTTAGGAGTTTCTATTCTTAGTACTTAAGCAAAGCGGTAAAATTTGGTGACTCTTACTAGATGTTTGATAGTCTTAGTTTGGTATAGCATGAGTGCTTAAAATGATGGAAAACTACAAGCTCGATGGTCTCTGGTCATTCTAGTCTGCCAGCGTTTTAACAAAGCTTAAAGAAAACGACTTAGAAATAGTCTTAACTTTCAGCGGTGAAAAAACATGGCTAAATCCTTTACTCACCCTTACATTCCAAACTCTATTCCAAAAATAAAAGAGGAAATGATGAGGAGGATTGGAATCCAGAGCATAGAAGAACTTTACGCGGATGTTCCTCAGAGGTTCAAGTTAAAAAGAAGACTTGACCTCCCTAGCCCAACGTCAGAACAGGAAGTTAAAAGACTTGTTGAAACCATCCTATCCAAAAACAAGACTTTCCAAGACATGCCTATCTTTCTAGGAGCTGGTTGCTGGCCTCACTACGTGCCCGCCGCCGTTGAAACCACTATTCAACGAACAGAACTCTTCACATCCTACACTCCATATCAACCGGAAGTTTCCCAAGGAATGTTGCAAGCACTTTTCGAGTATCAAAGCATGATCTGCGAAATCACAGCGATGGAGGTGGCCAACTGCTCTATGTATGATTGGGCATCCGCTCTCGGTGAAGCTGTACGTATGACCGCTCGACTAACCCATCGAACCGAAGCCCTCGTTCCCAAAATTATTCATCCAGAAAGAAAAGCGACACTGAAAACGTACACCGAGCCTATAGGAATGCGTATCAAGTCTGTCGGCTATGAATCAGAAACTGGACAACTTGATGTTGAAGACTTGAAAACAAAGATTTCAGAAAAAACCGCCTCCGTGTATGTCGAGAACCCAGCATACCTTGGTTTTATTTAAACGCAAGCTGAAGACATCGCTGAAATAGTACACGACCACGGGGCATTGTTCATAGTTGGGGTTGACCCCATCTCGCTTGGCGTATTGAAACCACCAGGTGAATACGGCGCGGACATTGTGGTCGGTGAGGGCCAACCGCTTGGAAATCCCATGAACTATGGCGGACCGTTACTTGGTATATTTGCTTGTCGGGACGACATGCGACTAATCCGACAATTGCCCGGTCGCACAGTTGGTATGACGAACACTGTTGATGGAAAGAAAAGAGGATTTTGTATGGCTCTACAAACCAGGGAGCAACATATTAGAAGAGAGAAGGCTACATCCAACATCTGCTCTAATGAATCTTTATGTGCGGTTGCCTCTGCAGTTTACCTAGCCTTACTTGGCCCCAGGGGCATGAGAGAGTTAGGTGAAGCAATCCTGTGCAAAGCACGTTACGCGATGCAGCTTCTGGCGAAAATAGATGGAATCACAACACCTATGTTCAAGTCTGCGCACTTCAAAGAATTTACAGTGAATTTTGATCAAACGGGGAAAACTGCGCGCGACGTACATGAAAGGCTTTTGCAACATCAGGTTCACGGAGGAAAAAACATTGCGAAGGAGCTTCCCGAGTTGGGTGAAACCGCGTTGTACTGTGTCACTGAAATGCATTCGAAAGAGGATATTGATCGCCTCGCTTGGGCTTTAGAGGCAATTTTGGAGGAGAAATCGTAAATGTTTAGGCAAGCACGTTGGAATGAACGAATGATCTTCGAGTTGGGGCGCTCTGGAAGAAGAGGTTGCACCATACCGAAAGTTAAGAAAGAAATTCAGCGCGTAGTCGGAGACACAAAGGCATTTTTGCCGGAGAAGTTGCGAAGGAAAACGCTTCCAAGGTTGCCGGAGCTTTCAGAGGTTGAAGTGGTGAGGCACTACGTTCGTTTGTCTCAGATGAATTTTGGTGTTGACTCGGGCTTTTATCCGCTTGGAAGCTGCACTATGAAATATAACCCGAAAATCGATGAAGTCCTCGCTAAATTGCCTTCTATAACCTTGATTCATCCATATCAAGATGAACGAACGGTTCAGGGCATACTTGAAATCATGTATCGGCTCTCTAGATGGCTGGCGGAGATTACTGGCACACACGAAGTGAGTTTGCAGCCGGCAGCTGGGGCTCACGGAGAATTCTTGGGTACGTTGATCATGCGGGCTTATCACAAATTGAACGATGAGCTTGGAAAGAGAACTGAACTTATTGTGCCTGATTCGGCGCATGGCACTAATCCTGCGAGTGGAGCTATGGGAGGGTTCAAGGTTGTGGTCGTTCCTTCCGATGAAGATGGTTGTGTCGATCTTGAAGCGTTAAGAGCCGCTGTTTCAGAACGTACAGCAGGATTGATGTTGACAAACCCGAATACACTGGGGATTTTCGAGAAAAACATTGAAGAAATCGCGAAGATTGTTCATGAGGCTGGCGGACTGCTGTATTATGACGGTGCGAATCTTAATGCCATTCTTGGGAAAGTGAGGCCTGGAGACATGGGGTTCGACATCGTGCACATGAATATACACAAAACCTTTGGAACTCCTCATGGTGGTGGAGGTCCGGGAGCAGGTCCTATCGGAGTGTCCGAAGAACTCGAAAAGTTTTTGCCAGTTCCGAGAATAGTGTCCGATGGTAAACAGTATCGTCTAGACTATGGCAAGCCACACAGCGTTGGTAGAATCAGAGGCTTCTATGGAAACGTTGGGGTTCTGTTGAAGGCGTTCGCTTACATTCTTAGTTTAGGCGCGGAGGGGCTTGAAGAAGTGGCGGAGGTTTCTGTGTTGAATGCTAATTATGTTATGAAGAAGCTGGAGAAGATTCGTGGTTTTGAGCTTCCTTATGCTCAGGGACGACTGAGAAAACATGAGTGTGTTATTAGTGCCAAGAAACTGTATAAAGAGACTGGGGTACGTGCGTTTAACGTTTCTAAGAGGATTTTGGACTATGGCATGCACGCGCCGACAATATACTTCCCACTTATAGTTGATGAGGCGTTGATGATTGAGCCGACTGAATCTTTTGAGAAGGAGGAGTTGGACAGGTTTGTTGAGGTGATGAGAAAGATATCGGATGAGGCGTATTCAACTCCTGATTTTGTTTTGGAAGCTCCGAAGAATGCGGCGGTAACTCGTTTGGACGAGGTTAAGGCTTCGCATCCCAAGAATATGGCTTTGAGTTGGAAGATGTATCTGAAAAGGTCAAGAAGGTAGAGATGTCAGGAGATTTCTGTCCATTCGTTAATACCGGTTGACTTGATATAATAATACCAAAAGTAGTTTGATGTGCTGCGTTACTTCTCACTTTTCATTCTTTTGCTGTAAATTGCCATTGCAGTTATCGCAGTCGTTATGAGAACCTCTATTACCCTGATGCTAGTGTACCGCTAGCTGTGTTGCTCCGGTGTTTCCACGTTGACGTAAACTGGAGAGCTGGTTTCTTCTATGCCATGTATGACGACGGTAGACCGGGATAGAAACTGTTACATATCCACACGACTACTCTTCTAGACCCAGGTATATCCGTCTCTATCTCTCTTTTCCCTCTATACCTAGACCTTTCGCATACGAACACCATATCAAATGACCTCAGCTTCCAAATAAGTCGGAAAAACTTTAACCACCCTAACATCCACAAACCTCCCAAGCAAAAAATCACCGCGTCTCACCACAATGGGCTTGTAAGCACAATTCCTCCCAACCCACGATGCTGGTTTCTTCCCTTTTTCGTCAATAAGTATTTGTCCTTCCCAACCCATCCAAGTTTCGTTTTTCTTAAACGAAACTCTTCTCGCCACCTCAGCCATCCTTCTACTTCTCGCTTTTACTTCCTCAGGTGGATGCTGCTTCATTTTTGCAGCAGGCGTACGGGGTCTCGGGAAAAACTTTGAGATATTAACAATATCAGGCTGAACCTCCTCAACAAGTTGCACTGTATGCTCAAAAGCATCTCGACTTTCACCCGGAAAGCCGCAGATAACATCAGTAGCCACCGTTATCTTGGGAAACTTTTTCCTGAAGGTGTAAATAACCTTCTTAAAGTCCTCCACAGAATAGAAACGATTCATAAGCCTCAAAACCTCGTCGTCTCCACTCTGAACAGGCAAATGCAAAAACTTGAAAACCTTCTCATCCCTATAAGCATCAATCAAACCATCCAACAATTCCAGCGCATAATTCGGCGTCATCATCCCAACACGAATAAAAAACTTCTCTTTGATTTTACAAACTTCGCTAAGCAAATCCGCGAGACTAGTTGCAAAGTCTCTTCCATAACACGCTGTGTCTTGGGAAGTCAGCCATATCTCATTAACGCCGGAAGCAAGATCGCGTTGCACCCTTCTAGCTATCTCACTTGGTGCATAACTTCTCAAATGTCCCCTCGCAAAGAGAACACAGCAATAAGAGCACGACCCCGAGCAACCATAGTTAATCGGCACTATCCCAACAGCTTCGTTTACAGGAGTTTTGGGAAGATCAAGACTCGGCTTCGAATCATACTTCAACATAACAACCTTTTGTCCGCGACTCACATTATCTACAGCCTCAACGATTCCAGAACCAGGAGCTGGTCCTAACACACAATCAAACTTGACCTGAGCCTTCAACCTCTCAAAATTTATCAACGGCAAACAACCAGTTATGATGAGCCGCTTATCTTCCGAAACTCTTCTCAAAACGTCTATCATCCGATTTTCCGTAGGAGACTTCACCGCACAAGTATTATAAATCAAAATGTCCGCAGCGTCAACGTTTTCAACAATTTCATAACCAGCCTGCGAAAGACAACCAACAATACATTCCCCATCAGCAATATTTACCGGACAACCAAAACTCTTAACATAAACTCGTTTGCCCCTTCTAGTCATCAGCTTCTTTCCACTCCACTATAACGACGCTTCAAAACATAGTAACCTACACATAAGACGTTATTTTAGTCATATAAGAAAAGTATAAAAAACATTCCGAAAAATCGCCGCCATTTTCACATAAAAACGCAGCGGACTAAAAGAAGGTCGTGAGAAAGCTTTATAAGGACATACCTTTGCATGATCGAAATATATTTACTTCTTAACACATAGCAATATAACTCTCTACGAAGCTTTTCTTGTTTTCACAGACGTTACTGAACAGGAGGGATACGAGACGAGATTAATTACATTATATCTCCCCGAGCCTTACATCCGAGCGTTAGATCAATTGGTACAAGAAAAATTTTATCCCAACAGAGCTGAAGCTATCCGAGTAGCGGTTCGAGATCTTCTCAGCATTGAGGCATGGGGGAGAAAGCCAAATGGCTAGGTCAAACAGTGAGGCTTTGCAGTTAACTTGGCAAAACACAGTCCAGGAGAACCGTAAACCAGGCCACTGCCGTATCGTGGTTGTGGGCGTGGGAGGCGCAGGGAATAACACAGTTACTCGGCTAATGGAGATGAACGTGAAGGGTGCAGAGTGCATAGCCATTAACACGGACTTACAGCACCTCAACACGGCGCGTGCCGCCCATAAAATACTGATTGGAGAAGAGGTGACTCGAGGTTTCGGAGCTGGAGGAGATCCAGAGGTTGGCAGAGCTGCGGTTGAGGAGTCAGAGAAGCGGGTGGAGGAGATTCTCAGAGATGTTGATGTAGCGTTCGTCGCAACTGGTTTGGGCGGTGGGACTGGAACTGGTGCAGCTCCGATGGTGGCGAAGATTGCTCGGCGTAACGGGGCGATTGTGATAGGGGTTGTTACCCTGCCTTTTAGAATTGAGAAGGGTAGAATTGAATGTGCGGCTCAAGGGTTGACTGAGATGCGGAGGGAATGTGATACTGTGGTTGTGATTGATAACAATAAGCTAATGGAGTTTGCGGGTCAGCTTCCGTTGAATGAGACGTTTAAGATTGCAGATCAAGTGTTGGCGAACTTGATTAAAGGAATTGTGGAAACTATTTCGGCGCCGAGTTTGATTAATTTGGACTTTGCAGATTTCAAAACTGTTGTGAGAGAGGGTGGGTTGGCGGTTGTTGGGGTTGGTGAGTCGGATGCTCCAGGCAGGGCGGAAGAGGCTGTTCGTAATGCTTTGAGGAGTCCTCTGTTTGATATTGATTATGCGGGGGCTTCGGGGGCGCTGATTCATATTTGTGGTGATGATCAGATGACTGTTGAAGAAGCGAATAGGGTTGGGGAAATTATTACGGAGATGATGAAGAGCAATGCTACTGTTATTTGGGGTGCCCGAGTGAATCCGAGTTTGGCTGGGATTTTGAAGGTGACGCTTGTGATGACGGGTGTGCATTCGTCGCGTTTGCCTAGTGGGTTTGGAACTATAGCGCCAAGTCTGTTTAATATTGATCCTTGTGCGGAGCCGGAGAAACCTCTCCCAGTAGATTTGGGTTTAGATCAGCTTGAAAACTTTGAATAGCGGCACTCCTTCGGTTTGAGCGCATGTGTGTGCCAATTTCTACACCGATCTACTGTAAGGTTCAAATGATTGGCAAATAGGTTTGGCTTATTTTCTTGAGGGTGTCAAGGTGCGGTAGCGGCCTCTTAGTGTTTGTTTCTTTTCCCTTTTTTGTTTAGAAATCGATTTTTTAATATTTCGATTTTGAGTTGATAGATCTGGCGCATAATTTTCAGTTGGTATGCTGTAGGTTTATCTAAAAGCGCGTAATGCATGTTTGTAGATGAATTCACTTGAGTAACGAAGTTTGCAGAGAAATCATTGAACGTTTGATGAAGCTTCCAAGTGCCTCAAAAGAAGATGTCAATCTGGTCAAGATGAAAGTTGCTGGCCAGTATAAATTGAAACGGGTTCCCTCTAGCTCGGAACTGATAAGTCGCCTCAGACCAGATGAAAAAACTAAGCTATTGCCTTTACTTCGCAGAAAAATTACCCGTACCATTTCCGGGATTACAATCGTTGCTGTGATGACTAAACCTTGGCCTTGTCCCAAAACGGTTCCATGTGCTTACTGTCCTGGGGGTCCTCCTTATGGGGCTCCTCAGAGCTATACTGGGTATGAGCCTGCTGCGATGAGGGGGATACAGAATGAGTTTAGCCCTCATAGGCAAGTGAGTCACCGTATTGGGCAATTGGAGGCAATTGGGCATACGGTTGATAAAGTGGAGCTTATAATTATGGGTGGAACTTTTCCTAGCATGCCTGTGGATTATCAAGAGCGTTTTATTCAAGGATGTTTGGATGCAGTTACTAAAGAGAGATCTAGGTCTTTGGATGAGGCTAAGAAACTGGCGGAGACGAGTCGAATTCGTAATGTTGGGATTACGGTGGAGACTCGTCCTGACTGGGCTAAAGAAACTCATGTTGATCACATGTTGTCTATGGGTGTGACTCGTGTGGAATTGGGTGTCCAAAACGTGTATGATGATGTTTATGAGTTGGTTGATCGGGGGCACAGTGTTCAAGATGTTGTTGAAGCTACTCGTGTATTGAAAGATGCGGGGTTGAAGGTGGTTTATCATCTTATGCCGGGTTTGCCGGGTTCAAGTTATGCGCGTGATTTGGAGGCTTTTCAAGAAATATTCGTGAATTCTGATTTTAAGCCGGATATGATTAAGATTTATCCTTGTCTCGTTCTCAAGGGGACTAGGGCTTATGATTGGTGGAAGAGAGGAGAATACGTGCCATATACTACTGATGAGGCGGCTCAGCTTGTTTTTGAGGTGAAGAAGTTGGTTCCTTCTTGGATTCGGATAATGCGGGTTCAGAGGGATATTCCGGCTTTTCTTATTGAGGCTGGGGTGAATCGAAGTAATCTTCGGCAGTTAGTTCAACAGAAGCTTAGGGCTGAGGGGATGCGTTGTCGGTGTATGCGTTGTCGTGAGGTGGGGCATCGTTGGTTAATGGATAAGGTGAAGCCTGACCTAGATAATGTTCGATTGTTAACAATTAAGGAGAAGGCTTCAGGGGGAGAAGAGGTTTTTATTTCGTTTGAGGATCCTGTTAACGATGTTCTTGTTGGTTATCTTAGGTTGCGTATTCCGTCTGAATGTGCGCATAGGTCTGAAATCTGTGGTGGAGATGTTTCGATTGTTCGGGCGCTTCATGTTTATGGTCCTTTGGTTCCTGTTGGAGCGCATGTGGCTGAGGCTTGGCAGCATAAAGGCTACGGTGAGGCTTTGTTGTCTGAGGCTGAACGGATATCACGGGAGGATTATGGTTGTAGGAAGGTTGTTGTTATTAGTGCGGTTGGGACGAAGCGGTATTATATGCGGTTTGGTTATGGTTATGATGGGCCTTACATGTCTAAAACCTTGAAGTAACACGTTACATGATGCTATTCTCTCTCTTTTATAGACCCCCCTATAATTTTTTTTTAGTTTTTCACAAAGCTTGTTTTTCGTTTGTTTTTTGAAATTAAGCTTGAAAACGGTTTATCCCACGTCTGGAAAAGACGGGAAAAGGTTTGAAAAGGTGGAAAAAGGCTGGAAAAGATGAGAATCGACGGCAGCCTTATTGGAGAATACGGGTTTTGGAAAATCGTAAGAGGTGAAAGAACGTGAAACATGTTAAAGTTTATGATGTTTCTCAGCGAGTTCATGGAAAGGTTGGAAGGCCCAAAGCGGTGACAAAAGAGCAGCTGTTACATGCGATCGAGATGTATGCAACGGATTCGGTTACGATATTGGCAAAGAAGCTTCAGGTGTCGCGGAAGACGATCTATGCGAGGCTCGAAGAAATTGCCAGAAAGAAGATCAATGGAATTCTGATGACGCTGGCGGATTCCACGTTGACCCCAGCGAAGATGGATTACACGGTTTTTGAGCAGATTCCAGCGGTGCAGCGATATAGAGACATGCTAGCGTACAACAGAAAAGTTTCACACGGGTACCTTAAACAAAGAATCCATTCCCTACATAAAATATGCTGTGTTCTCAGGCTACATCCTTCACACCTAAATCAAGAGCACATCGAAGAATGTGTCATCCTCATAGCCAAAGTGGAACGCGGAGAAATCACGACCCAGACGCGGTACGGCATACAACGCATGGGCATAGATAACACAAAGAAAACTTTCAGATCATGGTTTCAGACGATGCACGCGTTAAGCGCGGAGTACCTAACAATCAAAGGAATACCCAGCAGTTTCCAAGAACCGAAGCGGTCCAGGGCAAGATTAACCCCTGAACAGCGAACCGCATTCATGCGAGTGCTAGAAGAAAAGACGAGGCACAATTGGACTTGCAAGACGCGAGCATATCGAGGCGGAATAAAATTCGGCGACGAGCCTCACCTAAGAAAGAGGATGTTACTGCTGCCTAAGGCCTATTATTATTGGGGGTCCAGAAAGAAGGCAACGCTCCAAGCGAGGATACAAGACATGGAATGGCACAACCCGATAGCCATCCAGACGGTAGTCGACAAAGGCGGCATAGAATGGAGGAAGCGCACTGCTGGAGAGTTCCTAACGGAATTTACGAATTTGCATGAGGCCCTTGGAAAGCCGAAAAAAGGCCTATGGTTTCCCTTCAACGGTGGCGCCGTCGGCGAGCTCTTCAAAGAGTGCTACGAAGAGGCAGGAATCCCAGAAAACCTATGGAGAGGGATGCCCTTTCACATATGGCGGCACACAGCAGCTCAAGACATGCTGGAAGCCACAAACTACAGTTATGAACTCACCGCGGAAATTCTCGGCTGGATCAGTGTCGACATGCTCAAGAAGTATTATGGCCGAATGAGTGAGGAAACAGTTGACAAAGGATTCGCACAAGCCCTGAGAATGCAAGTAGTATGGAAACGGAGAGAGTTTAGGTTCTAGATGCCCGACAAACTCTCCCTTTTTTTGCACGTACCTATACATGCATGCTTGTCATTTCAGTGCACGTTCTTTCTTACGTTCTTCGAAATCTACAAAGTACAGCAGATAAATAATTGCGCTTCTTACTATTCTCGCAAGTTCTAATGTGCGCTTAACTAGTGTGCCTTCTGTTATATTCTTCTTATCTTCAAATTCTTGGGAGGTTCTGATGTTGACAAATCTATGGGTTAGCGCATTTCTAGTGTCTTGCAGTCTCTCATATGGACCGTCTCTCCGAAAGCCTCTATGTATGTCAAACAACGCGTTGAGGCTAGGATTCTTTCTCTCTTCGATTTTCTGGCGAAGTTCCTTTTTCTTCAGGTCAATGTACCATATCTTTCTGAAATCCACACGCGTCTCATGAATGCCAAGCTCCAAATAGTCATTTATGAAGCATGCAATTTTATCTAGGATGTCATAGAAGCTTTTGAATGATGTCTTCACTAATTGGATATAAATGCTATGCATGCATTGGTCAAGTGTATCAATAATTGTGACATGTCTATCTACAAAATTCAAGTTCAATCCTTGATACTTCGAAAGAACAAGCAAGAACCTCGCAGAAACATAATCTTGTTTGATCTGGTTCAAATACTCTGACAAACGAAGATAGCGATTGTCTCTTAGAGAGTTCTTCTTTGGTTCTTTGCGCATCTCTACAATCATTCGCTTTATTACCGCTGTATCGCCAATGGCAGCACCACACTTTTGGCAAAAGTCACAGACATTCAAAAACAGTTTGTTTTTCAAACAAAACTCGACCAAGAACCTTTCGACATCCGATTCTGCATCAATTCTATACCTTGGATATTGGGGTGGTTTCTCCAAAGTTCCTTTGTCTGGAAAGCGTCTCTTGATATCTTCCAAATACTGCGAAAAAGTGTCAACAGTTTCAGGGGGTACACCCAGCTTCAAGGCTTGAGACAGAAGGAAGTAGGCTTCTATTAAGTACGTTGCTTGATGCTCACCAGAAACTAGGGCGTAGTAGCGCAGTGCTATTCCTTTGTTACCCAGAGCCATTCCATGATCTGGTTTCCATTTTAAGGCTTCCTCATAGCATTCCAAAGCATCAACCACTCTACCAAGAGTGTCAAAACAATTTCCAAGGTTCACCCAGATTTTCGACGCAAACACTTTATTCTGTAAGTCGTATTCTAGCGCTTGTCTATAGTAGATTCTTGCTTGATCCAACTCAGTCTCTCTGAAATATGCAGCATTAGGATTCTTCTCAACTTTGAAACGGAAAAGATTGTAATAGCCATTTGCAAGATTGTAATATGTCGTAGGTGCATATTCCTTACAACTAATTATCGATTCAAAATCCTTTTCAAGTAGCTCAACACCTTCCTTTACTATCTCTTCTCTGACTAGCGCAAATCCAATGTCTATCAGAAGTCCACTTACTAAATAAGACACACGATAATCCGACCCAAGACTTTGAATTCTATAAGCAAGATTGAGTGCTCCCTCAAAATCACCAGCATCCATTTTCTGACTGGCTTGTTGGGCAAGTTCATTTGCTTGGTCTAATTTCAAGCCCATTCCTACCAGTTCCTATTTCCTGACCACCGAATTAATTATTAAACGCACATCACATCTGTGTTCGCTTCTTCAAGTAGCTGATTTTGGAGTATTCGGTGGCCCTCTCGTCTGCAATAGCATCTTCAACCGTCAGAATTCTTAGATCTCTTTGAAGTCTCTTACATAGCAAGTCTATGTAGTCTTCCCTCAGGTCGCGAGCGATTATACTTGCAGCAGCTACAGCAATATTTTCTTCAGCTTTAGGTCGTTGAATGACTTCAACTTCACTCTGGTCTAAAACGTTTCGTAAGCGCTGTTCAGTCTTAATTCTGTCGAATTCATCAATAATTACTCTGATCTTCTCATTATCTTGACGCACCGATTCAAGTATGTCTCCTATTGCTGTAGAGTGACCCCAAGCCAGAAGATCGTTCAATGTTCTATTCTCATCCTTAAGTTCGTCAAATAGTTCGTTGAACCGTCTTGGAGTGATTATAACATGTTTTCTCAAGTAGTGATTATCTCTGATGAAACTAGCGAGTTCATGGATTCTAGGCAAGGATAATTCTTTGCTGTCCATTACTCCTGCAGCTTGAAGTTCAAATGATTGGGCTGGTTTGACAGCTACCGCAGCAACAACTATTGGTCCTAACCATTCTCCCTTACCAGCTTCGTCAGACCCTATCACCAATTTTCTGTCTGGCTCTCTGGAGATTTTGGGTAGTAGTCCTGAGATTAGCGTCCTCGCAGTCTCTTTGTTAGCGACTATCTTGCCAGTTGTATACCCGATGATCAAGCAATCATAGTATTTGACTCTGAATACTTCGTATGGATTAGTCGTTTTGAGCTGTTTAACATCTATTCTGCTGATAAGTAGCTGTTTCAGTAGCGAAATTTGATCCTTATTTACTTTTATCACTATTGGAGCCAAATATCTCACCGTCTAGAATAGTTCAAATATTTCGATGGTTGTATCCCTAGCAAAAGTAGCTTCCTCTGTTATTGGTGATATGCCTCCATGCGCTACTCTGTTTCTGAGCTCTCTAATGTCGCGAATTGCTTTAGGTTTGTAAACAGGAATTCTGTATTGTTTTTCTAACTTCCCAACTTTTACTCCAACACTCTCATCTTCTAAATCTTGTCTTTTATGAGTAAAAAGGGAGAGTTTCTCCGTCACCAGTAGGTCTAGGATTACATCACACAACGTTACAATCACCATCCTTTCGACCTCACTTCCAACAGAGATGGTCCTCATATATGCCATTATTCTTCTAGCTCTGTTCACGCGCACAACGCTTTGCGTGCTCAGAATGTTGGTTGCTTCCTGAAATATCTGCTTCAGCTCAAGAAGGATGGATTGGAAAAAGGGTTCTATTTCTGAAGATCCTTTGATTTCAGTGTTTTCATTTGTGAAAATTTCGATGTGTACTTCTCTTGGTAGACCGGTTCGTCTAAGTCTGGCTTTGAATGTCATGTGGCTGGGAATGCTGTCTTCTTCTACTGTGAAACATTGTGAGAGCAAAGTCTTGAACTTCCTCAAGCAAGCTGCATCACAAATTCTTGGCACATTAATCTGCTCACGTAAGACAGGGTTCATTTTTATCGCTCAAAGATTATCTAGAGTCTTTTGAGTTTATAACTTTCTAAGCCAAAGGAAAAACTTGAAGTCTATAAAAACCTTAACTTATAAACTAGAAGCTTAGAAACCTCAATTGTATTGTAAGGCGGTAAGATTGATGGATGAAAGTCTCCTAAAATGGCTGAAGTCGAATCGTAGCCAGTCTTTAGATTCACCTAGAGGAACTATCTTCAAGACGAAAACTCAACGTTTCAAGATAATTCGTGTTAATGAGGTAAAACAGTTCATAGAAATAGAGTTCAGTAAACAATTTACAGTCCTGAGATTGGAGTTCTGGAGATTTGAGACCGCTCTGGAAGTCCTCAGAAGAAACAGAGGCAGATGGACTAGATTAGGAACAAGATTCTATGCTGATGATCCAGACACGATAGAATGGCAAATCCAGAAGAAGGCAAAAGAAATCTATCCAGATCGCCATGTAGATTTGAAGTCAGCACCACACATATGTGACATACTTGTTCTTGCTGGAATCGCTGAATATGGACGATCAGTCAATCCGATAACCAAGCGAGAGAACCAAGCTGCAAAACTAATTGCATGAATGCTTTAAACTCAATATAAAGTAAAAACTTAGAAATCTGTTAGAGCTGGCCTGCATGCATTGTCATTTCCTCCTTTTCCTACTCTCTTACGCTCACAAATGATCCACATCATACTTGCAACGTTGCCAGAAATCCAACCATATTTCTGGCAGCCAGTCTCTGTGAGTGTTAGTTAGCAAGGAATAGTCTACGTTCTTATATTTCCAATCTAAAAGACCGTAATCTCCCAGATTGCTTCTAATTCGTTTATGTGCAGGATTATTAGACTTTGTTAATTCCAGATCATTCAAATATCGATAGAACCAAGTTGCAGCATTCTTCCCAGTAAAACCAATTCTCTTTGGCTTCTCTTCATCGATTTTATGGAATAATTTCTTCAAGCCATCTTTCAGATGAAAAGGTTCTATTTTCCTATCATATCTTATGATATAACTGTCACGATCAACAATATCTGTCAGGTAGATTCCATATTTCTTACCTAGTATTCGATATTCCTTTGGCTCAAGTTGTCTATCGGTAATATCTGCTTCGCAGAGGCTACGCCAGAATCGATTTTTGGCTCTAATATAATACGCATCCTCCGTTTTACTCTTTGAAGTGCCACAAACAAATGTATGATGTTTCACTGCCATGTTGCTCAACCGAGAGAGTTTCTAACTTTATAATTTCCAAGGTAAGGAAGAATCTTAGAAGCTTATATTCTCTAAACCAAACTATAAAATAGATACTTAGAAAGAATTCGGTCGTTGCTCATGAGATACAAAGTTTTTGTTAGTCACAGTACAAGGGATATGAAACTAGTCACGAGCATTCGAGACGACCTTAAGAAAGCGGGAATGATTGTCTACTTGGCTGAAGAGCATCTTCAACCCGGGAAGAACCTGCCCCAAAAGATTATCGATAACATAAAATCCTCTGACTGTATGGTTGTATTGCTAACCTATATGGGAACCCGTTCTCAATTTGTGAATCAAGAAATAGGTGCAGCTAGAATAATCAAAAAACCGATAATTCCAATGGTGGAGAGGAAAATCGAAAAGAAAATCGGAGGGCTCCTCGCTGGGCTCGAGTACATACTTTTTGACAAAGCTAACCCAAAACAAGCAATCAGCAAGGTGGCTTCTTATGTGTCAGATCTCAAGCTCCGATTGGAATCCGAGATTCAGAAACGTGAAGAAATGTTTACGATGATAACCGCTGTTGCCTTCTTAGTACTACTTGGGATTATCCTGTATTTTGCATTTAGGAAAAAATGAACGTGTGTGCATAGGTCGGTCGAAATGCTGAGGGAAAGCAGAATGATCAAAGCAATCGAAAGATATTTCTTACGAAACTACGATGTCTCCCGAATGACAAAGCCTGAAGCTACAGATTTACGATTTAAAAGACCTGACCTCATGTTCATACAGGCGCGCAGAGATTGCCTTCATGTTTTTGAAGCAGAATCTACCCTAACAAGAGCATTCTCGAAATTTCACGGTTTCAGGCAGTTGGCGAAGTATAAGGGTAACTACAAGTGGCTTGCTCTTCCTTTCGACGAGTACAAGAAGGATTCTGAACGTGTAAGTGAGAAATGTGAAAGGAGCGGCTTCGGATTAGTATTTGTTTCTGGAGCAAAGCGATTACGAGTACGGGAAGAGATACAGCCCGTATATATGCAAGGTGACTTCCTATCGTATTATCCTGAAGCAGAAGAAGAATGGTACGAATAACGATTACTATCGGATACTCCACAGAGTAGGTCTCTCCCCAGCCTCTCTGTTCCCTTCAGTTTCTCCATACTTCCACAGGTTTGAAATTCAAGACAACACATAGTAGGTTACGAGTTTGTATACGAAGAATTATAAATCAAGACAAGAAAACAACAGATGTAAGGAAAATGCCACGAAAAAGCCTCGATATCTTTTTGAGTTCAGACCAAGAAGAATTTGAGAAGGAACGAAACAGGCTAGCTAAAGTAATCTCCAGTATTCCGTTCTTAGCGTGTGTACCGCTTGAAAATATGGGAGCTGACTCAAGGGATGTTCTGGAAGCATCACTCAAGGCGGTCAGAAATTCTGATATCTATGTTGGTGTTTTTGGGCGTGAATATTCCGAAATAGCTATGAAAGAGTACAAAGAAGCAGTGAGATATCGGAAACCCTGTCTAACCTATGTTAAGAAGGTTAAACGAAGAGACCAAAAACTCACCAAATTCATCGAAGAAGACCTTAAGAGTCAATTCAAATACCATCAGTTTCGTGGAAAAGAGGATCTCTATGAACAAGTGGCTAATGATCTGAGAAGATTCATTTTCGAGACTCTACAAGATGGTCTTGAAACAAGAAAACAAAAGAAGAAGGAAGTCCGGAGACTTATCAAAGAAGAGAAGCAATCAGCATCGACAAAACCTGCTGTTGAAGAACCTTTGGCAGGAGCTGATATAGCCTTTAGAACAGGAAACTACCTTGAATGCTTAGTTAGGACTACGATAGCCCTTGAGTTAGCCTTGGAAGAAGCATTAAGAATGAAAGATGTGAGCGCAAAAAGGAAATCTCTGGGAGTTTTGTTGCAGTTGGCCCTGAAGTTTGGAGTTGTTGATAAGCACGAAGCGCGCGCGCTTCAGGAAGTGTCATATGTCAGAAATTTGGCTGTTCACCGTGGAGACATACCGAATAGACTCACCACTATGTGGGTACTGGAAAACACTAGACGGATTTTGAATAGACTTAATCTACGTAAATAGCAGGATTGAGCCCTCGATTTTAACTTTCCAACTTCTAACTTCCTAATTCCAAATAAAAATTAGAAGTTTATAAAATCTTAAACTTGATTATAAAGTAGAAACTTAGAAAACAAACTTCCGATTGTAACAATTTCTGGTGAAACTAGAATATCGAATACTCAGAACATTTCCTTCAAAACGTATTGCAGATTGTATTTGTAGTTCTCTTCTCGACCCACATATTGAACCTGATTCGCTCTTTCCTCAACTTGGGTCTTTGAGAGCTTAGATTTCTTAACACAAGCTTCGATATCTTGAATGTCTCTTTGGTCTAGTCTTCCAATTTTCGTTACTACTATGTCAACCGGATGAAGAGCTTTCAAGTTTATGTGCTGGAAGCTAGTTATCGGGACACTCTTCTCCAAGTAGTCGTCAGGAAGAGCTTGACTGAAGATCATTCCATCTGTATATACGTCCACTTTGAAACCATGCGAAAGATTTGCCAAGGCCTTATTGAAATCATCATAATCCGCGTTTAGCACAGTGAAGTCAATGTCAACTGTTGAAGGTTTCAGATCGAGAAGCGTCATTGCAGTGCCGCCAACTGCCACGACTGTGATTTTCCTATTGAGTTCAACATCCAAAACCGCTAGGAAATCAAGCAAACGACTTTTGTCAAGCGGCATTGTATAGCCTCATCTTTTGTAGAATGCTTTCTTCGTCTGCCTTTATCTCCTCTACATTCAAGGCTTCAAGAAGTTTTATCGTCTTCTTGATCTCTTTCATTGGCTTTGTTTTTTCTAGGATTTTCAACAGGCCCAGCAATCTTCCCGACAGCCTATATTTTTGAGCTAGAAATAGCAAGAGACTACTGTTGGTATTATGTTTTGCGAGAATTATCGGTACAGCTTCGATACGCCTCACATCATTTTGCATCAATAGTGCCATGATTATGTACTCAATGCAGAATTTTTGTCCTTGTCTTATTCTTGAGCCAAATTCCTTATACCCAAACCTTGCAAGATTGTAGATTAGATCCACTTCAGTAATCTCTGCAGGTTTCGTTTCCCTTTCCTTAGTTATGACTTCTATTCCTCTGTCAATAATTCCTCGAATCTCATCCCAGAATGCTTGAGGACAGAAGAAAGCTATTTTATCAGAGAGAATTTCTTTGAGGGGGTTTATTTCATCTGATTCTAGAAGATTTAAAAACTCATACTCTTCAAGTAGAAGACAATCGATTCTCAGATTGTGTTTATTTTGCAGTTTTTGTAGTCCATTGAGAATTTTGGTTATCTCATCTTGTGTGAGTGACTCTTCCTTAGAGGTTTTCAGAAGAAACAACAACTCTAATCTATTGAGCTTTATATTCTTCTTTGGATTCACGGAGCAGATTGATTTTATGCTATACATTTTGTTCAGATATCTATACATTTCTTGAAGAAGCATCTGAAGATCAGTTTTTTCTTGTAGAAATTCTAGTTTCTTTTTTATCTCCATTTCCGTTAGTAAATCGATCAATAGATAGTTCTGGAAGTTCAATCTAACAATAGAGGACTTTCCTATTTTGTTCAAGTCTAAGATCTGTTGTCTTTCTAGCTCGTGTAACTTTTTGTAGATATTTGCATAATGAGCAGTGCCATGTCTCTCCTTGATCTTTGCAGTTAATTGGTTAATTGAAAAAGATTTACCTAATCCTGCAGATATCGTATCTAAGATTCGGAAGGTTGTAGTGTCCATATTAGTCTCACTCGTATAGTGTTATATAGTGTTCTAACTATAACATTATATATTATTTACTATAATATTATAGTAGAAAAACTATAATACAAATATTTTGGTTGATAGTTCTGATCTTTCTCTGAAAGATTTTGTTTTGAGAATCTCTCATATCAATATTATAAAGATAAATAAGAAAAAATCGAAAGAAAATTTCCTAAGGATTCTAACTTCCCAATTTCTAACTAAAAGAAAATTCTAGAGGTTTACAAGATTTTTTAAACCAAACTGCACATTAGAAACTTAGAAAACTTTCGATTTCCGTCTCTGCATTGTCGGCTCTTATGAAAATGGGTACATTCTCAATTCCTGTTGCAATGTAACTGGACAGTAGCCATTCACCAGGTGCAAACTCAAGAGTCTTCTCCAGAATTCCTTGGTCAATCATGAATGTGCTGCTTACTACCTGTCTGTCATAAGGTCTTGGCAATGTGCCAACGAAATATGTATGTAACTGTTGCAGTGCATTAGTATTGAGATAAGCTATTCTCTGTGTTGCCACACAACCTCCTAGACCATATTTTCTTCCTTGCCTAAGAAGCGTCTCAACACTCCCTGAGCACCTTCCATCAATCCCTGATGCGCCTGCAGGTATAAACTCTTGAGCCTCGTCAAACACAAATAGAACGTATGGTTTCACTTTGAATTCTCGCTTTCTCTCGGCAAGCATATTGCGAGTCAGCGCTATAACGATGCTCTTGATTGTAGCCGGGTCAGAAATGGATATACATACAAGTCTCTCTCTCCCTTGAATCAATCCTTGAATCTTGCGGGTTGTCAACCCTTTGATCTCTTTTTGCTCCTCTTCTCGTGCCTTTCTAAATACATCAAGCAACTCAATTCTTGTGTTTCCCCAAGCGTACAAACCGCTCCTGTCACTTACTTTGAACTTATTTACTGCCTGAGAAGCTTTTTCATGTATAAATTTGACAAATTCTTCGTCTATTGGTTGATTCTCCACGAATCTGTTGTCTTCCATGTATTTTATCACAGCACCTTTAATCTCATCAATAGCATTGACATAATGGGGCTTGTCTGCAGAACCTTTCCATAAGTTCTTTAGCTCATCTAGGAATTTTGCATAATTTGGGATCACTAACTTAGGCTTGGCATAATAGCCAATTCTGTCTTTGAAGTCAAATATCTTCTTCAAGCCTTCAAGTACTCTATTGTCACCTTCGTATTCCTTTGGTTTGACTATTGAGTCGTAGAACTGTTGAACAATATCTATTCTATTCTCAAGTATTATCTTCGAGGATATGTTTGGATCAGCAAAGACATCCATTAGCAGGAATGGATATTCACAGCTAATGTCAAAGATCACAACCTTCGTGTCTTTAGTGTGATAGAGAATCCGTCTGAGAATATTTGACGTCAAATTGCTCTTGCCACCACCTGTGAATGCAAAAACTCCGAAATGATACCTAACAAGGCTTTCAAAGTCGATGTAGATAGGAATTCTCGCTTTACTTGCCTCGAACATCTTAATAACTCCGAGACGAGGATCAGCTCTTGCATCCGCAGTTGTCCCAGAAACATCGATGGCCATCTTTTCGATTATTCTCTGGTTGTACATGCGATTGATCATACTACTGTTCAGTATGTAGGCTTTACTTGCAATCACCGGATAAGAGAAACCTTTCTTGAACTCACATGAATCATCTTCTTTTAAGAAAAGGTCATAGTTTATTGGTATAGAGCTGATTTGCACCATCATTGTAGATTTGTCGTCTGTACTCCAATCTCCTTCTGATTGTTCTATGATCTCAAATTGCATTGGATAGTAACTTGAATCTCTTAGACCTCGAAGCCCGAAGTGTTCTGGCCACACTCTGGAAATTTCCATGAGAGTAAACCTTTCTCCAGATTCTGAGGGTTTGAAATTCCTCACAGCCAATAGCATACCCTCTTCCAGAAGACCCATCAAGTCTTTCTGGTATTCCACCTTCACTCTGCAATCAAACCTTGCTGACACAAACTTAGATTCACCCATCATCATTTTGGGAATTACTGCACTAAGCCTTCCCCGAAACTTTCCATCGAAATCCGTGAAACGTGCTTTAAATTTCTCTTCTTGCAGATTCAATTTGTGACCTCCTTTCCCTAAACGTACTCATGTAAAACACAAACTTTCTAAGATCATGACGGTTAATAATCCATCGTCCAGTTGTATCTATAATTTTCCTCGCCTGACCATAATGCCATTTAGCCACCTTGTCAGCTATGAATAAAGGCTTGTTATGTCCAAAAACCTCTGGAATACTGGGGCTAGTCATAGCTTCAAGCATTATCATGACTAAGTTCTGAACCTCATTATCCATATTCTTATCTCTGAACACAATAACATCAATAGGTTCAGTTGCTCCACCATAATCCTGTTTGAAAGACACTCTTAATTCCTTCTTGAGATCAAAATCGGGATAAACTAGTCTATCTATGAACAAAACGTTGCTGCGAAGTTGAGGATCAGATTTTGCTTGAGAAAGCTGAATATAAGATTTGACGAAGAGTCTCTCAGGAATTATCCTGTTTCTAATCGCTCCACTAACATAGCCCATACGCTTCTTCAGATCAGGGATTATAGTTCGAAAGGCAGAGTCATATTCCACTAAACTCCAAGGAACCTTCACTTTCTGGTAGTTGAAGAGGCTAATGGATTGAAGAAACATCCTGTCAGTGTTTGGAACATCTCTCAATTTGTCTTGATCAACAACGTGTTTCCATATTCTTTGATTAACAAATACAGGGATAACATGATTCTTGAAATCTCTAGAAGCAGTGTCCTTAGTTATTCCTAAAAGCAGAATCTTTCTATTCCAGCATTCTTCAACCAACATGTATATGCAAAACAATGTCAGAAAAGCAATGTCTTGTGTTGTCAACCAATCGAATTTGTCTCCCTTCTTTACCTGAAGAGGATTTTTATCTACTATCTCTTCAAAGAGTTGTTTCCCGATTATGTTAACGAGTTTCTTGAGTCGTTGCCATGAAGTTTTATACTTGGAATTTACTTTATACTTTCCTGCTTTCTCTTCCAGATAATTCTCTTTCACAGACTTCTTGATATATCGCAAAACCCTTGATCGTCTCTTCTCATCTTTAACGCTCAATTCTCTGCAGATTTCGTTAAAAGACGAATGGGAATCTTTTCCTTCAAGGAGATAGATAATACTGTACCTTAGATAGTCCCCTCTAGGAGAAGGTGTCCCTAAATCTTTGTTAAGAATCCGATGTCTTCCAAATGCAAGATCGTTCATATCGATAGATTCTCCATCAATTTCATAGCCAAAGAGAGCTCCATGTGTTTTCCACCGTTTCCTCCTAGAAGTGTCATACATCAGACTTGATTGCATGCAAGTTAGACTTCTGTCAAGAAACAAGATCTTGATGTTTTCTTCTGGTTCTGATGCTAGTTTATAGGCTAGGTAGATTTCCGAAAAAGCCATGATCCAGGAAGCAATCGATGAATTATTTGCTATTGACTCGTCAGTCAAAGGCTTAATTAAAGAGATCCTAGTGGGTTCAAGTTCTAACATGGGACTCAGTGACTTGTCAACTTCTACAACCTTGTTAACGTAAAGAGGTATGCAACTGGAAATTCCTCTTCCTTGCTCAAGAAAGCGAGTTGCATACTCAACTTTAGGAGGTTTATCTTTTTTGAACTCTATAGTACCTCTAGCAGCGTATGAACCTCCAAAAAATATCACCATGTCAAACAATGGACGAGTGTATTCAGTACCGTCAACCGCTGCAAACTCTACTTTGTCAGAACCCAAGAATCTCTTTGCTGTCTCATAGGCTTTCTCGTAGCTAAAATCTGACACAAGTAGATCAGCAAGAAAAGTGTCATAAAGGCCTTTGATAGACTCGAAGCGTCTATTATAATCTACAATCTGATCAGACGCACCCTTTCTCAAGATATTTCCAGTTCTTTCTATCTGAGAACTCAATGATGATTCAATCAAAACGCTCCCTCATGAGAGTTATGACTTCTCATAATAGTGTCAAGCAGAATATAACGTTTCGAAATGAAAATGCAAGGTATCTGCAAAAGCCGTTTCACGCATATTTTATAGAAATCCTATGCATGCATTCTAAGGTGTAGGTATTGCTTTTTTCATCCATAGTAGACCTATAACCATCCATCTCAAAAAGGGATACAGGCTGTGAGTTCCCATTGCAAACCAACAATCATAATCAAATCTCATTTTCGTAAAACACTTATCACGAACTTTTTCTTCTGCAACATTCTCGTCATCATACCGTCTGTACAGATGATTTGCTCCAAAATCAAAGCATTCCATTATGTGGAATTTCCCAACCTTTCTACATACACCACAACCCTTTTCTCCGCATTTGAACTTGTAGAAAATTCCAATATTGTGATAAGGTCTTTTTTTGAACTCCCCTCCATAAAGCGTTGCTTGGTCAACTTTTTCCTCCCTTTTTTCTACTGAAAACTCAAACAGAATGGGTTTGATAACTGAAAGTGTTTTCTTTTCTTTGGTGGCGTTAGGAATCTGAGAATCGGTGAGTCCATTCAAGTATTTTCGTCGTTTTTCCCTATTGCTTATTGCACATCCAAGATTCGCAACTGTATCATTCTTTATTTTCCGACTTTCAGGGCGCTGGTCTCTAGATGGTTTTTTGGTTTCAACTGATATTGAATCCCATAGTCTGATGTTATTATTCTTGATTGTTCTCCAAGTAAATGGGTATAACCTTCGCCATCCTCCGTCTTCTGCAATTCCAGCAGTACAGATTGTGTATCGTCCTAGAGAAGCACTCCAGATCGGGGTGGCTTTGACCAAGACAATAATCGACTCTTTTTTCCAAGACATTCCTACTCTTCCTCTTTTTCTTCTGCTTGGAAACCGATCACATAGACAGACTCATTTTCATCCCACTTCCCATGAATTTTAATCCAGACTTTTCGGAATTCATCTAAGGTATATCCTCCTTCTCGTTTGGCATCCTCCTCAGTAAAGTCTCCTAATCGCTTACGATTGATTGAAGTGACGATCAAATCCGCAAAATGAGGTTCCCAGACAGCAGCATGAATCTTGGCGCCTATTTTGATTTTGGGATCTCGTATACCCTTTCTCGAAGTCTGAGTTTTGACACCGTTAAGGATAGGTTTCATGTGGGATAGTCTAAAAGGAAGTTCATATGGAGTTTCAACAACTGCTTTGATTAGTTCCTTAATCGGCTTCTCAGGTTCCATTGCAGCTCTGGCGATAACTTCCCTTGCTTCTCTTCTGTAGATTGGTTTACTTGCGATTTCTCGAGCGATTTCGACTTGTCTCTCGGGCTGCTTAACACGTCGAGTTATTGTTACTGCAGTGTCCCAATCTATTTTTCCAGATTCTCTGGGAACCCCTATCTTAGCTGCTGGCGCCACCATTTTCTGAAGTTCCAAAGGTGCTTCGACTAGTTGAAGCCAGCTTCTTACAGTTGTGCCAGAAACTCCTATTCTACCACCAACTGCTGCTAGCGTCGGATATCTTTTGGGATATTTATCCATCAAATTCTTACAGCAATTCCCTTTTTCTACTGCACTGAGATCTGCTCTCTGGACATTCTCTATTAGATTCAGCTCTACAACCTCTTCATCTGTGAAGTCTCGGACGTACGCTCTTACAGTTTTTAGACCGGCCTGTTGAGCAGCTCTATATCGTCTTTCCCCGACAACAACTTCGTAGTCTCCTTTTTCAATTGGTCGAACAATAATCGGTTGAAGCAAGCCAACTTCCTTAATGGTTTCTGCCAGTTCATTGAGTTCTTGAGAGTCTATATCCAGCCTTGGATTGAGTTTGTTGTGATGAATTTTATCTATTTCAATTTCTTGAACTTGGTGCGACATTTTTTCCCTTACTAAATCCGGGTTTACCTACTAAAAAATGTGGTGCATGCGTGATGTCAAATTTCTTTTATGCTTTTTAGACGCTTATATCAACATTGAGCAATGTTAAAAAGGTCTAGAACAGAAGCGTCCATACACGCGGTTTGATGCTCATTTCAGAAACACCGCATGCAGGTTTCAATTTCTGATCTTGTGTAGACGAGCAGTTAGTTGAATACATACGATTTTCCATTCTTAGGATTTTAGTGTATTCAACTATTAAACACGTGCTTATTGATGATTAAAATGAAAGATGAAGAACTAAAGAGGAAGCTAAAACGTGAGCGAGTTGAGATCTGTCTAAACTGTAAGCATTTTGTTGAGTGTAATTGTATTGGAAAGTTTGAAGATTGTGTTGATTTTGTTGAGGTTGAGAATGAAGCTTGGGTGATAAAGAAGCTTTAGACAATGAGTTTTGTGAGGAGATATAAGCCTTTTAAGGTAAGGCTTTATCAAAAACGAAGTAGTGGTTAAGATACCTTGAAACAGAGGAAACGTTATGAAATCTTTGTTTTTTGATCTCGACGGGACGCTGATTGACATTAATCAGCGAGAAATAGAAGTGATATACGACACCGTTAATCATTTCGGAATAACTGTTTCGAAAAGCAAGGTTAAGCAGCTATGTGTTCAATTCCCTTCTTACACCGATGTGTTCAAGGAATTGGGACTGGGACTCACCAATAAGGCAGTCAAATACTGGACAGCGGCTTTTGTCAAGAGATATCGCTTTTCGGTGCTTAGAGAAGGAGCAGAGTCTACATTGAAGACTCTATCCAAGAAAAACTCACTCATGTGCGTCACTTCAAGAGAGACTCCGGCAGAGGTCAGTGAAGAATTGAAGTTCTTTGGCATCGATGAGCTATTTCGCGACATTGTTACGCGAGATGTGACAGCTAAACATTTCGGACTGACTTCACTTCCTCTTTTTCCTTATCATGAGCAAAGAAGGAAACTCTATCGATGTGCACTTGCCATAGCTAGGTCCAGTCCCGACGATACTGTTGTGATAGGGGACATGGGAAGAGAACTCAAACCCGCACAAGAATTAGGCATCACAACAGTAGGTCTCGTCACTTACGAAGCAAGAAAAAATGAATTGCAGAAAGCGTCAGATTTCACGATTTCCAGTATAACTCAGCTTCAAAACATTTTGACACGTGCGTCGAAAAAGGCTACGAAAATGCATGCATGATCAATCCAAGGCCTTTTTCGTTCTCTCCACTTGTGCATGCATATCTTGATTTTCTAAGAACTGGTGTGCTTTTTTCAATAGGCTTCTAGCAATGTTAAAAGTGAGTCTTTCTGTAGCTTTCTGGTAACTTAACCATTTGTATCCTACGTGTTCACTGGATAACGCAACCCTGCTTTCTCGTGTTTGAATCAGAAAGAAGACTACTTCCTTGTAGATGGTGTTGCCTCCTCTTCTATAGAAATAGCTTATCTTCTCTCTGAAGCCGTCAATGAACTGGGCTTCGATGATGCTGGTCTCTTCTTCAAGTTCTCTAATGACTGTGTCCTTCTCACTCTCATTCGGTTCAATATTACCTTTTACGAAGTCCCAATGACCTTCCTCGTAGTGCAAGAGAAGATATTTTACTTCCTGATTCTTCTTGAATACAACGGCTCCACAAGATATCTCGCGAGGCATAGACAGGCATTCATGCAAGAGACTATTTCTTATTATCGCTTTAGCCTTGGTGTACATAACCTCCAAGACTACTCATATGGTCTACTTACACTTTGATTCTACAAAATATAATTACAAATAGGTTAATTTCTTGTAAAATTACGTTTTCTATATCGTTTGTAATTTATAAAATTGTAAAACTCAACAACATTGCAATCAGGAGTCTCTGGATACAGTTATTCAAATTCTGGCTGTGGTCTAATTGTCACCATCTGTCAAAAGTTGGTGGCACAGGAAAACAGCAATATACGCGCGCTGTATTAGAAACCAAAAAGGATGCGAGACTTGTGGATTCTAAGAAGTATGAAATGCGCTGGTATGGACCATTCAAGTTTTACGGAACAGAAGATGACTCCATTTTTACTACACACGAAGCAAAGCAACCTGGCATCTATTTATGGACAGTTCCTTTCAAGAACCAATACTTGACCTACTATGTAGGAGAAACAGGAAGATCATTTGCTGAACGCTTCGTAGAGCACACACAAAGCTGCCTGAATGGATATTACAGAATATATGATCCACGCCAACTTGCTAATGGATCTAAACTGCTTGTATGGGGTGGTATGTGGAAAAAGGAATACAGAGAGATAGTACCTAAGCGAATGCTGGAGTTTTTGAATCGGTACTTAGAGTTGGCACCAATCATCAATGAGTATCTAAGGCAATTCAGAATTTTCGTGGCTCCTCTTGATGCTGAAGAGCGCATTCGACAGAGAATTGAAGGTGCAGTTGCTGATAGACTCCGTAAACAACCAGGTTTGATTGGTGAATTTCAGGATGAAGACATACGATATCGAAGAAGAGGGACCGCCGAGGAACCGATTTCTGTCATAATGATTGGCTTTGAGCCTATTCTTGGGCTCTGCAGTGAAATGTCAGCTTGATTCGCACCCACAGGCATGCATTAGTCTTGTCGTTGCTTGAGGAAGAGATTGGTCAAAGCATATAAAAACGTAAAAGCTGCTCTAACAGTTAGTATAACTAGATTCTTTGAAGTTAAGAGGGGACAGACATTGAGTGACATGATTGGAAAAAGGACGGCTATATCCCTTCGACAAATCCTAAACCTAGTAGGCAAACTCGATGACTCGGCTGGAGTTGAAACTCCAAGAGAACGTTTTCGAGTCTTCTTGAGAGATAACGTTCAAGAAGTTGGCCAAATCCGTGACTATACCGAAGAGTGTTTAAGACTGTCCGGTGACCAATATAATCGGGCATTGCAGGACCTGGTCAATCATCTTGGCAGCTTGTTAGGCTTTGAAGTGCAGTTCGGGCGGTATCATGGGATCAGAGGCAAAATAGGGTTTGATGGGTACTGGAAATCACCTTCAGGTGCTCATATTGTCGTGGAAGCTAAAACTACCGAAACATACGCGATAAGAACGGCAACGTTGGTTGGCTACGTGGACGACTTGATTTCTGAGAAGAAGATTCCAGCTTGGGACAATGCATATGGCCTTTATGTTGTAGGTCGTCCGGACCCTGAAGTCAATCAACTTGAGAATGCTATCATAGCAGAGAGGAGAACAAACAAACTTCGAATTATCTCAGTCGAATCTTTGCTCTCACTCGCTGAGATGATGAACGAATATGAGGTCAACCATGAAGATATATTGGCCATTTTGCTTCCCTCTAGCCCAAGGGTTGATCCTGTAGTCGAGCTGATAGCACGCGTAGTCGCGCAGTCACCTTTGGAAGAGCTGCCAATTGAAGTAGAACCACCTATAGAAGCTGGAGAACCCAAATATTGGCTTACACCTGTAAAATCTGAAGCTGAGGCAACAGCTGAACAGGTGATTCAGACTCTCGTCGGGCAAGAAAAAATATACGCTTTCGGGGAAAGAACGCCAGGTAGAAAGCGCTTAAAACCAGGGGATTGGCTGTGCTTCCATGCGAGTGGGAAAGGGGTTATAGCACATGCGAAGGTAATGTCAAGGCCCGAGAAGAAACCTCACCCCAAAGTTCAACATAAAGATAAGTATCCTTGGACATTTCGAGTTGGAGAAGCAAAGCTATACCTGAATGACCCAGTGATCATAGATGCAGAAGTAAGAGCAAATCTTGAAGTTTTCCGAAATAGAGATCTGAACAAATCTTGGGGATGGTTCGTCCAAGCGACACGCAAAATAGATCTTAACGACTTCAACATTTTAACGAGGCGTTCGTGAAGTCCTCAATGAACGCGTTTGCATGACAGGTTGATCAATAATGAACTTTTATTCAAACAATCGGCGTCATGAATGGCTCGTCAGAATGAAAGTTGACAGTTCCGTCAATATTGGAACCAAAGTATTGTTGGGGGATGTGGAGTTTATTCAACGCAAAAAATGGATAGAGGTTGCAGCGAGAGTTATCGCAGCTGCGACTGCATAGATCTTAAGGATGAAACTGAGAAATGAATTAAAAAGGAAGAGCGCTCGAGCAGCTGTAGAATTTGACAAGAGAAAAATCATACTTAATTTTCTAATTCATATTTCTGAATAAGTTATTTCTTAGAAATTTAGAAAGTTCACTAGATATCTCAACAAAAGATTGTGTTGGTTTAGACAAAGAGACGCTTCGCCATCGTTTGAATGCATGCATTTTATTGTTGGCTGTTGATCAATCGTTGTTTCTCGTTGTGGCTGAGTGATTTGATTCTGTGTTCTCTCTTCATAGCCTCGCTGCGGCTGTTGAACTCCTCTATGTATACCATCTTTTCAGCTTCATGTATTCTTGTGTATCTGGCGCCTTGACCCTTTTTGTGCTGTTCAACTCGGTGTTTGAAATCCTTGGCGTATCCAGTGTAGTAGCTGCCGTCTTTGCAGAGAAGGATGTAGACATAGTAAGGCATCGACTATCAACTCACAGCTGTCACGAGCTAACACTTCTATTTTAATACATTCAATGCATGGATATTAAAAAAGTAACCACAGAAGCTGAAAGAGAGTCTGAAGAGAGGTGTTCACAACTTGTCACATAGATTTTGGATTTTCTCTAGTTTTCCAAATTAAAAATTGTGAGCCGCTAGTTGACAAAAAATTATCAAGTCTAAATCATAGGAAAAAACCAATCATTTATGTGTAAAACCAATGTGAAAACCTATATTTTTGCATGCATGATGACAAGCAGAAGAAAAGTACATGAAAAGGATAGGGGATTTCGGTCACTTTTGGGTTGCTATAAAGGTGAGCATGCATGTATATTTGCTCCAGTTAGATAAAAGTGAAACGACAATTAGAAGTTAGAAAAGTTAACACCTTATATCTTACTCTATGCATGCATTGCGGCTTCAAATCAAGCGCTCTTGAGCATACTTTTTTAAGGATGTCTGTATTAATGATTTTTCAGTGACTCCTTAAATGTACGAAATCATCGCCTTATTTGTTCTCATAATAATTATCCTATCCATCCTAGCGTCTTCGATCAAAATCGTGAAAGAATACGAGAGAGCAGTCATTTTCCGTTTAGGTCGACTCGTCGGTGCCAAGGGTCCAGGATTGATTTTACTTATACCGGGAATCGACAGACCACGCATTGTAGATTTAAGAACCATAACATACGATGCACGCATGATAAAAATAATTACGAAAGATAACATACGATGCGATATCGACTCGTTCGTGTACTACCGAGTGGTCGATCCCATAAAGGCTGTCTGCGAGGTAGAGAATTACGTTCACGCCACTCAAACGTTAGCAAAGACAGTATTACGGGATGTTCTGGGTCACGCGGAGCTCGATGACCTGTTGATAAAAACGACAGAGTTCACAAAGAACATTCAAGAGGAAATAGATGAAATGACCGACCCGTGGGGAATAAAAGTAAGCGCGGTGGCCATTAGTGATGTCCTACTTCCCGCGGAAATGCAGAGGGCAATCGCAAAGCAAGCAGAAGCTGAAAGGGAGAAAAGAGCTAGGATCATCGTGGCTGAGGGAGAATATATTGCAGCAGAGAAGATGGCGCAGGCTGCAGAAGTCTACGAGAAAAGCCCGATCACACTAAAGCTGCGAGAGCTTCAAACACTAACAGACATCGCACGCGAAAAGAACTTGGTAGTGGTTACTTCAACCACTGACCTACGCGAACTTGGGAACATCATTGCCATAGCCCGCTCAACCGCGAGGAAAGGGGAACAGGTTAAGAAGAAATGAGCCTACGCGTCGCACATGTACTCGTTACGATTCTCCTTTTTTCTATGTGGTTAGGAGTTTGCACCTCTTTCGAATCCAGCAGTGATTCTGTAATTGTTATAAAATTGGATGGGGTGATCAACTTTGCAGCTTCAGAACTCGTTAGGGAAGGAATGGATGAAGCCCACAAAATCAACGCTAAAGCCGTAGTGCTCGTTTTAAACACTCATGGAGGCTTGCTGGATGCAACATTTACTATCATAGACATGATTGAAAGGTCATCCATCCCCGTGGTCTCATTTGTGCATCCGAAAGGAGCAACAGCATGGTCTGCAGGCACTTTCATCGTCCTTTCATCCCACGTAGCGGCAATGGCACCGTTCTCTATTATAGGATCTTGCGCTCCACGGGCATACCCAACTGGAGAATTGGTAGAGGACCCGAAGTTAATCAATTCGCTAACGAAGTTTATTGAGCTAAGAGCAGAAATGCATGGTAGAAATGAAACGATTGTCGCCAAGTTCGTGACGGAAAACCTTAACATAGGGGCAGAGGATGCGAAAAACTATGGGGTGATGGAAATAGTGGCGGACACGCTAAAAAAACTTTTAGAGGTTGTTGATGGTATGAGCGTGGAAGTGGCGGAAAAGCGGCAATTGACAATTCAAACGAGAAATGCGGTAATACATTATTTTGGGGCAAGTATACGTGTGCGGGTTCTATGCATCATTTCAGACCCTATGATTGCGTACCTCTTGTTCAATCTTGGGGTTTTCGGTGTCATTTTTGGTTTCTTCACTGCTGGATATGAAGGAGAAATCATGGGGTGCATTCTTTTAATCTTGGGTTTAATTGGACTAGGGTTCTATATGGATTTATTAACTATCATACTCATTACCTTAGGCGGAGTTTTTATATTCGTAGAAATGCGAGAACCAGGACTCCAGTTTTTTGGACCAGTTGGAATAGTTTGCCTATCAGTAGGAACGTTGCTCTTGCTGAGATTTGATCCTGCACGATGGTTGATTTCTCCAGAGTGGTATCAGCCCTTCATGCTTATAGTAATAGCCTTTGTAGCAATTTTGACAGTTTTCTCAGCGTTGGTTCTTTACAAGATAGTTAAGGCAAAGAAAAAGCGGCTTACTGTGCTTGAATTTATTGGCGGAGTTGGTCGAACGATAGATGAGATTGGTCCAGAGAAAGTGGGGTTTATTCGTTTTCATGGCGAGTATTGGAAGGCACGTTCAGACACAATAATAAAGCCCAATCAGAAGGTAAAGATTTTGGCAAAGGAAGGGCTAACACTCATTGTGGAGCCTCTGAAAGAAGAAGCTGTAATCAGTAAACCTGAGAAAAAGTGAACAATCTCAGAAATAGTTTAGCGTGCGATATATCGACTTTGCAAATACTCACATAACAAGTTAAAATCGATCGATCTTAGCAGTTTTCTATATGGTGTGCATGCATGCAAATTATTTACGCATTTCTCCCATATAGAAATACGGGTAATCAAAGATGGGCAAGCCAAAGGTAGCGCCATACGGTTCTTGGGAATCTCCAATCACTTCAGATCTGGTTGCTTCCAAGACTATATGGCTTGGTTATATGGCTCTTGATGGGGAGGACATCTACTGGATTGAGGTGCGCCCGAATGAGGGAGGACGGTATGTCATAGTTCGACGGACGCTAGAAGGAAATATCTCGGACATGACACCACCCCCATTAAACGCTCGAACACGCGTGCATGAGTATGGGGGTGGTATGTACAATGTTAGCAATGGCACGATCTACTTCTCTAATTTTGAAGACCAGCGAATTTATCAACTGGACCCTGGAGTTACACCACACCCTATAACTCCTAAGGCTGATCTTCGTTATGCTGACATCATAATTGATCACCACAGAAGTCGTTTAATCTGTGTGCGCGAAGATCACAGAGTTTCGACTCGCCAAGCTGAAAACGCTTTAGTGAGCATCAATCTCAAGGACAACAATGACAGCCGGGTTCTAGTTTCCGGGAATGATTTCTACTCGTCTCCTCGCCTTAGCCCTGATGGCTCGCGGTTTGCTTGGCTTACGTGGAACCATCCTAACATGCCTTGGGATGGAACAGAACTCTGGATCAGTGAGTTAAGGGCTGACGGTACACTGAAGAATGCCGAACGCGTTGCCGGTGGCAAGGACGAATCCATCCTTCAGCCAGAATGGTCTGCAGCGGGAGTTTTACACTTCATTTCAGACCGCTCTGGTTGGTGGAATCTCTATCGCCGGCTTGATGGACAAGCTGAGTGTTTGTGCAAGATGCAAGCCGATTTTAGTTACCCACAATGGGTCTTTGGAATATCTACCTACGCCTTCGAGTCTGCAAACAACATCATATGCACATACACAAAAGGGGGAGTCTGGCATCTGGCAAGTTTAGACACTATCTCAGGCAAAACAGAGAAAATACAGAATCCCTACACGGATATTCGGAGCTTACATGCATCGCCAGGGCTAGCAGTTTTCATAGCTGGAGCACCAAACGAGCCATGGTCAATTATCAAGCTTAATCCGGCAACACTTCAGACTGAGATTCTACGGCGAGCCAGCAATGTACAGGTTGATTCTGAATATCTGTCTGTCCCAAGCGCAATTGAGTTTCCAACTGAGAAGGGGCTCACAACACATGCCTTTTTTTATGCTCCAAAAAATGGTGATTTCATTGGTTCATCTGGAGAGCTTCCGCCACTTTTGGTCATCAGTCACGGTGGACCCACTGGTGCTGCTTCAACTGTACTTTCCTGGAAGATCCAATATTTTACCAGCCGTGGATTCGCAGTTGTTGATGTAAATTATGGAGGCAGCAGTGGATATGGTCGTGCTTATAGGCAACGGCTCAATGGTCAGTGGGGTGTTGTTGATCTGGATGATTGTGTGAATGTAGCCCTCTACCTAGTCAAAGAGGGGGAAGTTGATAGTGATCGACTTGCCATTCGTGGAGGTAGTGCTGGAGGATATACAACGTTATGTGCTCTCACGTTCCGTGACGTCTTCAAGGCAGGAGCAAGCTATTTCGGGCTCAGCGATCTAGAAACATTTGTGAAAGATACTCATAAATTCGAGTCACGTTATCTGGATCGGTTGATAGGTCCCTATCCTGAGCGGCGTGACCTCTACAGGGAACGTTCGCCGATTCACTTCGTCGATCAAATCTCATGTCCAATGATCCTGTTCCAAGGACTTGAGGACAAGGTCGTTCCTCCCAGCCAAGCTCAGCTAATGGTTGACGCCTTACGTGAGAGGGGATTACCGGTAGCTTATCTCCCGTTTGACGGTGAACAACACGGTTTTAGACAAGCCAAAAATATTAAACGTTCACTTGAAGCTGAACTCTACTTCTACTCAAAGATCTTCGGCTTCAAGCTAGCCGATCCAGTTGAGCCAGTGCAGATCGAAAACCTCTAACATCTTCCATGCATGGATTTGTTTTAGTGGTTCGTTAGATTGCATGCATGCCATGCATCAAACATGCATGAAAGAAAATAGCCGAAAAACTAGGTGGTTATCTTGTAAAAAAAGGATTTGATGTTTTTGTGGCTAGCACCGACCCCAGATGGATGTTTGGGTAGGTATTTTATTGAGAAACAAGACAGATAAAAAGGGGAAAGTGTTACATTCAACTGTGGGAGGTAAATGCATGCATGATACAAGACTTTTTATGAAGAAGGTTGCCCCAAAGGTAGGTAGAGTAAGTTAATGCAAACATCCAAGCAGAAACTCTCCCTTTTCAATGTCGATGATAAAAGGATTGCTTATGTAAGCACTTATCCGCCGCGAGAGTGTGGTATAGCAAACTACACGAAGGATCTGGTCAATGCCATAGATGGGCTTCACGAGTTTAAATCATCAGTGGTTATCGCGATAAATGAGAAAGGGGGAATCTACAAGTATGATAGGAGAGTTAGATTTCAAATTGAACGAGACTCTGTTGATGATTACGTCCAAGCCGTTCGCTACGTTAATCTATCTAAAGTTGATTTAATAAATCTCCAACACACATTCGGTCTTTTTGGAGGAGAGTGGGGGGAATACATTAATTCGTTTTTGGAGGATCTTCAGAAACCAGTAGTAACTACGCTCCATACTATTGTGCCAAACTTTGGACCAACTGCTCAAACAGTTTTGGAAAGTATTGCATACCATAGCGCGTCAATCGTCGTCATGACGACAACAGCTCTGCAACTACTAAAAAGCTATAATATTAAACGTGAAAAAATCGATGTTATCCCACATGGTTGTCCCGATGTTCCATTTGTTACCAGCGAAAGGCCAAAAACTTCTCTTGGTCTGAGAAATAGGATAGTTTTGTCTACTTTTGGACTGATAAACCGTAGAAAGGGTATTCAACATGCTATTCGAGCGCTCCCTTCCCTCGTTAAGAAAGAACCAAGAATTCTTTACCTCATAATTGGAGAGACTCATCCGGAAGTAAGGAAAACTGAGGGCGAGCGTTATCGGAAGAGGTTGATGAGGTTAGTTGATGAACTCCAATTGGGGAAACATGTGAGGTTCTACAATCGTTTTATCCCCAAACGGGAACTAATTAGGTATCTCCAAGCAACAGATATCTACATTACTCCATACGTCGGTCGGAATCAGATTAGCAGTGGAACGCTCGTCTATGCTTTAGGAACTGGTAAGGCTATTATATCGACACCGTACCTTCATGCTGAAGAGGCTTTGGCGGATGGACGAGGATTACTATGCAAGTTTAGAAGTCCTAGTTCAATCGCTGAATGCATAAACAGGCTTATAGAAGATACAGAACTAAGGTTTAGTTTGGAAAGGAAAGCTTATGCTTATAGTAGAAACTTTACTTGGCCAAAAGTTGCAGAAAAATATGTTAAGTTGTTCAATCATCTCCTTGAAGATTAAAGGTGATAGATATTAAACCGCCAATCAAACTAGATCATCTTAAAGCCTTGACGGATGACACCGGCATCCTTCAGCACACCAAATATTCGATTTCAAACAGAAAGGAAGGCTATACTACAGACGACAACGCCCGTGCACTAGTTGTCTGCATAAAATTCCTTCAGCCTCATGGTGATTCCGATGTAAACAAGCTAGCTAATACGTATTTAAGTTTCTTGTTTCATATGCAAAGACCCGACGGCAAATTTCGCAATCTATTAAGTTATGATCGTGGCTTCCTCGATGACGTGGGGTCAGAAGATTGCATGGGACGATCTCTCTGGGCCTGTGGATATGCTATTTTACCTAATCTTTCTAAGGGCATTAGAACTACATCGAAAGAGATCTTTGACAAAGGCTTTCGACACGCATCGAGCTTTAAGAGTCTTAGGGCCAAAGCCTTTACAATTCTGGGTCTTTGCTACTATTATGAAGCCTTCCCCCATGACCACAATCTTTCCAAGAGCATAGTGTCATTGACTGAGCAATTGTTGGACAATTATTAGCGAGTATCTTCTGATTGGTGGTGGTTTGAACTATATCTTACATATGTTAATGCGCGTTTATCGCAAGCTCTTTTTAGAGCTTACGGCATCATTGGAGATGAAAGATACCTTCAGGTAGCGAAGGAATCCTTTGACTTTCTTGTTGAAGTTCAGGTAATTGATGAGAAATTCGTCCCAATCGGTAACAAAGGATGGTACAAGAAGGGTGGTCAGAGAGCCACATACGACCAACAACCAATTGAGGCATCGTCCATGGTAGAAGCAGCTCTGACTGCCTTTCACATCACTAACGAGGAGAAGTATCAAAAGGTAGCCTACACTGCTTTTGAATGGTTTTTGGGAAAGAACACACAGAATGTAAGGGTCTACGACCCGACCATAGGTGCCTGTTATGACGGTGTTAATCCTCAAGGGTTGAATCTGAATCAAGGCGCCGAAGCTACCATATCCTATCTCTTGGCTCGCCTGGAATTGGAAACCCTAAGCCAATAACAAAAGTGTTTGCATTATACTATATATAAGGAGTACAGAGAAATGATTGTGGTGGTTTGAAAAAGTTGAAGGTTCGAGATCTAAAGATAGAGAATGTAATAACAACAAAAGAGGAGACGACAATTGAAGATGCTATTAGAATTCTTTACAAAAAACATATCGGGGCACTGGTGATAACCGACGAGAAAGGAAAATGCAAGGGAATATTTACAGAACGAGATGCCCTCAGAAGCATGGTCAGGAAGATTCCTTCAGACAAGCACCTAAGAAATGTCATGTCAAAAAATGTCATAACAATAAGTGAAGACGCTTCATTTGCGCAGGCTAAGAGGCTTATGATCTTACATCGCATACGACATCTTCCAGTAGTGGACAAAAAAGGATTCTTGGTAGGAATGTTGACATTAAGGAGAATCTTGGATGAACTCGTCGGAATGCCGACAAACAAGGGTTAGAAAACAAGGGATACACACAACCAAAAGCTCTCAAATCTATAGTTTCGCTTCATAAACGAAAAATAGTGTGGGTTTTAGAATGAACCTAAGGAAGAGCTCTAATGAAGAGATTTCAAGGAAACCCAATTCTTAAACCAATATCAGAACATGCGTGGGAGGCACGTGCAGTTTTTAATGCTGCCGCTCTTTATGTCGGTGGACGAGTCCACATTCTGTATCGTGCTGTTGGTAATGATGGGGTTTCTCGACTTGGCTATGCCTCTTCATTGGATGGTCTTCATATTGAAGAACGACTATCATCTGCTGTTTTTGAGCCAGCAAACCATATCGAAAAAGATGGTTGTGAGGACCCTCGACTAACTTTGCTGGGTGAACAAGTCATTGTGGCCTATACAGCATTACGTGATCGTATTTCAAATGCGCATCAGATCGCTTTGACATCCATTGCAATCGACGATTTTACTAACAAGCGGTGGAATTGGAGAGAAAGATGGACGCCATTTGCGGGTGTTCGAAATAAAGATGCCGCGATTTTCCCTCGCAAAATTGGCGGTCGTTATGTTATGTTCCACCGTATAGATCCAGACATTTGTGTAGCATACTCTGATGATCTCCAGCATTGGTCTCACATAAAGGCAGTAATAGGACCTAGGATGGGAAAGTGGGACTGCTGGAAAGTAGGGGCCGCCGGCCCACCAATAGAGATAGGCGAAGGCTGGCTCTTCATATATCACGGCGCTAGCTTTGAGAGAGTATATCGGCTTGGTGTTCTCCTTCTTGATAAGGGCGACCCTGGAAGAGTGCTGTACCGTTCTGAAACGCCGATTTTGGAGCCCACCACAGACTACGAGCGTTTTGGAAGAGTGCCTAATGTTGTCTTTAGTTGCGGAGCGATTCTCATGGATGATCAACTCCATATCTACTATGGAGGCGCTGACTCAGTTGTATGCGTAGCTACGTACGATTTGAGTGAGCTAATACTTTGAGTGCAATCTTGAAGTTCCATTGCATGTACATTAATGCATGTATGCAAAACACTACATCATCAAACGCTATAGAGGAATCGAGTCAAAAGCGTTGGCGAAGAAATCTTGGTCACCGCTCTGTTCAATTTTGTCGTTCATTCCTATTCTTCAATCACAGTGAAAAAAGAAATGATATTCCTTCCTTTTCACTCAAAAATTCACTCTCTGAGAGGTGTTTGTGATTGTAAGTTATGTCAAAGCTTTGTTAAAAGAACGGTTTGAAAGCGTTTGAAACTCCTCTCTTTCCCTATTCATTCTTGATTCTCTGAAACAAGCTCAAAACAAGCTTTAACATTCACTTTTCACCAATATTTTCAGAAGCACTAAATCAACATTGTTTGTGATACATTTTGAATGTATTTGTGATTGTCTTTTGAGCAGTTATGGAAAAAAAGGGCTTTAGTGGTTTACCTAGTGGTTTTTTAATGTTGAAACCACTAAAAAGACCATTGTTTGTTATCCATGCATGCAAGTTAACATTCAGAAAGCTTTATTGACATTGATGCCTTTTCCTAGTTTATGAAAGCGCTTATCTTAGGTTGCGGAAATATAGGTTCCGTTGCTACACAAGATTTTGCTGAGAGCATGAGTTCAGTTGAAGTTTTCGTGGCAGATAAAAACATGGTGCGAGCCAAGGAGGTTGCCAAGAGAATTGGCAAAGGCAATGTTGCAGGGATTCAATTGAACGCGTCAAACCACAATGAATTAGTGCACAATTTAGAGACTTTCGATCTGGTGATGGGTTTTTTACCAGGAGACCTGGGCTATCGCTTAGTAAAAGCATGTGTTGACGCGGGAAAGGATTTAGTGGACGTCTCATATATGCCCGAGAACCCTTTAACATTGAACGACGAGGCTGCAAGAGCAAATGCGACTATAATTCCAAGTTGTGGTCTAGCGCCCGGCATTAGCAACATTCTTGTTGGACACGCCATAAGAAGACTTGACACAACTCAAACAGTGCACATAATGGTTGGTGGTCTACCAGCGACACCTGTACCTCCTTTGGGCTACACTATCACATTTTCTGCTGAGAGCGTTATTGACGAGTATACAAGAAAAGCGAGAATAATCAAAAATTCTAAGGTAATTGATGTTGAAGCTTTAACCGGGTTAGAAGAAGTTGAGTTTCCAGGTGTTGGGACACTTGAAGCCTTCTACACGGACGGGCTTAAAACCTTACTACACACGGTAAAAGGTGTAGAGGATATGTGGGAGAAAACGCTTCGATATCCAGGACACGCAAAGAATATAGAGTTGCTTAAGGCTTTAGGGTTTTTCGATGAAGAACCAATTGGTGTTAATGGTGTGAATCTTTCACCGAGAAGGCTGAGCGCGAGACTTTTTGGGCAGAAACTCCTGATGCCAGGAGTAAAAGATATCGTGGCAATGAAAGTTGAGGTTTCAGGAGTCAGAAGCGGCAGGCACGTTAGCTACGCTTATCATCTTTTAGATCAATATGATGAAAGAAAAGGAATAACAGCCATGGCAAGAACCACTGCTTATACAGCATCAATCATTGCGCAGTTAATTCTAAGAAAAGTCATAAGAGAAAAAGGCGTTGTTCCTCCTGAAAGAATAGGTATGAGCGAAGAGTTCTTCTCTACTTTCTTAGAGGAGTTGAGGAAGCGGGGAATAAAAATCACAGAGAGCAAAACGTATGCCTAGTTACAGCATTTCAAAATAAGTACAATCTTTTGCGCATGCATGCAGGTAATCCACGAAAATCACAAAAAATCAAGTCATATTATATAAATTGTCGTTCGTATAACCATTCGTCTAACAGAAGTTGTAGAATATGGATTGTTCAAGCCCTAAGAAAGAAAAAGGCTCTGTGGGAAAGTTGTTCCTTTCCTCTTTGGCTATGTCTAATTTTGCGACAGGACCTTTAGGGGTTCTAATAGGATTGCTTCTAATCGACATAGCCCTGACATTCGAAGTTTCAGTGGGCGTCGCGGGGCAGATTAACACAATTTCTTACGTCGTCTCAGTAATCTTCGCATTGTTCATGGGCATTCTGAGTGTTCGGTTCAAACATAAATCATTGCTGATCATAGGTCTGCTGTGTGTCGGCAGTTCAGCTTTAGGTTGTTTTTTAGCTTCCAGCTTCAACTTAATGCTTATATTCTATTCTCTAAGTGGAGTGGGAACAGCCATGGTTTTCCCAATGGCTATTACATTAGTTGGCAAACATCTCCCACTGGAGAGGAGGGGAAATGCGGTTGGATGGATCATAGCTGCAGGTTCTCTATCGTACGTCATTGGAGCCCCTGTGATCAGTTTCATTGCAAACATTGGAGGCTGGCGATTGTCCCTCTTGGGATTAGTTATTCCTGTTTCACTTGTAGGTCTCTTTCTAGCTCTTATTGGTCTTCCATCCACATCACGCAAGCAGCAACTCACAATTAACAAGTCAACTTATTTGAGAAGCTTCAAAGGAGTCTTGCTAAACATATCTGCCACTGCTTGCTTGGTTGGCAATGTTCTTCGTACTGCCTCGTTTGTTGCAGTTGTCCTTTATGGGATATCGTTTTTCAGACAACGGTTCTTGGTATCAACAGATTTTGCATCCATAATAATCATAGGAGCAGCTCTGTGCTATACTTTGGGTAGCTTGGTTGCCGGTCGGCTAGTAAACAGGTTTGGGCGGAAAAGCTTAACAGTCTTGACTGCTCTCTTGGCGGGTATATTCATAGTCTCCTTTGTTTATCTGTCCGATTTATGGCTTTCTTTGGCTTTGAATTTCTTGGCTACGTGGTTTTCTGGTATGGCATCTTCAGCAGCTAATAGTTTGACTCTTGAACAGGTTCCAAAATCTCGTGGTACAATGATGTCGATAAACTCAGCAGCTCTGAGTCTAGGAAATGCCATCGGGTCAGCACTAGGAGGATTGGCACTTGTTTTGTTCAATTACGAAGCCATGGGTAGTGCCCTCGGAGCGATGGGTATCGTCGCAGCCATAATCTTCTACCTGTTAACAGTGGATCAACTCCACAAGAGTTAGTGAAAGCATGTATGTAAGGCGCGCTTGGCAAACTCGTAGAAACCGCTTGTGCAGAGGCGATACTAGATGACAATAATCATCGATGATGCTGGTGTCGGAGACCTCCTTTTCGGTGTGGTCATAGGAGCTTTTCGTAACAGCACTCAAGAATTTAGATATGAAATCTTAGACGTGAAGTATTTTAGACCTCCACGATTCAATCAAAAAGAGTATCTGAAACAAGCTTCAAAGGCCGTTTTCAAACTATTGGACAAACTCAAACTGAAGCCCGATGAACCAATACACATCTGCAGAGGCTACATCTTCGACGAAGCTGTCAAGGATTTGACAAAGAAGTATGGTAATGACCGAATTTTCAGAGTAAAAGTTACGGGGGAACCCCAATATCTCACGGAAACTGCATACCTTGATGAAATAAGAAACCTAGGCTACAGGCCGCTGGAGGAGAGAGACAAGAAGAGAGCAAAGAGCTTCTTCCACATGATGAATTGGCTGAGGAAAAACCCAGATAAATTGAGATATGCCAAGACTGGTTGGCCACGACTGTCTCGGTATCGTCTATTCAGATCATATAATCAAGTTCGATCAAAAGAAAGTAAAAGGTAGATCGTTAAAGCCTCCTGCAGTAATCATCATGCGCGATATCCATTTATGTGCTGACTTTGAGACAATCTTGCGGTGAGCGGTTGAGCCAGTTTACAAGAAGAATAGCAATTGCTGCCGTTTTCGGTGCTGTGATATTTGTAACTAAGACTTTTGTGCCATCTCCCATGAATAAGATGATTATCGTTGTTCAAGCTCTTCTACTTGCTGTAAGTTCATTGCTTTTAGGAAAAGCGGGTGCCACCTATGTAGCATTAATTGGAGGACTTCTATCAGCTTTGTGGAACCTAGCTCTTGCTCCCTTCACCGTCTTATTTGCACTTCTATTTGGCTTGTTTGTTGACAGCTTCATATACCTGTTTAAGGTCGACATCGTTGCGGGCGAAGTAGAGGCGGGCAGATTAGTGGCTGCGATGACTCTGAGCACCATGTTAGTTGGAGTTTTAAGCTATTACGTAACTGCTCATTTGTTTGATTTGATACCACGCAACCCTTCGATGGAAGCCATTATACTGGTTACGGGAACGATTAGCGGCACTGTAGCAGGTTATCTCGCCTCCGTTGTGTGGAACAAACATTTGAAAAATGTCAAGCTTTAAGAAGACGATGGCGAGCTTCAGAGTATGCGCGCGCAAATCTAGAAAAACTTAAGTCTAGACCAAAATACACTCGGACTAATGCCAAGAAGAAATAAAGAGTTCAGAGTAGCTGGAATCAAGCAGCTTTTGCTAGCCTATGTAATGCTTGCTATACAAATGATTATCTTCTTCATTTCTGCGGGTCATATTGACGGGTCTCGACCGTGGATATTCTTTGGTGCCTCCTTTGTCTACTGTTCTGCAAGCACAGTAGTTCAGTATAAACTCAACCCAGAACTTCTTGTTCAAAGGCTTAAGAGAAAAAGAAAAGGTTCAAAATTATGGGACGAGATATTGATGCGAGTGAGCAATCTCATGGTTCTGATTGCTGTGCCTGCAGTAGCTGGATGGGATATAGGTAGGTTTCAATCGCCAGGCCTCGATGTTCCGTTTGCAGCAGTGGGTTTTGTGCTGTTCATTATTTCAACCATTCTTCTCAATTGGGTTATGGTAGTGAACCCGCATTTTGAACCAACAGTTCGAATTCAAAAAGATAGAGACCATAAGGTGATAACAAGTGGACCCTACAAGATGGTAAGACATCCCGGCTATCTGGCAGGAATTCTGTTTACTTTATCGATTCCTCTAATAATTGGGTCTGTTTTCACGTTATTTCCTTCAGGAATCTATTCTATCCTGATGGTAATCCGTACTTGGCTGGAAGACAGAACACTTCATAAAGAATTAGATGGATATTCAGAATACGCGAAACGGGTCAGATATAGACTATTTCCTGAAATCTGGTAGCGTTCAAAGTTTCTGTTTTCTAGCATACATATTTCAGATTTGATCGAGCCTGAGTGACACAAACCTTAAATGTTAAAATGGTGCGTGCATGCGGTCTTCTACACGTCAAGCGCTGATTTTAGATCAAAGCGTAGATTGAATAGAGTTCAGAGAATGGTTGAAAAAGAGGTTGACTTAGGATGTGTGATACACATTCCATTTAACTATGTCTTTGAGATCTCTCTTTGGCACGTGTAGTACTCCGTTTTCGTCAAGCCAGTATTTTATGGTTCCATCTCTAACCTCATCAGCTATTGGATTTTCGTCTGGATATCCAAGAGCAACTACAAGAACTATGTCGAGACCATCCGGCACATTCAAGATGCCCCTCAGTTTTTCTCTATCAACAGCTCCGAGAATGCACGAGCCTAAACCCTCATCATAGGCAACCATAGAAATGCTCATTGTAGCTATCCCTGCATCGTGACCATAATTTTGGCGAATGTTTTTGTCCAAGAGTATAACAATGTATGCCCTCGGCATCTCTTCTTCGCTAGGTTGATATTCTGGCAAGTATCCAGCCCAACTCAACGTGCTGAACACTACTTTCAATAGCTCTTGATCGTTAACGATGACATACTTCAATGGTTGACGGTTAGCTCCAGAAGGCGAAAGCCTTGCAGCATCCACACATTTTAACAAGATTTCTTTCGAGACACCCTTCGACGTATACTTTCTAATCGTTCTACGGTTAGTTATTTTCTCGTAAATCATACTCTCAAATCCCAATCTTGGTTGATTTACTTCATGAAATGCGTCAGTTGAAAAGTTTTACTATTAATTCACTTAACCTCGGTGTACATAACCTACAAGACTGCTAATATTTGCGTAAGTACGAAAATTTAAAATTAGATTCAGTGCATGCATTGGGATATGCTTATCAAAAGACTGGAAGTCTGCTTACTACGATAATAGTGCATAACACAATATTCGGAGTGCCACTTTCGATTGGATATTTACTCAATTGGCTACTGCAAACTTAGATCAAGAAATACAAGCAGTTGGTTAGCTTCTATGTAGTAGTTTGGGAAACCATTTTGGTACTCGTTTTTGATAGGCAATGTAATCTTCACCGAGTATTCGAATTAGGTCTTTTTCCTCATATGTTGCCATCTTATCGTATAGGACGAAAAATACAAGCCAGACTCCTAGGGAAAGAAGTGAGGGGCTGGCGAAGAAGAACCCTAGACAGGACATGAGGATTCCCAGATACATGGGATGTCGAACCCATGAATAAACACCTGAGTCAATGAGTCTAGCTTGGTCATGTGCTTTACCGAAAACTGCTTTGTGTGACTTTGCTATGAGATATAAGCTAAAGCCTATTGATGCAATTGCTGGCAACAAGCGTAAAGGAAGAAGCGTTAATCCAACTAAGACTGTTGAGTAGCCAAAGACAAAGAGGCTTAAAGAGTCTATTCCCCATACTGCGAGAAATAAGATTATCATTATGAGCTGAATTTTGTCGCAAAGGGGATGTTCAGAACCTAAACCGGTTCGCTTTTTTGAAATCTCAGCCACAACCCTTTAGCGCTCTAATGTGCGAACCCCGTGCTATGCATGCACGCACGCAGAGCTTGCCTAAAGGCCTCGTTTTCATTTTGATCAGACCTAACCACAGCAACTTTTGAAGTCAAAACAACACCTCATTCTTGCTCATTCGGTTTCTCCTCACCCTTCAATTCAACAAGATCAGGTTCCAACTCAGAGATGCCGAGTTCAAAGTCATTTATGAGTTTGTCTAGGATAGATTGTCGAGCAAAATCAGCAAGGCTAGAATAGTAACCTCTTTCAACCAATTGATTGATGAATCGCACCACTCCTTCAGGGATCCTAGTTTTAACATCAACTAGTTTTCTTGTCATATATCACACGCTCTCTTCAAACCCTTACATGGGTCATAAAAGGACTATGTGGGTGACATGAGTGGGATGCGTAATCCATATAAATGTTTCGCCTTTTTCTCCTGAAACCAACCATGCATGCAACTATTATATTACCGCATCGGATTAGAGTTTGAAGATTAAATCTGAGGTTGATGATGTTGAACTCGAAGAAGAAAGAGATGATAGCTGTTTGCGGCTTGGATTGCGGCCCTTGCGAAATACGCAGAGCACCAAACGAACCTGATGCGGCACAACGCCTTGTTGCTTGGTTCAAGAAGGAAGGGTGGCTAAAGGAGGATGAAGGAATAAATGAAGTAATTGAGCGCCGCATGTATTGCATGGGGTGTCGAGGTGATCGTTCAGTGCATTGGTCGGCAGACTGCTGGATTCTTAAGTGCTGCGTTGACGATAAAGGGCACGAGTTCTGCTATGAGTGCGGTATGTTCCCATGTGAACGATTATCAGAGTGGGCTAAACAAAGTGACGATTATAATCAGGCCCTTCAGCGTTTGAAGAACATGAAAGAGAAACATGACAGTTGAAAACAGCATAGTAACTTGATGCGTGCATTCAAAGTAGGGTGTGAAACATGGATGAAGAAGGATTCAGCGGGTTCTTGAGAAGAGGTGGACGATCGCAAAGTGCCATAAAACGTTGTATAGTTTATGTAAGGGAATTCGAGACGTATATTAGAAATCGCAAAGGTAGCAAAAAGCTTGGCGGGGCAAGTCCAGAAAATCTGGAAGACTTTGTGGAGTGGATAGAAAAGGAACCTAAAACCTCGGCAAAGACACACCTATGGGCTTTAAGCTACTATTATGAGTACGCCTCAGATGAAGCGATGCGCAAGCTAGCCAATGAACTGCGTGAACAGAGGGTTAAGAGAAAACCTTTTGACTTGAAGAAAATCAGAGGAGTAAACCCTGAACATGTGGACAAATTGGCTTCCATAGGCATAAGAAATGTTAAACAGATGCTAGAGGCTGGAAAAACTCGGGCTAGTAGGCAGAATTTATCAGAGAAAACAGGAATACCACTTGAAGCTATTCTTGAATACGTGAAGCTATCAGACTTGGCAAGAATCCCTGGCATCAAAGGTGTTCGTGCACGATTGTATTTTGATGTTGGAGTTGATACCATTGAGAAAATGGCAGAATGGAACCCAAGAGAACTAAGAGAGATGTTAATCGAGTTCGTTGAAAGGACTGGATTTGACGGAATCGCTCCATTGCCAAAAGAAGCAGAATTCTCAGTCAAAAAGGCCAAGAGGTTGCCGAAAATAGTAGAATACTAACATCACTGGCAACAGTAATATCGTGCGCATGCTAGAAAGGTATGGAAAGGATAGTTATGATAAAGGCAATAGTTTTTGACGTTGACGGCGTCTTAATCAACAGCAACAAAATAATTGTAGAAGCCTACCAGAAAACAGCAGAAAAACTAGGACTGCGAATTCCATCGCCACACGAAGTTCTTGGCTTAATGGGTAGACCATTATCCGAAATGGTAAAAATTCTATGGCCAAAGTCTAATGTCGAACTCTACATGAAAGAGTACAGAAGACTGTTCATGGATGAAAATCTGGTTATTCCCACGATAGAAGGAGCTGTAGATGCAGTGAGGGCGATTAGAGAGTCTGGGTTCAAAGTTGGAGTCCTCTCAGGGAAGATTATGTTTTTTATTAAGAAACACTTGAAAGAAGCAGGATTCAACATAAATTGGTTTGAAGCCATGGTTTCTTTCGAGACAACTAAGAAACACAAACCAGACCCTGAGCCGCTACTTTTTGTGACTAATCAACTCGACGTGAAACCAGAAGAGACAATCTACGTAGGAGATGCGATATCTGACTACGAATGTGCAAGAGATGCGAAAGTCGAATACTTTGCTGTTTTAACGGGTTCCCTGAGAAGAGAAGACCTAGAAAGGCTGGGAGTTAAGAACATAATAAATTCAGTTGTTGAATTACCTGATCTAGCTGGGAAGGCTCGCGTGCATGCTGTAGATTGTGCCTCAAATGGAGAGGCTAAAGAGAACTAAGAGCACTAAGCACTAATTAGTGATGGAACCAAAAATTATCTTTTGATTTTTTCTTATATAGACTCTTTACTCCTTAGGCTATAAGGAACGTGAAAACTATGAACATAAAAGGAGTACGTGAGGAACACAAAAGAAGCGCGTTAAAAGCTATCAGTTGGAGAATAATAGCAACTTCTACGACCATGTCTCTGGTTTACATTCTCACTGGGCAATTGGAGCTTACAGCTGGTGTTGGCATAGGTGAGTTGGCCCTGAAGATGATATTCTATTTTCTCCATGAAAGAGGCTGGAACAGAGTCACTTTTGGAAGAAGCCTACGTGGCACGATCAAGTCTGTTATGAGGTCACCTCCAATCACTGCCCTTCCATCAGATTCTGTCTCAAACCTTGTTCAAAAGATGATTACCTTCGACATCGGAGCTGTCATTGTGAGTGATGGCGACAAACATTATGGTCTAGTCACTGAAAGAGATATCCTTGAGAGAGTGTTAGAAGCCAGTAAAGACCCTACAAAAACCCTTGTAAAAGACATAATGTCTTCACCTCTCACAACCGTCGAGTACAACAAATCTTTGACAGACCTGCTCAAGATCATGCATGACAAGCAAATCAGAAGGTTAGCTGTCATACAAGAGGGAGAAGCAATAGGCATCATAACCGAGCGGAGAATCCTTGAGGCCTTAATTTAGCGCTACTCGCTTGGCGCACATGCATACAACCAAAGTAGTACACGAAAATCATAGTGACCTCTGGATACAGTTATTCAAAATCGACTGCGGCGTATCGATCACCACCTTACAAAAGTGTATGCTTGTTTGCTCTTTGAAAAAGAGAAAAACCTATTTGAAGCATCAACAATCTAATCTTCCATTTGAGACGGTGCCACCCATGAGTGATAAGCCATCTTTAGTTGGATATTGCGGTCTTTATTGTGGTGCATGTGCAATTTATCAGCACATGATCAAGAACAGAGCCCTACAACTACTTGAAGTATTAAATACCTATCAATTTCGGGAAATAGCGAAGGAAGCCAAAGAATGGGACCCAAATCTTGAGTACTACCCACAGTTCGAAGGAGTTCTGCAATCTCTGATGAAAATGTTTGGAGAATGCCCTGGCTGCCTAGCAGGAGGTGGACCACCAGCTTGCGTGATTAGAGATTGCTGTAAGGAAAGTGGATTCTTCACATGTGCAGAGTGCGACAAAATGCCTTGTGACAAACTTGAGCCGCAGATTCAAAGTTACCTAGGACATCTGGATATGCTTCGCAGAATCAGAGAAATAGGAACAAAAAAGTGGACTGAGGAAATGGAAAGTAAAGTCAAAGAAGGTTTCTCCTACATCGAAGTCATGGCAAAGAGTGAAAAATAGAGGAACAACAAATGCACCGACAAGCGTTGAGTTTTCCAATTCATAATTTCTAAACTGTTTATTTTTTGGAAATTCTGTTTTTTTCTTTGTTTAGAAATTAGAAATTTAGAAAGTTATCCGAAACTTTGATAGCGCTTATGTGACGGCATTGTATATAAGGAGAATCGAGTGTAATGAAGGAAGCTTCTATCAAAATAGAGACTTCTTATCCATTGGAATTGGCTAAGGATTTTCTTGAGGAAAAAAAGCTCCGTGCGGGCACTGAAATAAAAATAGCTAAAGGAACACATTTGAGGTATGAAAGTTGTCTTCTAAGAGAAGCAGTAGGCTTTCCTGATATACTCGAATTCACATTGATCGTGGCAACATACGTTGCTTTGCCTATTGCTTTAGATATAGCAGCTAATTGGATATACGACAAGATTAGGGAAAGAAGAGCTAAGAAGATCATGGTCGGCAGCAGTGAGGTAGAGGCGTCAGTTGATGAAATTAGGAAATTGTTGAAGAGAGAGCTCAAAGAAAAGGCTCCTCGAAAACGATATTTTGTCAGCCTTTCTTTCCCTGAGTTCTCGCAACATGAAATATTGCTGGCAGCTAGAACATTGAGTCATAAACCAATCGTTTTCGACGGAAATAATCTTCCGTATCCTGACAACATGAGCTACTTCGGTGAATACTCGTCAGGCAATGTCGAAGCTATAGTCTACATTAGGGATGAGAAGATCAACCAACTCTACGAAGAGGAAGGCTACTTATATGCAAAAGCGGAGGTTGATGAAAGGCGCTTACCACGTTTATTCTTCACCAAGCTCATTCTGAGCTCAAAGCCAACTCTTTCCGGCTTCAAGATGAAGCAGATTGAGGGCAAGGAAGATATGCCTAGCTGGTTCTGATCTTGCCAGCTGCGCCCGCTGGACAAATCTTAAATGTCAAAAAGGTGCGCTGGGGAGCGCGTGGGTGCAAATGCAAAATGACACAAAAAAGAAACGTCGTCTTGTATCTGGACTCTGAGCTTGTCAATAAATCAAAGGAACTAGGTCTCAACCTTTCAAAAACATTCGAAAACCATCTGAAAAGACTTGTCAACCATGTTGATGATATGCACAGACAGAACAATAGTCCTGTTTGGTGGGCCGGGCCGGATTTGAACCGGCGACCTTCTGCACGTCAAGCAGATGTCCTAACCGTGCTAGACTACCGGCCCTCAATGTTTGTTGGTTATTTTCAGTATATAGCCTTGAATTAAGGTTTTCTAAATTAGTGTTGTTTTATGTAAGGCTTTGTGTAAGGCTATTTTTTGGTTTTTGTGTTCTTTTGTCCTTCTCTCTTTCTTTTGCTTATTCCTAATTCATAAACCATATATGAGTAGCAGGAAAGGAAGAAAGGCTTACGGGAGTGAAACCAATATGGATATGCTACATTCACCTAAAAGGAAGACAAGGAAAAGAAAAAGAAAATTTGGCCAAATCCTCTAGCTATCCTCTCTCCTTTTTTGTGTCTTGAATTGCGATACTATTCCTACTGTCCACTGCGTGCGTGTCGATTCTTCAAGTTTTTAGTTTTTTCATCTGTTTACTCGCCAAGAAAACTCACGACAACAGTTCAAAGTATAATGTAGGCATGACTATTGATATGATGATTCCTAACACAGCTAATAGCAGTCCCCTTTTTAGTAGACTGTATGTTTTCAAAAGTCGCAAACTTTCAACGCCTATGATAAACGCAGCAATGGCTGCGATAGCACTCAGAGTATCCATAGCCAACGCTCTGGAAGATACCTTTTGCAGAGTGTATACTACTCCACTTATTCCAGTTCCAATGGCAATAAGCTCAAAAAAAGTTTTGCTCAGCACCACGCTCAATAGATTCTTTTGCACATGATTTCTTTTTGACAAGAAATCGCTTAGGCAATATTCACCGCAAAAATAATACGCCTTTCCTCTTATCGTAGCTCTTACGCTATCTGCATCTTCGTCTATTTCTTTGACGCAATACTCGCACTTCGGCATGATTCACCTCATGCATTCATGTAAAGAAATAGTTTATGAACCGACAATTATGATTGCACGCATGTAGGCAAAAGGGAAAGGAGAAAGGAGAAACGCTGACCGTTTCTTCTATCTCTTCCACGACAAGTGCGGAATACCCTAATAAATCCAGTGATGCCGAAGCCTTCAAAAACCTTGTTTCGAATTTGGCAATATTACACACGGAAGCAAGTCGTAATTGTTTGTAGG
>JAUWDY010000027.1 GCA_030608565.1 Candidatus Bathyarchaeota archaeon | reverse complement strand
ATGCGTGCAAAAGGACATTTCAAGTTCATAAATCATTTAAACTGGAAAATATGCTTGTGTTTCGGGGTTGCCCTCGCAGAAGACCTGCTCTGCACGCATAAATCCCATACCTGCTCTTCTCATAAAGAGAAAGCCAAACGTAACTTATCCTGGGTGGCGTGGTACAGGCTCTGAGGGCAACTCCTTAAAACCAATCAAACTAACACAATGCATGCAAATCGGGGATATCTCCTTTTGGTGGTAGGTTCAGATTCCACCGCCCCGCATCGTTGGTTATCACATTGAATCTCGAGACTCTTTTCGTGTAAGGGCTGAGGTATATAATGTTTTCAGATGCTGAGATAATATGCTATTGCTATGGCTATTGCGTCGTATACTCCATGCATCAAAGCCGTAGCAGTCGTGTTTCCACCAGTTCGCTGCCACACGTAACCAAGGACCAAGCCAACAACAAAAACTGGAACAACCGCGTATAGAGTGTTGAGACCATGCAAAAGCCCAAACAATACGGAACTCACCAACAAACCTCGCCTCTTCCCAAACGAGTTCTCAAAGCCCCTCTGAACAAAACCTCTAAAAGCCAACTCCTCACAAGGTCCAACCAAAACTAAAGAAAGGGCAACCATGACAATCAGCTGAAAAGGGTCTCTAGGCATCACAGACTTCTCAAGAAGCTCCGCCATGGGATCAGGACCAAAAACCATCTCCTCGCCAACTGATATGCCAACACCGAGTAGTAAAAGAGGCACAGCAACAACTGAGACAATCATTAAAATCCTAACGCTTGGTTTTTTCAGACCGAGTTCCTTCAGGCTTGCACCTTTATGCTTGGCGAACAGAAGTGTAATCACAACGAATATGGTTTCATTGGCAGGTAGAGATATGAGCGCAATGGGAAAAGGTAAACTTAGGTAATCTATTCCCATGCCCAACAAAACGAGTCCAACCACCAAAGAACCCAACAGAATTCCACCAACCAACGCCAAAAAACAAGCCAACGCAGCCTTTGCCGTCCATTTAGGCTGATTCTCCATACTTGCTTCCTCCACGCACTAACAACTTTATACTTACTCTTATTATGAATTTTCTATTTTTGAAAAGCAACCTCTAGGCTTTCACACAGAAGCATTGAACGAAATCGCAAAGTTCTTCAAAAAAGTCATGTTTTGGCTCTTGTGAACACATAGAAAATAATGTCAAAAACTAGCAGAATTCCTGCAAGGGTGGTGAAGGCGCCGAAGTATCCAGCGGTTGTGGCGAGAATGAACCCGGTTATTATAGGTCCCAAGGCCTGACCCATGTCCATAACGGTGCTCAAAAAGCCAATTGATGCTCCGTACAATTCTTTGCTAGTTAGGTCTGAAACAAGTGCAGTCGTAGAAGACGTAACGGTTGAAAGGCCTAGCCCATAAACGATTGAGATAGCAACGAGTTCTGGGAACTGACTTGCAAAAGGGGTAGCAACCAAAGGCAAACTTCCAATAATTAACCCAACAAGTATAGGCATCCTTCTGCCATACCTGTCCGAGATTCTACCCATAAAAGGCTTAGTAACCATAACCGTAACAAGCTGCGCTCCCATAACAATTCCAATCAAAAGATCATCAAACCCCAAAGATTTAAGATACAACGCTAAGAAAAACTCAAACGCGCCAAACGTGGAATACATAGCTGCCTCCACCAAACTCGTAGCGACTATTCCTCTATTAGTAGCAACTTCTATCCAACCGCGAAATAGGTGGGAAAACCCTTTCCATTCGCCCCTACGCCTAACAGTCCTTCTTCCTGTGGCTCTGTGTTCACGCAAAGCCAAACCAGTTAGAAGTGCAACCACACCAGCCACACCCACTGAAACATAAACTGAACTATAACTCGAACCCGTAACGGACAGAATATAACCACCTAGAAACGGAGCAGCGCCTCTACCAATCATAGTCGCCGAAGAAAAAGCTGAAACTCGCTCCCCTTTGCTCTCTGGAGACCTCTCCACAATCGCAGCACTGGCCACAGGAACAAAAACAGCCGTAGCAAAACCATGATAAAACCTCACCAAAACGAGCTGCCAAGAAGAAACCACGAAAATGTAAAGAAAAGGCGCAGAAGCAAAAACCAAACCAGATAAGACTAGCACTCTTTTTCTTCCAAACACATCCGAAATAGACCCAGCGGGAAGGCTCACAAGAATCCCGGGAACCGTAGAAGCAGCAGCAACAAAACCCATCAAATATTCAGGAACACCAAGACTATCCGCAAATAAAGGCAAAATCGGATTCTTAGACATAGTTGAACTCAAAATCGCAAACAAACCCATAATGCACAGCACGACAAAGAAGCCGTTTCTATTCATACCGGGTTCTCACCAACATCACGGATACTCAACAACTACAGAACGAGAAGACCTTAAACAGTTTCGCTATCAAAAAGAGTTTCTATTCGCTCAACTTTTCCTCAAAAAAGAAGTAGCGCTAGAAAAACATCACACACAAAAAAGGAGAGTAGTCTGCTGTTGGGAGATTCTTACTTGAGTCTCCTCAAGTCACTACAGTTTTCTGATCGCTATCTCTGCGGCCAAAACCATGGGTTCCCAAGTCTCATTCAACGGCGGAGCATAACAGGTATCAGCTTTAGCCAATTCCCGCACAGTCATCTGCTTCTGGATAGCAAACGACAAAGCGTTAATACGCTGAGTAACTTCCTCTCCACCAATAATTTGCGCGCCAATAAGCCTCTCCGTGTCTTTCTCAACTACAAGCTTCACTTTAATCGGCAGACCCCCAGGATAATATTCAGGCCTAGTCTTACTCGTAATAGTCCCAGCAATAGTCTTCATTCCAGCCCGACCAGCCATAAACTCTGTTAATCCAGTGGCACCTATTTCAGTGTCAAACAACCTTGTTACCGCTGAGCCTAGGCATCCTGGAAAAACGGCGTATCCTCCAGCAGCGTTGATTCCAGCCACCTTTGCCTGCCTCACAGCTGTGGTTCCAAGCTGGCTCAACAAGGGCCTATGAGTGACCAAACTCACAGATTGAGCACAGTCTCCAGCTGCATAAACGTTCTTAACGCTGGTTCCCATCCTCATGTTCGTCTTTATCCCCCTTGTTTCACCGATTGTTATGCCAGCGTTTTTGGCTAGTTCGGTGTTCGCCCTTATGCCAGTTGCGACTACGACGATGTCAGCGGGGATTCGCTCTCCAGCAACGGAAACTCCAGTAGCCTTCTCTGTTCCAAGGATTTCGTCAGCCGCGTGCTTGACAATGACTCTCATACCTTTCTTTTCAAGCATGCCATGAACCACCTTAGCCATGTCCTCATCCAACATCAAAGGTAGAACGTACGGAAGAAGCTCTACAACCGTGGTTTTCAGTCCCCGCTCAACAAAGGCTACGGCGGTTTCGAGACCTATTAAGCCCGCGCCTACAACAACTGATGTCTTTGCGTCTTTGATGGCCTTATCTATTTTCTCTCCGTCGTCAATTGTTCGAAGTACGTAGACCCCTCGCTTTTCTCGACCCTTTATCGGTGGCACAAACGGATAAGCGCCTGTGGTAATAATCAGGCTATCATACTCAAGCCTTTCCCGTTTTCCAGTCTTATCCTCTATCTCAACGGTTTTGGCGTCCGTACTGATGCTAGTCACGGTGGCTTCTAATCTCAAGTCGAGCTTCATCATGCGATAGTACGCTGGAGAGAAGACCACCAACTCATTAAAGCTGGGTATATGTCTGCCTAAGACAAAAGGAATTGCACAGGGCGAGTAGCCAGCCTTCTTCTGCTTCGTGATTAACGTGATTTCAGCGGTTCTGTCGGTTTTTCTTGCAGCAGAAGCTGCGTCGACACCTGCGGCGTGGGCTCCAATGATGACTATTCGCCGTGGCATCCCTAGCCTTCCTTGACGAGTTCCTTGTGCCACTCCACAGCCTTATCAAAGTCCATGAGTTTTTTCAGTTCCGTGTTGAGGTTGGTTGGAGAAATGACTAGAAGCCATCCTTTCTTGTAAGGGTCTTCATTAACCAATTCTGGTTTATCCAAGACTTCTTGGTTAACCTCTTCGATTTTGCCACTTAATGGAGCGATTAGATCAGAAACGGCTTTCACAGATTCCATGGCTCCGTAGGCGTCATTTTGTTTAACTTCGTCGCCTACACTTGGCAGTTCCGCAAACACGATTTCACGCAGTTGCTTTTGAGCGTATTCGGTGATTCCGATTCTTACTTTTCCGTCTTCAACGCGTACCCACTCATACTCCTTTGAGTAGTACAGTCCTTCAACCACCTCAAAGTCGTCTACTTTAACCATGCCTTTTTTCACCTCTCTTGAGTAGCATACTTTATTCGTGTCTGTTTTAAAAGATTAACTATACAATTGATGGATGTGGAAGATTTTTAGGTGTCAGATGTTGGGTGGCTGTTTCTTTCTTGTTATAAAGTGGGCACCATTTGGGATATCATGACTACACTGTTTAATATGAGTTCTACGGTCTCCACCCCCGCACAACAGGACATTTTCTCTCTATCATTGATTAATGACTTTTAAGTCAAATTAGAACAATAAACTTGCATAATTGAAGTGGCATGAAAATGAGCGAGCGAAGTGCTTCTAAACGTCTCGAGGAATTAAGCAAAAAGCTTGACTTAATCATGAAGAGACTGGACAATCTAGAAACTCTCATCACAAACAAACCAGAATACGCTGATTTGGCAACTTCCATAAGACTAACCAAAGTGGGTCTAGGATTGTACGGAGAACCACTTAAGATACTGCCACGTCTAAAAACTGCAGAAGGTTATATGAAGCAACTGTCAATTTCACGTGACGAAATCTCCCGCTGCATTATCCAAGCTCTTGCAATTAAGGGCCCTCTAAACATTTCAGCCATCACCCGTCAGGTTGAAGCGATGAGAGGAAAAGCATCAAGAAGAATCATTAGAGCTAGGTTGAAGCATCTGGAAAAAGAAGGCGTTGTTCGTCAGATGAAAGGTTTCGGAAAAACCTACGAACTAATCGAATGACCAGAAGAGTGGTCACTTTTTCCCAGAATCTTAAACTAGAGTACCCAAACTTATAGTTTAGCGGTGAAAAAAATGGGTTTGAAAAGAAGTGGAGCAAAGAAAGGAAATTATGGGCTACATGGCTTCAGACTATTTGGCATTATAGGCAAGGTCATGTCTACAAATCAGATGGGAAGTACCAAAGTAGACTTTCAGGTTTCTGAAGATCATGAAACGAGAAAACATGCGTTGGATTCAATACTGCAGGCAGAATACTGGAAGGCTCAAGCTATTACGCTAATACGCCGAAACCCCTACGTGTAAGACTCTTCCAAATGGTTAACTAGATTTCCAGTCACAAAGTGTAAGGAGGTGGAAATGTGAGCGAAGAAAAAAGTGAAAGGAAGAAGGGCATGGGAGAAGCTGAAGAGGTCAGAGAAATCCTTGGAGTGGTCTCCACACAGATTCCAGCATTGATAAGAGGAGTAGTAGGCGCCGTTTTTTCAGAAGAGGCTGGCAGAGACATGGGACGGGCAGCAGGGGCTTTCTATAAAGAACTAAGGGAAAGTGGAATGCCAGAAGACGTGGCGGTCAAGATGACGCAGAACTACATCGGAGTGTTCACCAGTCTCGGAGACATGCTCAAACAAGCTGTGAGTGGAAAAGGAAAGCACATGCACATCAAGGTTGGAAAAGAAGGCGAAGAAGAAATCGGAGAGGAGATAGCCAAGAAAATCAAGGAGAAAATAGCTGAGAAGACAGAAGGAGAATAGAGACAGACCTCTAAGATTCTCTTCATCTCTTCTTTTCTAGGAGGAAGAAAACATGGTAAAAATCCAATCCATACTCAGCATCGTGGCTTCAATCGTTAAGATAGCGGGAAGTCTACTTATTCTCTGGGCGACTTTCGGTTGGAAAGTGCGAAAAACCAGAAGAGCCTTTGAAAGAGAGCTGATCAAACAGGGAATGTCAAAAGAAAACGCAAGAGAACTAAGCGTTCACTACAAAGTTTTGAAAGACCAGCTCATGAGCACATTAATGCACTTTGTCAGAAAATAGGAATGCTGTTACTCGACTGCTCTCAAGGAAAGCTGTGGCAGCTTCTAAACTTCAGTCGATACTTCTCTTTTGATATCGTCGAAGACTTGTGAGCAACATAACGATGAAAATGTAATTTCTAGCCCCATGGATTCGGCTAGATGAATAGCTTCCTCTGTTGGAAACGCGATTGCGTTGACTCCTGCCTCAACGGCAAGCGTGTCCGTTCTAATTCTATGTTCACCTTTCGGTCTCATGCATCCGAGGACTACGGGAATTTTAGGCATCATGAGTCTAGCAGTCACCAACACCTTTGCTATCTCTTCTGGTGCGGGTGGACTCACGTTTTCCATAGGAGTACCATGTATCGGCATTAACGCGATTATGATAACGGCTGACGGTGCATATTCTGAAATGATCTTGAGCACCTGAAACTCGCCCTTGATCTTGCCATAATGAAGCCCAACAAGCACATGGGGTACAGTTGGAATGCCCGCCTTACGTAACGCCTCCAGAGAACTTCTATAATCATCAACCTTAACGTTCAGTTGGTATATCTCACGTATCGTTTCATCTGAACCAATTACGTCAATCAACGCCGCATCCACTCCCGCCTTTTTCAATCTTGTCGCCGTGGAGAGGTCGATGACGCCTGTGTGCACTATAATTGTTAATCCGGTGTCCTGTTTAATCTTGGCTATTGCATCAATGAACTTGTCAAATGGAATAGAACCATCTGGTAGACACCCCCCGCTTATGAGACAGCCAAGGGCCCCCTTCTCTTTGAGGCTTACGCAAACGTTAATCAACTCCTCAGGAGTAGGCGCCGAAATCATCGTGTTCAAAACTTTTCCGCCGCAGTGTTTACATTTTAAGGCACAGGAAGATCCTGTTATTGAGATTGTTGGAAACGCATCTGGGGCCGAGCGGAAGTGGCTGGTTCTGTAGTGGATGAAGCTCGGAGCGTAGAATCTAATCTTTTTTCCGAAGTTTTTCCAACTGATGCTTCGAGCCGTGGTTAATACCTTTTCAAGCTCCTTATCACTAACATGCACCAAATCATTGTGGTCACCAATTTTCTGTGTGGTCATCGAGGTTTCTACTCCGATCCAATAGAGTCCAGATAAAGATACAAATATGCCTGTTTTTTCACTTTTTCTTAGAGAGACAAGTATTAAGGGCTTCGTTATTAGTTTATAGATTTGAAAACATTGAGGCCATACAATGTATAGGGAAAGCTTACCTGAAAAAATTCGTGTTTCAATCGGTTCCGCCATCGTGTTGGGTTTAACGAAGGGTATTATGGATGCTGAACCAACGACTACGTACATGCTCACATATCGACCTGAAAAATGCTCAGCCAACTGCGGCTTCTGTCCCCAAGCCAGAATGAGTAAGAGTAGGACGGACATGCTTTCCAGAATAACTTGGCCTCCATTTCCAACCGAGCGGGTAATTTCGAAAATAGGACCTGTCGTGAAAACGGGTTTAACAAAGCGAGTTTGTATTCAAGCGTTAAATTATCCAACAGTCTTTGACGACATTTTGAACCTCGCCACAGAAATTTTGTCATGTGTAGATGTGCCTATCTCGGTCTCTTGTCAACCCCTAAATCGGGAAAAAATGGAAAGACTGCGTGAAGCTGGTATCGATCGCATTAGCATTCCCTTGGATGCCGCTACTGAGGCGATTTTTGACAAAGTTAAGGGGCAGCTGGCTGGCGGACCGTACGTGTGGGAGAAACAGCGTGAAGCGTTGAAGGAGGCAGTGCAGATTCTTGGAAGAGGCTTTGTTAGCACCCATCTCATTGTAGGTCTCGGAGAAGAAGAGAGAGAAATGATCAAAATGATTCAGTGGTGCGTAGACTCAGGTGTCTATCCAGGCTTGTTTTCTTTCACTTCCATCCCAGGAACGGCTTTGGAAAACCATCCTCAGCCGCCTATCAGCTGTTATAGAAGAATTCAGCTTGCCCACTATCTTATAACTCACGGAAAAACACGATGTGAAAGTATGGGGTTCGGTGAAGACGGCTGTATTGTTGACTTCGGTGTTTCCAAAGAACTATTCCAGCGTGTAGTTAGAACAGGCAGCCCGTTTGTCACCTCTGGCTGTCCCAACTGCAACAGGCCCTACTACAACGAGAGACCAGGTGGCCCAATCTACAATTATCCTAGGCAGCCCTCGCCAGAGGAGATTGCGGAAATCGAGAAGCAAATTCAGATGTAACTAGACTCTTTACCACGACTTCTTAGGCCTTGTCATCAAAAAGAAGACGGCTGAAGCCGCGAAGACCACAGTTGTGACGACAAAGACATACATCAGGTTTCTAGTGTTACCTAATTCACCCGAGTATTCTGATTCCAGTTCATTGTAGCTGGCATTCAAAGAGTTGTAGTTTGAGTTTAAGATGTTATGGCTTGCATTCAATTCGCTGTATGCCAGTTGAAGTTCTTCAAATGGCCTATTTCCTAAATAGGTCATGGTGAATGAGCCGTTTTTGGTGTAGTCTTCTGGAAACGGCTGTTGAGATACTGTCCATCTGCAGCGTATGTAACTATGGATTAACCCGGGATCTACATCGTGAGGAATTTGTAAATTCTGACTTTTGGCTGTGCTATTGCCGAGGGGTAAATCAGTATAATTGACGAAAGTGACAAATGTTGTCCAATTTGCATAACCCTCAGATTTGGAGCCAGAGATCAAAGCTGCTACGTAAATATCTTTAAGGTCTCTTGTTGCCTCAACTGTTACCGTTATGGTTATTGTATCATTTGGGTATGCTTGAGGGGGTGAGTAAACATTAACGTTTATGCCTTCCCATTTAAAGCCCCAAGCAGGTTTTTGAGTGTCAGCCTTTGCCACAAAACTGAAGACTAGAGATAACAGAAATGTTGACAGTAGCGTAGAAATCAATAATTTCTTAAGGTTCATGCTTCCACCTCTTAAAATCCGTCACAACGTCTTACGTTGTTTAATAGAAAATATTTAACATTTCTGTAACGTTTTGAATGTTCAACAGCCATCTAAAGGCAAAATCCAAGACTTTTGTTGTAAAAGATTATTTCAATGAGCGAACGTATCGTTGATATATATAAACAAAATAGACTACAGCAAAGACCGAGAGAAAAACCTCCAACGAGAGTATGAGTTGATTCTGCTCTTTGGCTATGAAGTAGCCTTGTTGAATTATGTCCTTGAATACTAGAATTTGAAGGAATATTGAACTGCTGAGGCAGCCTAATCCTAAGCTGTGAAAGAGTAGTAGCCAGTTTAGCTTTGTCTTCTCCATTTTTTGTCAATAAGGCTTAGGCGTTGCTGTATATTATGCGTTATGAATTCACTCTATGAAATGCACTTAATGATTGCAAACGTTGTTTTCTGTTAATGATTCGGAGCTATTTTCCGTCTACGGTTAATGTCGGAAAAGAATTATCTATGAAAAAGCAATCATTTATCGTAGAGGCTGCTTGGCTAGAGAAGGAAAAAAATTGGACATATGGTATCTGATAAATGCTGAAACTGACCGTAGCATGGTGAAACTGAGGTTCTATGACGCTTCAACGGAAGAGGTAATAGAGGTTAGGGACAGTAAATACAAGCCTTATTTTCTTATACCTTACCCGCTTAGCGAAAAAGACGAATACACTGTTGACCGAATCTTGGGAAAAGTCTCAACAATTGAAAAACAAGACTTGTTCACCGGCAAAATGAGAGCAATGGCCCAGGTTGAAATCAAAACCCCAGATCACATTAAGAAATTCGGCAAAATGTTTGAGAATGTTTGGGAGAACGAAATAGAATTCAGCCGTGGATACGTTTATGATCACGGCCTAGTTTTCGGCTCGCAATATGTCTTACAAGGGAACCGTCTGACATCTGTTTCAACTGTTCCTGAGAATGAGAAGAAGAAGTTTGACAGAGTCTTTGCTGAAGTGAAGAAAGCTGATCCATTAAAATATGTTCAGCTGAAAGAGTTCTTCGATTTGTGCTATCAACCGATACCGCGGATTAATCCAGAAATTTTGGGCATACACGGAGAAATTGACCCTAAACGATATTACCTTACGTTTATGCTGTCGAGAATAGCAAACCTACCGGTTCCCGAGGCTTATTCTAACAGACGCGTAAGCGAATGGATAAAATCCATGATATACACGTATCTGAGAAGAAACAACTTTCTGATTCCCACATCAAAAGAGCTGAGAAAAGGAGAAAAACTGAAAGAATCAGTTCCAGGAGCCCTGACGATCACGCCGAAGAGTGGAATCTACTTCAACACTGTCGTAACCGACTTTGAAAGCCTCTATCCAAGCTGCATCGACAGCTACAATTTGTCATACGAGACGGTTGACTGCAAACACGAAGAATGTAGAGACCGCAGAATTTCAGAATTAGACCATCACGTTTGCGTAAGGAGAAGAGGCTTCTACTCTGTGATAATCGGGGCATTAAAGGACCTACGAATCCACTGGTTTAAACCTCTTTCAAAGAACCCCTCAGCATCAAAACATGAACGGCTTTTAGCCGAAGCATTAGCCAAACTACTAAAACTAATATCAGTTTCTAGTTACGGCGTCACTGTGAGAATCCATGGGCTTGCGTCCACGCCGTTAGCTGAATCCATAACGGGTTGTGGGCGTTACGCTCTTCAAACGGCATGGAGCATGGCTGAAGAACATGGATTACATCCAACCTACGGCGACACGGATTCTATATTCTTAGACAACCCATCTGAGGAAGAAGTGAAATGGTTAGTCAGAACTGTGAAGGAGAAGCTTCGACTAGATTTAGCTGTTGACAAAGAGTATTCACTATGTGTGTTGTCTGAAGCCAAAAAGGCGTATTTCGGCATCTTAAAAGATGGAACACCCGACATTAAAGGGCTAACAGTAATTAAATCAAATTCACCCGAGTTTTTTCTAAGAGTGTTTCGAAACTGCGTTAAAGAGTTAAGTCACGTGAAAAACCTAGAAGAATATGAGCTGGCAAAGAAAAGAATCGCAGCAATTGCTCAAAAATCAATCAAAGATTTGAGACAAAGAAGAATTGAACTCAAAGACTTGGAGTATTCTGTGCAGCTTTATTTTGATCCGAAACAAAAGGTTAGATTGGAGGAAGCGTTACATCAGCCATACCAGTGTGCCGTTCAGCTCATCGACGCTGGCGTGGACGTAAGCAAGAGAGACACGGTTTCATTCGTAAAAGTTAACCCGTTTAACTATAAGGATAAAAAATTTACCGTGAAACCCACAGTCCATGTAAAGGGTTTGTCAGAAGTAAACGTTAAGGATTACGTTCGAAACCTCAGAACAGCGTTAGGTCAAACATTTAACCCAATGAACATAGAATTCGAAATGAAAAAGGACAAGAAGATATCGGATTGGTTTGGTACTAACAGATAAATCATATAAACCGTAAGAACGGGTATACCCTGTTCACTTAGGTGAAAAGACAGTTACGACCTAGATTTTCTACTTCCTATGTACTTGCCAATTTCTACAGCAAAGAATACGAGCGCTGTAAAGCCTATCGTCACAATCCAATTGAACATGTCTGGATACGTTATATCAAACACGGTGTGTAGTTGAGGAACGTAGAGTACAACAAACTGAAGGGCTGCTGATGAAAGTATAGCGAGCCACAAGAACTTGTTTCGAAATACACCAACCTCAAAAATTGTGTGCTTCAGCGAGCGTGCGTTCAAAGCATTCGCCAGTTCCATAAAAACCATACCATTAAACAGCAGCGTTCGGGCTTTTACTTCTGCTTCAGCATTTAACCATGGTTGATGGTAGACAAAGCTTGCTAAAAGTAGTATCGCCATTAAAATCGGAACCGCGGTTAAGTACAGTTTCACGTCTCTTGAAAAAATGCTCTCGTTAGGGTCTCTTGGTTTCTGCTCCATAATATCTGGATCTCCCGGGTCCACACCTAAGGCTAGAGCTGGCAAACCGTCAGTTGTTAGGTTGACCCATAAAAGTTGTATAGCCGTGAGAGGGAGAGGCAAGTTAACGATTATAGCGACGCACATTATCAATATTTCCATGATGTTGCAGCGCAGTAGATACGTCAAGTATTTTCTAATGTTGTCGTAAATCTCTCGTCCTTCTTTGACAGCTCCCACAATCGTAGCGAAATTATCATCCATCAACACCATATCAGATGCTTCTTTCGTGACCTCTGTACCTGAGATTCCCATGGCAACTCCCATGTCAGCCATTTTTAGAGCAGGAGCATCGTTTACACCGTCCCCAGTCATCGCACAGATGTGCCCTTTCTCTCTTAGAGTCTTTACTATTCTCACCTTATGTTCCGGCGAGACTCTAGCATAAATTGCCACGTCATCGACAATTCTTTCAAATTCCTCATCGTTGAGCTTGTCTAGTTCCGCTCCAGTCAAGACGCTTGTTGGGTTATCTCTGCTTATCAGACTGAGCTCTTTAGCCACCGCAACGGCGGTAAGCTTGTGATCGCCAGTGATCATGACGGCTTTTATGCCTGCTTCCTTACACAATTTTAAGGCTTCTTTCACTTCTTGTCGCGGAGGGTCTATCATCCCCATTATCCCAACGAAAACAAATTCTTTCTCAGGAGCTGCCTCAACAAGAGATGTTAGAGCTTTCGGTAACTCTCTGTATGCCATGGCTAGGTTCCTTAGAGCCCCTCTTGCCATGGATGCGGTCACTTCTAAAATTTTCTTTCTGTCCTTGTTCGTTAAGTTGGAGACCTTGCCGTCTCTGTAAATTTTGGTGCATCGCTCTAAGACTATTTCAGGAGCCCCTTTCATGTAAGCCATGTCTAATTCGTTGGACATCGGATGAATCGTGGTCATTCGTTTTCTCTCAGAGGAGAAGGGGATTTCACCGACACGTGGGTTTTCTTTCTCAAGCTTTTCTTTCCACAAACCAGCCTTAGCTGCAGCAACTATAAGAGCGCCCTCAGTTGGGTCTCCTCTTACAGCCCACTGTTCCTCTTTCTTTTCCAATTTGGCGTCGTTACATAGAGCTGCAATTTTCAGAAGAAGGGCAAGTTCTTTTTCCTTGGCGACATCAAGCTTGTTGCCTTTTGTGTGGAAATCGCCTTTAGGCTCGTAACCGACGCCGCTTACCTCAATCTGTTGTCCATTTGTGTAGATTTTTCGAACGGTCATTTCGCCCTTAGTCATTGTACCCGTCTTGTCTGCGCATATGATGCTTGTGCAACCCAGCGTCTCAACGGCTGGAAGCTTTCTGATGATTGCGTTTTTTCTGGCCATTCGGTACATGCCCACGGCGAGAGCGCCTGTCACTACTGCTGGCAACGCTTCAGGAACCGCGGCGACGGCCAGGCTGATTCCCCATAGCAACATTTCGAGGGGTTCTTTGCCTCTTAAGAAACCTAAAAATGCTACTATAGCGCAAACTGCCACACAGAAAATCGCGAGCCACTTTCCAACGTGTGCCATCCGTTTTTCGAGAGGCGTTTCTTCCTCTTCCGTAACCTGAACCATTTTAGCGATTTTTCCAAATTCCGTGTTCATCCCAGTTAAGGTGACAACGGCTTTGCCACGCCCATATGTCACCGCTGTTCCAGTAAAAACCATGTCTTTTCTATCGGCGACCAGCGTATCCTCTGGCATGGGGTTAACGTTCTTGTCTACAGGTGTGGATTCACCTGTTAAGGGGGCTTCATCTGTTTTCAAATTAGCGGCTTCTATGAGTCTAGCATCAGCCGATACCTTGTCTCCTGTGTGGAGCAAAATTACGTCTCCAGGCACAATCTCGCGTGTTTGTATTTCCAGCTCCTTACCGTCACGTAGAACTAAAGTGGATGGAGCAGTCATCTTCTTCAAGGCTTCTAATGCCTTCTCCGCCTTGAACTCTTGCGTGAAGCCCAAAACAGCGCACGCCATGACTATGGCAAGGATAAATATGGCATCAACCATTTCACCTGCAAACATGGAGAGAGCTGTAGCGATCAGCAATATGATTATCAAAATGCTTTTGAACTGTTCGACGAAGATTTTTACCGGCGACTTCCTCTCTGCTTTCTCCAGTTCGTTGGGTCCAAATTCTTCTAGCCGACGCTTAGCTTCTTCCACGCTTAAACCTTTGAGATCAGTTTTCAGAGTAAGCATGACATCCTTGCTTTCCATAGCATGCCATTTGTGACTCACAGCAACCACATACCTTCATCGGCTCCAATAACCTTGCATTTAGACTTTTAAAATATTCTAGCTCCTAAAAAGCATTTTCGCTCAAAAATCAACGAAATATATATAAGAAAAAGAGGACACGATTAAAAGGTTCATTTGGAATTGAAATAATAACATACGTGTCGACTGTGGAGTAAGTTAAGATGGAATGGTTGATAGCTCCGATATCAGCGGTAATCGCACTCTTGGTTGCAATATACCTCTATTATTACGTCAAAAGACAGGAACCTGGAACCAAAAAAATGCGGGAAATTTCTGGTGCAATTCAGGAGGGTGCAAATGCCTTTCTGAAAAGAGAATACAAAACTCTTGCATTTTTCGTTGTAATAGTTGCCGTGTTGCTGGGAATCTTCGTTCCAGAACCAATTTGGATGACTAAAACGATAGCTAAGAATCTTAGTTTGGCATTGGCATACATGTTTGGTTCATTTTCTTCTGCTTTGGCTGGTTATTTCGGCATGGATGTTGCACTCAAGGCAAATGTCAGAACGGCCAACGCGGCTAGAAAGGGTCTGAACACGGCATTTCCAATATCGTTCCGCGGCGGAGCTGTGATGGGTCTATCGGTCGTAGGACTAGCTTTGCTGGGAGTAAGCATTGTTTATGGTATCACAGGCGACCCGGCGATAGTGCTTGGCTATAGCATTGGAGCAAGCACATTGACCTTGTTCGCAAAGGCCGGTGGCGGCATCTACACCAAAACTGCTGATGTGAGCGCTGACCTCGTGGGTAAAGTGGAGCTTGGCATTCCAGAGGATGACCCAAGAAACCCAGCTGTTATAGCTGATAATGTCGGGGATAATGTTGGTGATGTCGCGGGAATGGGTGCTGATCTGTTCGACTCTTATGTTGCTTGTATAATGGCAGCAATGCTGCTTGCAGTAGGTCTATTACCCGGAGTTTCACCTATGGAAAATCGTTTTGTCAATTTGACGCTAATATTTGCTGGATTAGGAATTATTGCTTCCGTTCTCGGCGTAGCTGTTGTGAGAGTTGGTAAAAGAGGAGATCCAGGAAAAGCTCTCAACCTAGGGACATACATAACCTGTCTAGTCTTCGGTGTCTTAACACTCGTCACAACCATTTATCTCCAAATTGGCTACGAAATATGGGGAGCAACTGTAGTCGGATTGATAGCAGGAGTTGTCATTGGCATCACATCAGATTACTACACTTCTATAAACAGACCTCCTGCCAGAACGACCGCAGAATCGGCAAAGACGGGAGCAGCCATAAACATACTAACAGGCTTCTCGTACGGTTTGATAAGCGTGTTTCCACCGCTTCTCGGTATAGCTGTTGCATCCGCGTCAGCATACTTCCTCTGTGAAAGTGTATCGCCTGGATTTGGTGTATACGGGATAGGCATGAGTGCTCTTGGCATGTTATCCATTGTGGGAACAATAGTCGCCGGCGATGCCTATGGACCTATAGGCGATAACGCAAAGGGAATTGCTGAACAATCCGGATTAGGAGACGAAGTAATCAAAATAACAGATAAACTCGATGCAGCCGGTAACACCACTAAAGCCATATCAAAAGGATTTGCGATAGGGGCTGCAGGATTAACTGCTCTTGCATTGCTTGCGACTTATCAGCAAATAGTTAAGGATCTACTCGGCAAAGTGATTGTTTTTGATCTAATGGATCCGCTTGTTATGCTTGGGGTGTTAATAGGTATCACTGTTCCATGCTTATTTTCAGCTCTGTGTATGCTTGCCGTTTCGAAGAACTCTTCTATAATGATTGAGGAAATCAGAAGACAATTCAGAGAAATCCCAGGTCTAAAAGAGGGTAAGAAAGGAGTAAAACCGGACTATGCAGCTTGCGTAGACATTGCAACAAAGGCGGCTCTAAAGGCATTACTTCCTCTAATTACCATGTCGATTCTGATCACCTTAGGTGTAGGCTTCATCTGTGGCATCAAGGCTCTTGCAGGGTACCTCGCTGGAAGCATATTCAGCGGATTCCTGCTTGCGATACTGATGGCTAATTCGGGTGGAATGTGGGACAACGCGAAAAAATACATAGAAGACGGACATTATGGCGGTAAAGGTTCAGACGCTCACAAAGCAGCAGTAATTGGAGACACCGTTGGTGACCCATTCAAAGACACAGCGGGGCCCTCTTTGAACACTTTGGTAACAGTAATATCTCAGATAGCGTCATTGTTCGCTCCTTTGATAGTTGCCTACGCCTTAATAGGACTCTAGCTAATTCCAAGCTTGTCTTTGTAATCGTCGCATAAACTCTGTTATGATATTTTGCCTTCAAAGTTCCAACAGTCTGTGGCAAACTTTTCTCTACGAAGTTTTTCAGCGAGTTTTTGTTCGTAACTTGTCAGCTTCCCCTCCACAGGTTGCGCTTCAAACGTTTTTTGAAAGCCTCGAACCAAAGCATTTTGTGCCTCTTTTATCGATATGCTTGTTCCAAGTTCTTCTTTTACCGATGTTAACCGTTTCTCAGCTACAGGTATCACTTCCATACACGTTTTAGCCCACGGAACTCTAAGGAACGTAAACATCTTCTCAAGATTTGTGTCTAACAGAAACGTTCCATGTTGAAGCAGTACCCCCTTCCTGCGGGACTGAGCGCTTCCAGAGATTTTTTTTCTATTTATAGTAACATTTGGACATTTTTTTGGGTCTCCTGAGTTGAAGTCAGCGGAAATTCCCAACATTTTGGCCGCTTCAATCAGCCCCTTGCATATCATGTTATAAGTAGAAGCCACATCCACGAATCCTAGATCACTCTCTTTCACGACCACGCTGTAGGTTATCTCTCCGGCGTGATCGTGGTACACGGCTCCTCCACCCGTGATTCTTCTCACGATGTCCACTCCATGCTTTCGACAGTTTTCCACATAGACCTCGTTGAAAACGTCTTGAAAACGTCCAACGGACACTGCTGAAGGTTTCCACCTGTAAAAGCGCAATGTGTTTGGCACCATACCCGATATTCTAGCCGATAGGACGGCTTCGTCAACAGCCATGTTCGTAAATGCATCCTCTACTTCTAGCTTGAGAAACCTCCAAACACCCATGTGTAAACACTTTTTCCAGATATCTAGTCTTAATAGACGATGAGCACGACTTACGCTTTTTTCCGTGAAAGCATCTTTTCTAGCATTGGTCGCAGTTTCTCATTTTCAGCCTTAATTTTTCCTTTTCCCAGCGACTTCATCTGTTCAGCCATCTCTTTGTTGAGATCCGCGAACTTCACTCCTTCTGCAGCGGATACATATTCAACTCTGAATCTTTCTGGACTAAGCCCAAGTTTTTCAAGCATTCTCGCCAACGCTTCCATCCTTACTTTCATCGCCTCGTTTCCCGAAATATAATGGCAGTCATAGGGTAGATGGCAGGCAGCCACCAACACCATGCCGGCTCCGAGCCTAAGCGCCTCCATAACAAAGTCGCGATCCACACGCCCAGAACACATCACCCGGACAGCCCGCAGATTAGGCGGATACTCAAAACGGCTCGTACCCGCCAAGTCAGCACCCGCGTAGCTACACCAATTGCACAGAAAACCAAGTATCTTATCCTCAGGATTCTCCTCCAAAGCAGCTCGAATCTGCGCGAAAATCTGTGCATCCGTGAAATGCATCTGAGTGATGGCGTCGGATGGACATTCGGCAACGCATGTGCCACAGCCGTGACACATGGCAGTTGTGACTTCAGCCGGTTCTCCTTCTGGGGCCTTTATAGCTCCATAAGGACATTTTCTTGCACAAATACCACACTTCACCCTGGTGTTGCGACACTTGTCAGGGTCCACCATGGCGATGATGGGCTCAATCTTCCATGTGGGCTTAGAAAGTATTGTCGCGGCTCGTGATGCGGCTCCGCTTCCCTGAGATACGGAGTAGGGTATGTCTTTTAGCCCTTGACAAGCACCTGCTAAGAAGACTCCGTCCACAGCGGTGTCGATTGGTTTGAGTTTCGGGTGGCTTTCCATGAAGAACCCGTCAGCTCCTCGTGTGACGCTTAGGATTCTCGCCATTTCGTCAGTTCCCTTTGTGGGGATGGCGGCGGTGGCCAGAACCACAAGCTCTGCTTCTAGCTCGATTGGTTCGCCAAGTGCCATGTCCTCCGCGCGAACCGTGAGGTTTTTTGTCTCTGGGTTCTCAAGAATATGTACAGCTCTTCCTCGAATGAAGTTGACTCCCAGCTCGCGGGCTCTCCGATAGAATTCCTCGTAGCCCTTGAAGTGGGTGCGCATGTCCATGTAGAGAATGTAAACCTCTACGGCGTCCTTGTATTTCTCCTTAAGCTGAATAGAGTGTTTCAGCGAGTACATGCAGCAAAAGCCTGAGCAATATTCGTACTTGTTCACGTCCCTTGAACCCACGCATTGAATGAATATCACGACTTTTGGCTTCTTTCCATCAGAAGCCCGCACAACTTTTCCACCGGTTGGACCCGCCGCCAAAATCAATCTTTCCAGTTCCAGCGCCGTGATGACGTTGTCATACCTGCCGTAGCCGTACAGACTGTTGTCGTCTGGCACGTAAATGTCAAATCCAGTTGCGGTGACGATTGTTCCTACTTCAAGTTCGATTTCCTCAGGCTTCTGATCAAAATTGATGGCTTGACGCGCGCCACAAGCGTCTACGCACTTGTAGCATTCAATGCAGTAATCCATGTTTATCGTGTAAACAAGGGGAACCGCCTGATCGAACGGAACTGAAATCGCCTTCCTCACACCCATGTTCATGTCCCATTCGTTGGGGATTTCTATCGGACAAACATCTCGGCATTCGCCACAACCTGTGCAGTTCTCCGCAATGATGTATCGCGGGTTTTTCCGAATTTTAACTCTAAAGTTTCCCACAAAACCCTGCACGCTGAGAACGTTGGCATAGGAGATTATTTCGATGTTAGGATGACGGGAGACATCGACCATTTTTGGTCCTTCGATGCAAATTGAGCAGTCCAACGTTGGAAAAGTCTTGTCAAGCTGGGCCATGTGGCCTCCAATGCTTTCGCTTCTTTCTACAAGGTAAACTTTGAATCCCATATCCGCAAGGTCTAGCGCAGTGCTTATCCCTGCGATTCCTCCGCCTATGATGAGGGCCTTGTTGGTGACGGGTACCTCCATTGATTTGAGAGGTCGAAACAGTCTTACTTTTGCAACCGCCATCTTCACGATGTCTTTTGCCTTCTCGGTGGCTTCTTTCGGCGTACTTGGGTGGCACCATGAGGAGAATTCCCTTATGTTCGCCATCTCGAAGAGATACGGGTTTAATCCTGCTTCGGCGACGCATCTGCGGAAGGTGGGTTCATGCATTCGTGGGGAACAAGCTGCGACAACCACTCTGTTCAGTTTGTGCTCTTTTATTGCCTTTCTGATTTCCTCTTGCCCTGGGTCTGCACATGTGTAGCGGTTGCGTATGGCACAAACCACGTTGGGTAATGTGCGAGCGTACTCGGTGAGTTCCTCTACGTCAATTACTCCTGCAATGTTGAGACCACAGTGGCAGACAAAAACTCCTATCCTCGGTTCTTCCGACATTATGAACCCCCAAAGCCAAGCCTCTTTCCCACTGATTCTCGAACTTTAGTTAAACCCTTAGTCTGCAGCTCCTTCGTTAACTCCTTGGTTGACGTCAACTTTTCGAGAGCTTTATTCCACGCGCCGGAATGAACAGGTGTATGTCGTATGTACGTTCTCTGGAGCTCAAGCGCCCCTTCCTCAGGGCAAACGATTTTGCAAACGCCGCAGTAAATGCAGTACAACTCGTTAACATACACTTTTCCATCTTCTGAAAGATAGAGTGCACCTGTGATGGGGCAGACATCGAGACAATCCTGGCAGCCGCTTGGGCACTTCTCTTGATTTATCCGAATGGTTCCATGAAAAATTTTTTTCACATGAATAGCGTCGTAGGGGCATTTCAATTCGCATACTCGACAACACGGGCAAAGCTCCTTTTTTACGTCCACAATAACCGTAAGCTTTTCCTTATCTTGTATGGACTCTGTGTCCATAATTTCTTTACCGTCCGGGGTTCGTACGCTAACTTTGATGAGTTCAAGTGGGCAAGCCTTCTCGCATTCCACGCATTGTACGTCGCATTTTGCTGTGTCAACATCGATTTCACGAATGAGTTCAGGGAAGCTTTCAGTCTTGACCACAGGAATCACGTGTTCGCCGTCAACCCTCACTTTCAACGCTCCAAAAGGGCAGAGAGAGCTACATATCCCGCAGAAATGACACTTCTGCTCGTCCACATCTATAATGGGATGTTTCAATTTTTCTCCAGCCACTTTAGGAAACGTTTTGATTTCAATGGCCTCTTTGGGACAGATTTCCTTGCAGATTTCACATCCCGTGCACAACGTCTTATCCAAGGTTAAAGAGTAATTTTTTGTGTGTAAAATTCTCTTGACTACGAGTTCTTTTTCTGTCTCGGTTTTCAGTAGTTTCATGGGCATTTTGTTTCATCCACGCAGGGGGGTGTACAGCAAACCCTTTGAAGAGTATTTAGGCGATGTAAACTGTTATTTAAACATTAATCGACGCTTTGAACTTTAATGTATTCATGACTGCAGAGATATTGATAAGACTCTTAAGATAGCCTGCTTTCAATGTTGTGAGGGGAGCTTGGTCGTGAAACAAATCACTATGGCTCATGGTGCTGGCGGAGCCATAATGAACGACCTGATTAAAAAGTACGTGTTAAAATATCTCGGCGGAAGCGGGGCTGAGGTTCCGTTGGAAGCGCTAGACGATGCGGCAGTGATCAGCGGCATAGTTTTGAAGTCTGACTCGCATGTGGTGAAGCCTATATTCTTTCCCGGCGGAGACATTGGAAGACTAGCAGTCGCTGGCACTGTCAATGATATTGCGGTTATGGGTGCGGAACCGATTGCGCTTTCTTGTGGCTTCGTGTTAGAGGAGGGCCTTTTAATGGCTGAGTTTGAAAAGATTTTGAAGAGCATGAACGAAACTTGCAGGGAAGCAGATGTTTACATCATTACAGGTGACACAAAGGTTGTTGAAAAAGGCGCCTTAGGAGGATGCGTCATCAACACATCAGGAATAGGTAAACGAAACGAAGCGTTGGAAAGAAACATCGCGGAAGTGAAGAAACATCGCTCCTTTGACGCCCAATGGATTCTCGACGCCAACTTAAGAGAAGGAGACAAAATCATAGTTTCCGGCACTGTGGGAGACCACGGACTAGCCGTGTTGTCATCTCAAGAAGGATACGACTTTGGAAGCCAAATCACATCCGACGTAGCTCCACTCAACAAGCTGATTGTGCGTCTCTTGAACGTCGGAGGAATCATAGCGATGAAAGACCCTACCCGAGGCGGTTTGTCCAACACGTTGAATGAATTGAGTGAAAAGTCGAAAGTTGGAATCATGGTAAACGAGGAGAAAATCCCCGTGCGCAGAGACGTTAGGGCTGCCTGCGAAATGTTGGGCATCGACCCACTCGAAGTTGGAAACGAAGGCAAAGTAGTAATAGGAGTGATTCCGCAGAAGGCTGAAGAAGTCTTAGCAACGCTGAAAGAGACTGATGAAGGCAAAAACGCCCAAATCGTAGGTGAAACAACTAAAGAATTCGATGAAGTCGTTCTCAAAACCGCAGTAGGCGGAAAAAGAATCCTCGCACCACCAATAGGAGACCCCATACCAAGAATATGCTAGCTGGTCATGAATGCATAATTCAAGTCTTCTTTGGCTTTCTTTTTATTTGCAAAAGTTTCTTTACGTCATCGGTGTCGCTTGTCGTTAATAATCTAATCCATAGCCAGCGTCCATCGTGCAATTGTTCCGTGTTCCCCAAAAGCTTATGGATTTTGGAACTCAATTCATCTCGTATTGACAGAGCTTTTTCGGATTCTTTCTTGCCGAGAACTATCAGAACTGTAAATCCACCTTTCTCAGGGAAAAGCGAGCATAAAGTCTTGCCACTCTTGCGGTAACGAATCGTCCATCCGTACTTTGTTCCATAAAATATTGTTTCAGGTACCAGATCATAGCGCTCTTCGAGGAATTGTCTTATCTCCAGCCAAGCTTCTTTTGCCTGTTCTCCTATGAAACTCACTATTTCTTCTTCGGTTGGCTCACGTGCCTTATCTGTCATCCGACAGAAGTCTTGCTCCATATTATCAATAGTCCTGCTCTATCATTTCGGCATCTGATTGTCTTCTGCCTCAGCATTTATCGTTTTCCACTTCCCCAACAAAATCATTTATCCCATAAACCAGAAACCTTCGCAGCCTTCACCAGCTTCCATTTGCCAAAGAAATCCTTCTTATAAAGATGAAACAAGCCACATCGTTGACACTTGAGCACTTTTCTCTGTTTTTTGAAGTCAAGCTCATAGAGTTCCAAAGGAGAGCCGCAGTCTACACATTTCCCAGTGTGTTTCCTCGGTTCTTCCGTCAGGTCAAATCCTCCTCCAAGCATTAATAGTTACTATTATGAATTATACCTATGAAAGCTTTCACAAGCCGAAAGTATTTTTAGTTATTCATCATTCCGTAATTTTATGTTTAGCCCATATTCTACATGTACCCTCGTTAGAAACCATACACGCACCTTTCGGAGTCTGCGGCGTACAAGCCTTCATGAAAAGAGGACATTCGGGAGGATTAATCTTTCCAACTATAACCAAGTGGCAGAGGCAACCCGGCAACAAGTCTCTGGAGCCTTCAATCTTTATGTCATACTTTTTTCTCGCATCATACGACACGAATTCTTCTCTAAGCACCAGTGCAGAGGAAGGTATCGTTCCCAGCCCCCTCCAACGTTCGTCCACTACCTTGAACACTTTTTCGATTAATTGTTGAGCCTTAACGTTTCCATCCCACTTAACACAGTGAGGATACTCGTTTTCCAACAAAGCCTCACCGTCTCTTATTTGCTTAAGCAACATAGAAATGGCAAAAAGCACATCCAGAGGCTCGAAACCAGCCACAACGGTTGGCATATGATAAACCTTAGGAAACATCTCATAAGCCTTCACTCCAATAATAGTGGAAACATGCCCAGGCGCTATGAAACCGTTTATTTGCAAGCCTTCTACGCCGAGAAGAAGTTCCATAGCGGGTGGAATCAACCTATGCGAGACAAGGAAGCTTAGGTTCTCAGGCGGCTTGTTAAGAACTTCCACCGCGGTAGATGGAGCCGTAGTTTCAAACCCAATTGCAAAAAAGACGAAATCTCTATTCGGCTCTTTCTTCGCCATTTTTACAGCGTCTTCCACACCGTACACTATTCTCACGTCTCCGCCCGATGCTTTTGCTTCTTGAAGCGAAGTTTTGGAGGCTGGAACTCGAATCACGTCACCGTACGTTGCAACAGTTACTCCTTCAAGAGCTAAGAATATCGCCTCGTCGATATCGGCGGCTGGAAGAATGCAAACGGGGCAGCCAGGTCCAGCTATGACCTCTACTGTTTCGGGAAGGAGAGCCCGGAGTCCATGGTGAGTTATGGTCCATTCATGAGTGCCGCATACGTGGCAAAATTTCACGGTGTAAGAGGGCGCTAGACTTTCAATGTGATCTGCAACTTTCTTTGCTAAGGCGGGGTCCCTGAATCTCAACTGCTCTTCCATCGGCGCCATAACCTTCATACACAATGAACTCTCTATGCTTTTTAAGAATGTTCTACTTCCACACGCCACTCCAGAACTGAAAAATGGCTTTAAACACTTTCACTCATACTTGAGAATTTCTTCCCATAACCGAAGGGTTTCTTCCGCAGCTTTCCTATCAATTACCTGAATAGCGTATCCTGCATGGACTAAAACGTATTCTCCCAACCGAGGATTCACAAGCGTGACGTTCACGTCTCTCAAGACACCCTCGCCAAAGTCAACCTTCGCGGTGTTTCCATGCATTTCAATCACTTTGGCCGGGATTGCGAGGCACATTTTCGTCACCTAATAAACATGTGTCCGAAATAAATCGATTATGGTTACTGGGCGATAAGGCTTGCGGCGATTGTTTGACCGAAGGCGACGCCTCCATCTCCCTGCGGAACCATGTTATGAACTACGAATCTGAAACCATTTTTCTCAACGTTTTTTCTGATTATTTGTGTGATGTGTTCATTGTATGCAACTCCACCGGAAAACCCGATGGTCTTAACATCTAGTCGTTCAGCATTCTCGATGGCCAGTTGGGCTAGACCATTGGCGAGATAGGATTCGGCGGAAAAAGCCAAGTCAGCAACTGGCTGTTTGCTTCTTTCATTAAATATTTCATGAACGAGGAGTGTAGTGTCAACGGTGTTTCCTCTGATTTCAGGTGTTAGGTTTAAAATGTCCTTCCCCTCCATGGCAACAGACTCCAACTTCATCGCGGGCTCACCTTCATAGGTACGCTCATAACATATGCCCAGTAAGGCAGAAACAGCATCTAACACCCTTCCACAACTCGTAGTTTTGAGCAATGATTCTTTCTCCAACTGTTTAACGATTATTTGGGCCTCTGTTTTTCCATGCGGAAAGCGTTTACTTTCGGATAGTAGCCATTCTTCAACATCCACCACACCGTGAAGCATTCCGGCAGCCATTCTCAACGGATACAACGTTGCTAGGTCACCCCCAACCATCGGTTGCTCTTGAAGGTGGCCTAGACGCTGGAAACCATCTTGGTTGCAATACAAGACCTCTCCACCCCAAGCCTTGCCATCCGAACCATAACCGAAGCCGTCGCAGGCTATGCCCACCATCTCGCTGATGTCATGTTCACCCATTAAGGATGCTATGTGCGCATAATGGTGCTGAACTGAAACAACCGGGCATTCAAATTTGTTTCCCAAATCACGGGCCAGCCTTGTCGTGTTAAATTTTGGGTGCAGATCACAGGCTATGAACTCAATTTTGCTGTTCGTTAGCTTTATCAAGTGATTTACGGCTTTTTTCAAGAATCTGAGGGTTTCTGGATTCTCTACATCTCCGATGTGCTGGGAAACAAAGGCTTTGTCCCGCAACAATACGCAGGAGGTTACGTTAAGTTCTGCCCCAACACCTAAGACGCAACTCTTCGCGGAGCGTTTGAGGCGTATTGGCTCAGGAGCGTATCCCCTCGATCGACGAATCAAGCTCTGATTTACGCCGTGGAAACGAACAACGGAGTCGTCGCATCTATGGGCTATAGCTCTGTTATGAAACAGAAAGAAGTCGACCACGGACCCCAGTCTTTCTACAGCCAACTGATTTTCTGCTACAATTGGTTCATTAGGAGGATTAGCGCTTGTCATTACAAACGCGGGTTCACGTACGTCGTCGAACAGCATATAATGTAGGCCGGTGTATGGAAGCATCACTCCGATGTTGTGTAGCCCTGGAGAGATTAATTCTGAAAGGTAACATTCGTCCCTCTTCTTTAGGAGAACAATTGGTTTGATGTACGAAGTAAGCAGTTCAGCCTCAGCAGAGCTTGCCTCTGCGAACGACTCTACGGTTTCGAGGTCGCGAGCCATGATTGCGAACGGTTTCTGTGTTCTATGCTTAGCTTTTCTCAATCGGGCGATGGGTTCAGACTTGGTGGTTGCGGTGGCGACGTGGAAGCCTCCATTTCCTTTAATCGCAACGATGTAGCCCTCCTCAAGCAGTCTACCAGCCTCTCTGATAGGGTCTTTATGTTCTATGGGCTGGCCGTCGTTAGCCGCAAGATAGACTTTTGGGCCGCACTTGCTGCATGCCACTGTCTGCGCATGAAACCGACGATTGGACGGGTTTCCAAATTCCTTGGAACAGAAATCGCACATGGGAAATTCTTGCATCGTGGTGTTCGACCTATCGTAGGGAAGTCGCTCGATGATGGTATATCTGGGGCCACAGTTGGTGCACGTGATAAAAAAGTAGTTGTAACGTTTGTTTTTCGAGTCTCTAAGTTCTCTTAAGCATTCATTGCAGATTGAAATGTCTGGCGGGATGACGGATCCTGAAAGCTCTACGTTTTCAGAACTCTTGAGGATGGTAAATTTTTCAAATTCGTTTTTGTCTTCGGTATAGTTCGTGGTCACTTCGTAAATTCGAGCGAGAGGAGGTTTTTTCCCTTTGAAGTCTTCAAGAAAACGATTAACGTCGACTTTCCTCCCTTCAACTACGATCTCTACGACCGCGTCTCCTCGATTTCGCACGTAGCCAACTAGCCTGTTTTTCGCGGCGATACGATAAATAAAGGGTCGAAAACCCACGCCTTGAACAATGCCACTTACCTTGATTTCGGCACGCAACTAGTGGTCGAACTCCTTTCCTTAGGCACCCCGACACCGCTTGCATCCAATATATTTTTTGGTTTCACCACAAAAGAGGGGGGGCACATAATATATACGTCGTTGGCTTCTGGTTCACCCTATTGTGGTGTCAAAGGCGTCGATGCGAAATCTGAGAAAAGTGGAAAAATTATAGCAGA
>JAUWDY010000039.1 GCA_030608565.1 Candidatus Bathyarchaeota archaeon | reverse complement strand
ATTTTCTCACTAACATCCTTGTGATGCTTGACTTCCACGCACATGTATTCTTTCAACTCAACATCACCTTCTGTAAACTTTAGAACAAGGCGACCATAAAAAGCGTGTGTTTAAACTCAACGTGGTGATGTCACCCGCACTTTCCCCTTTTTTTTCTTTTGTGTCGCGGTTGCCTCTTCGTATTTAGGAAGTGAGTGAACATGCTTAGAGTGTTGCTTGCGCTCTCAATTCCTTTAGGCGTAATCGCTCTAATCTGTTGGCTTGTCTTATCTAGGATTTTTGTTACGTTTGAAACACTTGGAACAGGCGCGATCTATCAGGGAGGAATGATTGTGAGCATGCTATTGCCGTTTCTCCTTTTAGGGTTCTTAGGCTTGGTTCTATACCTGAAAAGTAGAGATTAACATTCAAACAAACCTAGTATGGTGCACGCATCGAATGCTAATGTGGACATACTTACTTAGTATCAATATGAAGAAAATTTAAATTGGATTCTGAGTTGGGATTCTGAAACGATTTAAGACTGAGTCGTAATATTTAAGAAATGGGGTTTGATTGTGCGAAGGTCACAGTTGGAAATGCGTATTGACATCCTTAAAGCCTTGGCTCGTCATGGACCACTAAAGCTAACTCACATCATGTATAAGGCTAACGTAAACTGTATTGTTCTGAAACAATATTTGGGCTTTCTAACCGAGCACAACCTCGTCAAAGAACAAACATTGCCCAAGAAAAGAGATAATACAAGAGCTGTTTATGCGATTACGAAGGGAGGTATAACAGCAATCAGATCCTTCAGAGAACTAAACATTGTTCTCCAAATAACTGAAGAAGCAAACAAGCCCGCATTGCTGTATTAAGCATGCATGCCTTTTGATGAAAAGGCCTATGAAAAAGACTTGATAGAAAGAACAAAATGGGCTTGGATACAAGAGCATCAACGGAAAAGGTTTATTAATCGTCTTAACGGTGAAGTTGAACCGTAAACGTGCAGAGAGAGGGTTTAGGAAATGACCTACAAACACATCGCGGCAGCTTGGAAACGACCTGAAGCTTCTTATGTAAAGGACTTAATGTGGCACAGAGCTATAGAATGGCGGAAACAACGGACAATTCTCAGAATTGAAAAGCCGACGCGGCTGGATCGAGCGAGAAAGCTGGGATACAAAGCCAAGCAGGGGTTTGTCGTCGCTCGCGTTCGTGTTAGGCGTGGAGGCCTTCGGAGACGTCGGCCGAAAGGAGGTAGAAGGCCCAAACGTATGGGTATTAAGAAATTCAAGCCCGCGAAAAGCTTGAGGCTCATTGGTGAGGAAAGAGTTGCGAGAAAGTTTCCAAACTTGGAGGTTTTGAACTCTTACTGGGTTTGGGAGGATGGACGCTCAAAATGGTTTGAGGTGATTCTAGTGGATCCGAGCCATCCAGTCATCAAGTCAGATAAAGATATCAACTGGATCTGTGAAGGAACCCATCGTGGTCGAGTTTTTCGTGGATTAACCAGTGCCGGCAAGCAGGTTAGGGGACTCCATCACAAAGGTCGTGGAGCAGAGAAGGTGCGACCAAGTCGTACAGCTTCTCGTAAACGAAGGAAGATGCAGCATGCATATGCATGAATAGGGCTTAACAAGTTACTGGCTAATTTTCAGGTTTTTCTCAGATTCATACACGCACTCTTTCTAAACATGGCTTATCATGTAATCCAAGTGGAGAATGGTCGATTACCGCTTTTTTTAAGAATGTTATGGTACGTAAACTAGTGCTGCTATGACACAGCCATAATTTTCTATGGGCACTCTTAAAACTTCTGTTCGATAACTTATTTTATCGATTTCGATTTCTCGTGTCTTCGCCATCTCTTTGATTTTCCATTCAAGAGTTTCCTCTAGAGTCTTTTTGTCCATGTGTCCATTAGCCTCTGCTACAAGCCCGTATTTCATGTTTCTTTCCCATGCCCAAGCGATTCCAGCAGCAATCATTGTTTCTCCTTTTCCGTCCAATCTCGCTATCACTGTGTGAGTAATGGAACCAGCTGGTATTTTCTTCCATTCTCTTTCTTTGCACGTCGGTGGAAGTATGGAACTTACTGGAACCAGGTTACATTGCTCTATTCCAGCGTTCTTTAGGGCGCGGTCGAATGCGTTAAGTTGAGAAATCGGGCTGATTGCTTCTCCGCTGGTCACAAAAAACTCCTTGGGAATCATTTTTCTGTTTTTTCCTCACTTGACAACGTAGTGCAATCAACAAAACTGCATTATTAACCTTGCGATGAACAATCCTCGGTTTCTTTGAGGTTTTCTAAGACGGCTTTACCGAAATCTATATCAAACTTCGTCGCACCACAAATAAGCTGAACAATGATGAAGATTCAATCAGTGGTACGGAAAGAGAAGAGCAGTATCCGAAAGGGCAAAGGTTTCAGCAGAGGCGAACTAAAGGAGGCTAAGATAGATTTCAAGCAGGCACTCAAGCTAGCCATACCCATCGATCTGAGAAGAAAAACGAAACATCCAGAAAACGTCAAAATCATAAAAGAACACATGAGAAAAATGGGTTTAAAATCTAAGAAGAGAAAAAAAGAAGTGTTACCGGACAAACGGCGGAAACACCCTAAAGATCAGTGAAGGCTAAAATATTAAGATAGAACTATTCGTAAGGTTAGCGTGTAGGGGTTTCACCTCCAATGTCCATAGCCTACATTGATATACGTTTCTTCGCACACGCGACCGAAGACTTGAACAAGGTTACAGAAGCGGTCCAGAATGTTCTTCCAGCTGACTACGTCGATGACATAGTATTCAGAAGAGACAATCTGCAAGGTCACTATGGCAACCCTATCCTTCTTTTCGAAACCAGAATAAAGAAAAAAGGAATAGTCAAAGCTGTCGTCGAGAAGTTTTCTTCATGTCTTGAAGAGTTAGATAAAAAAGCGTTACGTGAGGAAATCGATTTGCACGTGCAGAAAGGAAGTCTCTACATTCGATTAGACAAACAAGCCGCCCTCCAAGGAGAACTCAAGCTCTGCACCACCGACGCCATTCGTCTACGCATACGACTCAAAAAAACGAAAACTGAAGACATTGTTAAGACGTGCCAAGACCTTGGGATATTAACATGAGAAAGTTTGTCGATCCACACCTTCGTCCATCAATCGCCAATTCTAATCAAGTAGAGAAAATGATCAATAAATCTTCGGAGCTAGGATACCGCCTGATTGGCATACCAATACAACCGAACCTCATGCGAGACACGATCCATGAACTGCAACGCATCTGCAGCGACGCCAAAATAGACATTGTTACAAGGCTTGACCTCGCACCCAATACGCCCCACGAACTACTACTAGACCTGCGTCGTTTCAGGCGAAGGTTCGAAATCGTTTCGGTCACGTGCAACTCAAAATCTGTCGCAAGGCAGGCGGCCAAAGATCGGCGAGTAGACCTTCTATCTTTTTCCGCAACCCACCTTCGTAAACGATTTTTTGATTACGCCGAGGCGGAACTTGCTTCTAAAGCGCTATCGTCCCTTGAAATAAACATGACGCCACTTCTTTCGCTAAAAGGTTTTTCAAGAATCCGTCTTCTTTCACGTCTACGAAAAGAGATAGCAATCGCAAAAAAGTTTGGCGTACCAGTCATACTTTCTAGCGGAGCAAAAGATCCGAACCTCATGAGAAGCCCCCACGATTACGCCTCTCTAGCTGCTCTCTTTGACATGCCTCAAGAGTCTGCGTTGTGTGCCCTTTCAGAGAACCCCCTTGCAATAATCGAGCGGAACAGAGAAAAGCTGAACTCAGATTATATAGCCCCAGGCATACGCATTATAAGGAGTCCAAGGAGGGAAACAGTTGTCTCGACGCATGAAAAGACGCTATCTCCATCTGACGATTGTGAGCGAACAACTTCTCAACGAAAAAGACGTGATACACGCCATTTGGAGCGCCATCCTTAAACTCTTTGGGGAACACGGCGCCAGTCAAGTAAACCTAGCCCTTATCGAGCACGACCCACAGAAAAGTTACGCCGTTGTACGTTGTCTACACAAAGCCCTAGAAATGGTGAAAGCTTCCATCGCTTCCATAACCGAGATTAATGGAAAACCCGCAGCCATTCATATTGTAGGAGTCTCTGGAACGTTGAAGGCGCTTCGCAAAAAATCAGCAATGTAGATGCAAAATCTGCTCTTCAGAACAAGCTGAAAACATAGAGTTCTGCAGGTTTTTCTTGGAATGGTCGTACGACATAATCGTTGACGTCTTTAGCAGTGAAATCGACAACTTGAATTCATACAACTTGTCAACACACTTCAATAGACACATCGAGGTTAACACAAAGAAGTTTTGGCTACAAGTCAAAGAAGAAGAAAGAGGATTAGGAGAGTCAAACTAAGAGTTATTTCTGTACCAGATATTTTTTCTGCCACAAGCTTTCTAGTTCGGCAAAACAGATACTCCCACATGTTTCATTAGGGAAAACCGAGAGTTTACTGACGTATCCTCTATTTGCAGACTATCTCGATTTGCTTTTTGCAGCGAGAGTTTGAACATCTTATTCTTTTCAGGTCTTGATAGTATTTGTAGAAGGTTCCACAACCTGGACAGGTGAAGGTGTTGTTCAGCTCATGGACAGCTTCACAAAATCGTTCTACTTCTGCCATAGATGTGTTTTCTGCTTCTGGATTGTCATGAGATAGGAGGTTGCCCATAATTACTGTTGCCTCCAGCTCCTGAAAACCCTCAAGAACTTTTTCTTTGAATTCAGCATCTTTCACGAGATCTTTAACACGTAGTTTCGCAGGTGCCAAAAGGTCAGATACAGTGTATCGTCCAGCCTTGAGAATTATCCTCGCCATCATGGCTTCGCAAACTTTCCTGAGTACCCATTCAAGATATCGTCTGGCCTCATTTGCCGCTCCTGACTTGTCACCCGATTTAATTCTGGCTTCAATCCTATCCCAGCGAGTTTTGTATGGTTCAATTATCGGACCAGTTTCGAGTGTCCATCTCACTATTTCCATATTCTTGAATGCCCCGCTAATTCCGAAAGCACGCTGGTGAGCGCATAGTTGTTCGTACCATACCGCATCATGGGTCGTTATGAGAAGCTGATAATCCTTGAAATGTTCAAAAAGCAGTTTGCAGATTCGTCCTCGATGTTGCGCATCTATTGTAGTTACCACATCATCGAGTACAATGAAGTTGCAGGGACCATTGAATCTCTTAGCAAACGCCAAGAATATGCATAATCCTAGGGAATCTAAATGCCCTTCACTGGCAAAGGCTCTTGGATCTTCCTTTGACCCGAAGGATTCCATTTTCAATTCAGCACTTGCTCTTCGGCCAGATGTAATGTTCAGTTCTATGTTTTTGTGAGCATCTTTTGGATGAAGCGTGGAGTAGAAGGTATTCACATTTCCTGTTATGGATTCGTATATCTCATTTATTTTGGTCTTTTTCACTTTCGAGAATGTTTGATACACCTTCTTGCCGAGAGAGCGGTGCTTTTCTTCAGCTTTCAGGCTCTTCTTAGCCTTTGTTACCTCGCTTATCAACGACTTGATTTGGCTGATCAAGCTGATTGTCTTCACCTTGCTTTTCCAGTCTTCTGGAACCCCTATCTTTTCAAGCATTGCTTGACATTTACCGGTTGAAGCTTTGACTAGCTCCTCAAGTTTAGCCCTTTTTTGCTCGAGAAGTTCATAGGGGATTGTTCCCTTGAGCTCCTTGCGGAATTCACTTGATCAGCCAGTTTTCTCAAAGAATCCGAAATGCCAAGAAGTCTTTTGCGCTTGCTATCTAACGCACCAAAGGGCTTCAGCTCTATACTTGTTTTCTCGATTTTGCTGGAAAGTGAATTCAGTTTTTCTTCTATTTCCGTGGAGACTTGCCTGATTTCTGATGCTTCCTCTGAGAGCTGTTCAAGTGTCTTCAACCTCTTATCGATTTGTTTCATCAGTTCCTGTCGAGAGACATCTTGTCCACAAAGAGGGCAGATGTTTTTTTCCTCTTCTTTGACGGCTTCCAATCCTTTGGTCAGAAACTCCGTTAGTGAAAGTTCGCTCCTGAACTTCCCTTCCAGAAGAGGTTCGATTTTTTGATTTAGATCACAGAGACTTTGGATAATTTCATTGTCAACACGTAGAAGCTTGAGTTTCCCCAAGACTTCAGTGAGTTTTGTCACGTGTTCTAGATCCGCGGATTTCTTGAATGTTTTTAACATTTCTTCGGCGACTTTATCGACATCATCGAAAGAAGTCAGGGTGGTCAATCTCGCCTTTTTGAGCTTGCTATTTACAGAGTCCAGAGCTTGCTTGGCTTTCACGACCTTTTTTCCGAGCAAGCCTGAGATTTCCTCAAATGTGGTACCAATTCTATCACGCTTTGAACGAACAATGCTGTCCAGCTCTTCATAGGCGCGTTTCATTTCGAGCTCGACGTTGTCTAGTCGCTCGACTCCAAGTATGCTTGCAATTGCTCTGAAACGATCTGCAGGCACGCTTGCCACGAATTTCAGAATTTGTGCCCTTCTCAAAATAAATGTCCCTCTTCGGGCTGCTTGGAAATAGCCCTCAAGTTGCTTCGGAGGTGCTGGTTGATCTAAGAATGTTCGCTCAAGAGTGACACTACCCGGGTCAAAAGCAAGTCTAATGGCTACATCTTCTCTATTGAAGTTCTTGTGTGGTGTGTGTTTCTGCAAAGAGAGGCTTTGGGTTCCTTTGCCCTCAAAGATAGATAGCCCACCAGTAAAGAAGAATTCGAAAGCTTCAACAATTGAGCTTTTTCCCGTCCCGTTTTCTCCTTTGAGTAGCAGGCTTTTCCCATTAAAATCTAGTTCTAGGTCTGGAATACCTCTGAATGCGTTGATGCTAATGCCTTTGATGCTTACTGGCGTTTTCAATCCCTTCTTTTAGCGCTTCTAGGATATTTTCCTTTGATTCCAGCTCATCTGATTCCCAAAGCTTCCTTAAGGCGCTAACCGTTTTTGATGGAAGTTTAGCACTCCTAAGTCTGCTGAAAAACTCCTTGAAAATATCATCCTCTACGCTCAGGCTTTTACGCCTATTCATTTTGCCCCTCTTCTCTGCATAACTATGCAGTTTCCAGCACTTAAAACTTCGGAAACAATATAACGCATGTGTGCATATATTCATGCGAACATATAGGAACGATAAATATCGAGCGGCTGAGGATCAGTATGGCTGATGTCTTTATTGACTGCGAATGGAATCCAGGCGAAGATGTAACGATACTAGGAGCCTACAGCCCTGGGCAAAGTCGGTTTCAGCTCTATGACGAGAGGCTAACCAGAAATAGGTTCTCTAGGTTTATCAACCTGTGTAGGGCGCGTAACAATTCTCAATACACGTTTCTGTTCTGCCATGGACCAGATGTTGGTAGACTCCAGAAGAAGTTCAGCCTAAAGCTGAAGCATGACTACTTCTGCATCAACACGATCACTGCCTTCAACACCTTCACACAGTTTCAAAACGCGAGTCTTGGCCATCTCGAACGGTATTTTGGGCTGGCAAGAAGATATGCGCCATCATCCTTTGAGATTAGAAACCTCTGGAATTCCAAAGATTGGAAAAAGCGTAAGATTGTGTTGGAATACAATTGGGAGGACTGCATCAATCTCTGGCGGCTGGTGAACGTGCTCAAGGATCGATACGGCGTCACAAGAAGCAAGTTCAAAGAAATCGAAATGAAGCCTTAAACAGGCTAGCCTATCGAGCTGGGAAGACAAGATGCATCTACACTTAGCGTCTGCGCGCGCGTGCATACACATCTACGGTAGAAACCCCATCTTCTTCAGATAAAGCAGGTCTGCAAGGAATTCTTCAGACCAACTCCAAGAGCCAGGTTTGGTGAGCTCCTTTAGAGCTTCCTTGACTGGTGTCGATTCCATCTGGTGGAAGCGTTGTAGTATGAGCTTCCTGCAACGGCCCGCAGATACTACAAGAACACCGTCTCTATTTTCTAGTTCTTCTTTGCTTCTGTCGTCGAAATCAAAATAGACCTTCTTCAGCTGATTTCCTGTTCCGAAAATGCTCTGACAATACTTGGCTTTCTCCGGAGGAAAAACCTCGCTCATACTTCCAGTTCCAACTTCAGCCCACAATTGGACATTCTCTTCGTGACCGTGTAACGCCTCGATGAAATCGTTATCAATCACCAGAGGAAGCTCGCCAACTCTTTCTTCGCTGCCTTTTAGCCTAACTCCTAATACATCTACATGCCTTCGATTCTCTTCACCAAAGACAGTGAAATGGGGCATAAGGAAAAAGCCGTTTAATCTCAAATATAGAAATGCGATTTTTCAGTGGTTTTCATGTCACACACCGACAAGGGGCCGTCACGTATAGCTGATTCTCCATGAGAGGTTGTTCAGAAGATTGAACACAAAGATATTCGCAAAGCTTCTTCCTAGTTCATGTTCTGGGGTTGCGAAAGATTGCAAAATTGAGAAGAAGTCTTCTCCAGTCTCCTCATTTGATTCATACACCACTTCCACGATGGTCTTCGAGAGGGTAAGAATAAAGTCTGTGTTGCTCTTCCACTCAATTTCGCTGTCTAGCATTTTATCAATTTCCTCCAAAAGCACCACGCTTTTTATGGAAGATGGGTTCGAGAAAGCTTTGCCTACGTTACCGCTCTTGATGAAGGTATACCTATCATGTCCTTTCAAGCGACGTGGTTGTATAAAATTGCTGTTTTCGACTAGCTTCCTACTCCTGTAGAACCGCCACAGTTCCCTGAGCCTCCAGAAAGAAGAACAGGCATACACAACAATGGCACTTGAAGATATTTTGGCCTCCAGTTTGCTGAGTGTGTCCTGCTGATGACCTGTTAGGTCATACCGGAAGTATGGTTGTCTCCAATGTCTGTATTCCTTGCCGGCGGGTGAAGATATATGTTCAGGACGTTTGCATTGAATGAACAGGTTACACTTGAACTTTGGGAATTTGTCGTCGTTCATGATCTTTCCAGTGAAATCCCAGACTTCCGGCCTTAGTTGAACCCCTTTCTTCCAATCCACATGCCCCCTCACATTCCACAATCTCCAAAATCCCGCATGTTTGGAGAACATCGCGGAGTCCATACCGAGCGTGTTTTCCAGAAACTGGCCTACGTCAAATATCTTTCGCTTCTGACCTAATTCTCTGTTTAGAGGTTCTTCATATTGCCTTTCTTCGAATTCGCATTTCATTCGTCTTTCACCAAATGCATACAATCATTTACGAGCTGAATTCGCCAGCTTTCCAGAGTTCTGCGAATTTCTTGATATTCTCTGCTGTCAAGACTTTCTTGAGTTTATCAGGATCTTTGGCGTACAATTTCTTCTGAGCAAAATGATGAAGAGCTACAAGCAATTCACCGATATTTTTGAATCCTTCTAGACTGCTTATATAGTCAACCTCTCGCCCTTTTGGCTTCCATTCTGGCTTGGATACTCTGATTATGTACTGAACTGGATATCCCTCTTCGAAGTTCGCTACGATTGATAGTGTATAACCACCTCTGTTGGTTTCCTGTAACACTATGTTTTCATTTGTGGGCATGATGTTTTACACCCGCACTCTCGTTCTTTTTGATGCATTGTACTATTTCATTTTATGCATGCATGCGAAATTAAAAAAGAGAATATCTTATACACGAGTTTCAAGACTGTTGACTTGATTTACGAGTTGAAGCAAAAGTTTGCCTAACTCTGTTGTCCTGTATATGCCTCTTTCGACTTTTGTAATCAATCCATCATCCATCAAGACTTTCACGTGAAACTTGAAAGAGGCAGGATTCAACCGCAAGTCAAGAATTATGTCGGTAAATCTGCGAGGTTTTTCTGAGCAATACTCAACGATTTTGAGCCGGCTAGGGTGTCCGATTGAGATTAAACAATCAGCGAGAGTTCTGACTACCTCTACGCCGTCACTCAACTCAATCCTATTCAAGGTGGTCGTCACTTTAATCCTCTTATAATTTCCGCGACTATCCGTATTAACAAATCACGGAATTCCTTGCTTTTCAGCAGTCTCTTGACTGAATCGAGTCTTCCCTTCTTTCGGGAAGATTTGCGTCTTCGCCTTTTTTTCCGCTTTCTTCCTTTCTCTTTCACTTCGGGATTTTCCTGTTGCCATTTGGCTCATTCTCCTTTCGTTTTTTTCAGCAATAGTATCGAATTGGAGTTCTATCATATATACTTAACGGTTTATGTGCATTAGTTAATTAACTGATATTGATTAATAAGTTATGTATGTGGTGCTTGTAGAGTAACGCTGGAAATTTCACTTTTTTATGTCCGAGATTAATTTTTATGGCAAAATGCGCTTTCTGTGTGCCAGTATACGTCCCACGTCTGCATGTTAGCGTCTGGACTGATGTTAAAGCGGGCAAGAAATCTATTAACGAATGGCCTGATTTCTACAATTTAATAGAACATGTATGCATCAACGTTGTAGCTTCAGTTTTTTCTTCAGAAGTTCGATATCTCTGCCATCCTTCCAAACGCAATAGGTAATCAAAACTCCAAAGAATCCCACTAAGATATAATATATTTGGAGCGTATATTGCCATATATCCATATTTTTCCAAACTTCAAGTGGAATCAAAAACATCGCAGCCAAACCAATTAAGAAATTTACCAGATAGAGACACAAAACTCTACCACGCAACACTAATTCACCAACTGAATATGTGCATTCACTAAGGATTCTTGGTGTTTTCAGAGTATTTGTCATTTATGAACCCAAAATATGCATGCATGCACGTCTAAGCAGTTGGTTCTTGGACTATCCAAATTATGACTCGAAGGTCAAAGCCATGGGGGGTATATACATCGATATACATGTTCGTTAGATATTGCCAGATTAGGTCACCGTAGTTGCGTATGTTTCCATCAGGTCCACGTTCTTGAATGTGTAAGAATACCTCTGTCGTACCTAGATTGTGCTCGAAACAATTCCATCCAACAGTAGCAGTAGTCCATCCGCTGTCGTATGCAGGTACACTTACGAATCCTTGGGGTAGCATCTGACCTTCTAGCTCTTCAACTCTAGCTTCCAAAGTATTCACTTTAGATTGAAGTTCAACAACTGAATTATTTAGAATTTGAACATCTTCATGCAGAGTTTCAATTTCTACATGTGTCCATTCCATTCCAGATTGGAGACCTTGTATTGCTTCCCATATGCTATCAAAGGGATTCCCACCATCTGAAGCCATACTTGTTCCAATTAGAAAACAAACTAATGCAATGCTTACTGTCGCAACAACTTGTTTTTTCTTGAACACTATATCACCCCCTTCTCTCTTTGTTATTGTCTAATGCATCATTGGAACTTGTACTAAAAATTTAAGAAAGAAGCTTCTATAATATATGGGCGTTTTTGATGTCTGAGAAGAAAACATCTAAGAAGAAAAAGCTGAAGACGCTTCATACGATTTTTTCTTTCAATATTCCTTTTGCAGTTCCAGTTCCAGACGGAACATACTCAGTAAAACTCAGCAGATATAGTGCCAAGATTTCGATTGTAAGAGTCCAGAAAGAACAAATCGGAAGGGTTACATCAACTGGTACAATGCAGATGGCATTCGACAAGTACGGAAAATCATCTTGTAGTCTCATTGAAATCAAAATCCCATGGAGAATTGACCTTTCAGAAGAGGGACGAAAACCCCTGCTTCTAGACGTCCCACCTAGAAACAAGGCCAAAGAAGTTGTCCTTCGCTTTCTAAATCGTTTCATAGAGGTCGTTAGATATGTTACTGAAGAATATTGGGTTGAACCTGTAAGATATCAGGACATAACATCGTACAAAGTGTTTCATTGGAATGGGAAGGAACGTCTTCCTGTGGGCATTGCTATGCTAGATACTGGTGTGGGGGGCGTTAGAATTGGAACTGGTCATCCGTTCCAAGTCAAGCAAGAGAAGATGTCGGAGCTCAAGAAGATTCTTGAGAACGAGCAGAAACTTGACACAAGTGAAATTTTCCTGTTGAATTCTAAAGATGCTTGTCTGCAAGAAGATTTCAGACGTGCCATAATAGAAGCTGTAACAGCTCTTGAGATTGTGTTATATGAGTTCATAAGAAAACAAGGCGAGAAGTTGGGGATACCCAGTAAGATTTTGGAAACGTATATTATAGGTCCTAAAGGGGTTGGCTTGACAGGCAACATTAATGTAGTTCTAAAGGAGTTGACAAAAGACCTCGAACAAATTGATGTTGAAACTATCAGAGAGTGCAAAGGAGCGATAAAGATTAGAAACAAGATTCTTCACAAAGGTCTCAGAGAAGTATCTTCAACTAATACTGAAAAAAGGATAATTGCAATAGAAAAAATGATTGAGTATTTGAAGCAACTTGTTACTGGAATCTGAGACTTGTGACCATGCATGCGAATAGTCAGGTTAGTAAACACCAAAAAGAAAGAAGAAGCGAAAGAGAGGCTACTTACGTTTTCTGAACAGCTTGACTCCCTCAAATTCTGTCACGTATTCAAAGCCGGTTTCTATTAGCTTTCGAGCTTCTTCTACGGTTTGAGCGGTTGCACTATGGAATTCCTCGTTCGGGAACTCTATCAATTGTATATAACGAAGCGTCGTTCTCAAGTCTTTATGTCCTAGAAGTTGTTTGACGTAGAGCAGGTCTTTCGTTTTATGATAAGTCATTGAAGCTCTGAAATGTCTGAAGTCATACAATCGTATAGTCTTCAGACTCATGTCTCCTAGTTTTTCAGCTAGTCGATTTCGTATTCTTCTGTAGTTTTCACTTATCGAGCCTGATTTTATTTCGAATATTATCTGATTCTGCCCTAGTTTCTTTGTATGAATATATGTTTTCAACAGTGCCCAAGTTTTGGGTTTCAATTTCAGCGTTCTGCCGACACAATGCTTTGCTGAAGTAATGTTCACTGCACCAGTTTCCAAGTCTATGTCTCGTACTTTGAGCCATGTCAGTTCTATAGGTCGAGTCCCCAAGTCTTTCATTATAGAGAGAATGAGAGCGTACTTTCTAGAAGCACTAGAAATAATCACATTCAGCTTCTCTTCAGAAGGAATCTTCGGCAACTTGTCATAACGCTGATAGAAGGGTTTGCTCCATTCGATTTTGTGTGCTCTGCAGTAAAGGTCGAAAGCTTCTACAAGACTTTCTTTGAAAGCATTCGAACAGCTCTTCTGAGCGATAAAACCCTTAACAACTTCTGAACTATTCAAATTGCAGTGTTTCGCTAGATGTTTCAGTCTTTGACCGACTGCGTGGATAGTTGAATCTGCATAAGCGTTCTTTTTCATGTACCATAGTGTGGCAAACAGTTTATTTGTGGGGGAATCATTCTCTACATGGGGGATGATGTAGCCGTCCCAGACCGACATTAGTGGATGAGGATCTCATGACGAACAGACCCCGTCTTTTGATAATTGTCATTTTCTCATTTCATGCTTAACCTACTTCTATTGAAATCTCAAACTCCAAGCTTGCATTCTCTCACAGTCAAGAAGAAAAAAGGAGGAAAATGTAGGCTTGTTTCTACTTTTTCTTTATAGCCGCAATAAATTCGTCTATAGGGATTGCTGGCACGCTCATTATTTGAACTGTTCCGCGAGAACCCATTTCTATGGAAATACGTGCTATTGTCTTGTTGTCTGATGCTTCAACTATGTTCACGAAATCATACGATCCAAGCGTTGCATATTGATGAACAACCTTCACGCCCATTGTCTCAAGTTCCCTATTGACCTCTTTGATTCTTTCAGGCTTCTCTCTAACGGTCTTCCATCCCTCGTCCGTAAGCTTAGATAGAAGAATATAGGTAGGCATGTGTCATTTTCCCTCCAAGCATACTTTCTACACGTACCTACCATTTCTATTTTTCGAAAGAGCGGCGTATTGGTGGTATATATCCATGGTTCAGAAAAATTTTAGGGGGGGGGGCTAT
>JAUWDY010000013.1 GCA_030608565.1 Candidatus Bathyarchaeota archaeon | reverse complement strand
ATAATAAATTAAATTTAAAATTTTAATTATGGATTAATTCAACACATGCTAAAAAACCACATAGCCGGACTTCTTGGGGAAAATCTGGGGCACGAACCAACACCTGCACAGGTTAAATTCATTGAGATAATGGCAGGTGTGAGCTTTGCGAAAAAAACGGCGAAGACTTAACGTTACTTCAAGCTGACCACAAAGACCTGGGCCAAATCATGGTTTGCGAAGAGTGCTGGAAAAAACTTTGGAATAAAAACCGCATGATATGTGGCACCACAGGCTCAGGTGGCACATGCCCAACCTGCGGATAGGAAAAACCAGAGTTACTATAGAAGCGAACTACTCGATAACCTGTGAGTTAAGCGTCGGCGCAACACAAAACTTATCTAAGTTTTGTGTTCGGAAGGAATCTTTGAGCTGTGGTTAGGAAAATTTTCATCTCCTTATCCGTGAAAGGTTTTAACTTGCTGAAATCTGGATCTATAGTTTCCTTTCCGACGCTGACGTCGAACTTCTGTAAAACGTATTTCTTGCAGCCCTTTATACTGCGACATATTTCTTTGATGCCTTTCTCTTCGTGGAGTGTAGGGACTATCGTGGTTCTGAACTCGTAGTCTATCTTGGATTCCAGTAAGAGTTTTACGGTTTCCTTCACATTTTTGAGAAGTTTCTCTGCGTTGATGCCTATTACCTTGGAATATTTTTCCACAGTCAGCGGGGCCTTAATGTCCATAGCTATGTAGTCAACAAGTCCCTTTTCAATCAACGCTTTTACCATCATCGGGTTGCTCCCGTTCGTGTCCAACTTAACTAGGAAGCCCATTTCCTTCAATTTTAAACAGAGGTCTGGCAGATCGCTGTGAAGCGTCGGCTCCCCACCTGTAATGCATACTCCATCGATCCAAGTTTTTTGCTTCTTCAGATAGTCTTCCACTCGTTCAAAAGGGGTGGTCTCCTCGGTTTCGGGGTGAAGAACGAGGGCGACGTTGTGACAGAATGGGCAACGAAAGTTGCAGCTTGGAAGGAAGAAGACAGATGATATTTTTCCGTCCCAATCCACGAAACTTAAGTCAACAACTCCTTTTATCTCCATTGATCAATGCCTCTCTTCCTTTGTGTGTAACGTCTGCAATATTAAATTTGCAACAAAGTGCGTTCAAACGAATTTTCCCTTTCACAGTTTTCAACCTCATAACTGTGAGTTAAGGACATAAATGCACGCTTAAAGTTATTTTTTACATCTACTTTGACAATTATCGTTTATGCCAAATGTTTGCGTTCAATCATGACGCAAACTCCGTGTACGACATCAATGTTGTTGTCATCGCAGAATTTGATGGCTTTTTCAGATTCTGAGCCTGGTTGCATCCAAACCTTTGTGATTCCAAGCGTCTTGCAAGTCTTAACTGTTTCTTCGGTAACTTTCGGTGGAACTACGAGGTCGATAACATCAGGTTTCGTTGGCAAGTCCCTGATATCAGGATAACATCTGGCACCCAAGATTTCGTTGGCGTTTGGGTTTACTGGGTACGTCTTATATCCAGCTTCTTTCAGGTCTTTGTACACTTGGTATCCGTATTTTTTGGGGTTTCTGCTGGCGCCTACAACGGCGAATATGTTTCGCTTGTTCAAAAATTCCTTTATTAATTCCTCGTTCATCCCATTCTTTTCCCTTAGCAGCGTACTAGAGATAGTGTGTTATTTTTGGTTCTAGCATTTGTCTAGGCATCGCACCGACGATTCTATCTACAAGTTGGCCATTCTTGAACACTAACAATGTGGGAATGCCCATAATCTGGTGCTGCATAGCGACTTTCCGATTTTCATCCACGTTCAGTTTCCCAAACAAGATTTTTCCAGCGTAGTCTTGCGCCATCTCCTCAATGATAGGGGCAACGATATGGCATGGAGCACACCAAGGTGCCCAACAGTCAACCACCACTAGGGAATGATTTTGAATAGTCTCTTTGAACGTCGCATCAGTTACCTCAATAGGTTTATTCGAAGCTGGTTTCTCGGGTTTTTGAACTACTCTATGTGTCATTTCTTCCAGTTTTGCCAGTTTAATCTTCTCCAGTTCCTCGTCCTTCTCCTCTTTCATAGAGCCTCCACCCGATATGGTTTCTTATTTCGCTCAATCTTCTTGTAGCACTTTATAAATCTGTTGCACACATGAATCCATCTGTGGATTAGCCGCATCACGACAAAGTATGTAACGAGACTATCTCGAAACAGATGTAACCAGCGACCTTGATGAAACCACCAATGAGAACAACGATATTGTGCTGTCATCTATTTGCCCAAAACAGACAGAAATCGTTAAATATGCTCTATCGGGTAAGCACCTCGGATAGTTAGTTCTTTGAAATATGGGAAAATGTGGCGGTGAATGTAGTTTTGAGTTCAAAGGCAAAGGAATTAGCCGACGTAAGAAAACGCGCCTACGACGAAGAACAGCGAAAAATCAAAGCCAGAACGGGCAAGATCAGGCACAAGATAGCCGTGATAAGCGGCAAAGGTGGGGTAGGTAAGAGCACCGTGACTGTGAACTTGGCGATGGCTTTTGCCATGCATGGTTATGCTCATAGTGTAGGAATTCTTGACGCGGACATAACAGGCCCTTGTGTGCCAAAGATAATCGGCTTGCATGGACAGAGGGTTCAAGCTGGACCCGCAGGCATATTTCCAGCAATGGGCCCTCTAGGAATTAAAGTGCTGTCTATGGACTTCCTGCTTCCAAGCGACGAAACACCAGTCATCTGGCGTGGCCCGTTAAAGATGAAGGCAATCAGCCAGTTCTTGTCAGACATCGTTTGGGGAGAACTCGACTTTCTTTTCATAGATCTTCCACCAGGGACAGGCGATGAACCCCTTAGTATCATGCAGCTCCTTCCAGAAATGGATGGTGTTGTAATAGTTACCATACCTTCAGAGGTTTCGCAGATCGTCGTTAAGAAAGCTGTGACCTTTTCTAGGAAATTGAACATCCCTGTCATAGGCATCGTAGAAAACATGAGCGGGTTCGTCTGTCCAAAATGCGGCGCAGAGATCAACATTTTCAAAGCTGGAGGCGGAAAAAAGATAGCGAAAGACTTGACTGTTCCTTTCTTAGGAACTATTCCAATAGATCCTGAAATCTGCGAGGCCTCCGACAAAGGTGTGCCTTTTATAGTTGAGCACATGAATTCTCCTGCAACAAAGGCTTTTATGAAAATTGTCAAAAAGATTGAAGTATTCCTTAAAACCAAGAAAACACAATCCGAAAAGTGATAAAAGAAGGTGTAATTAAATGAGAATATGTGTGTCTGCGGTTGCGGACAGTTTAGATGCCCAAGTAGACCCTAGGTTTGGCAGGTGCCCATACTTTGTGCTCGTAGATTCCGAAACCATGAAGTTCGAAGCTGTTCCAAACACCGCTTCAAGCCAAATGAGTGGAGCTGGAATCCAAGCCGCCCAAACGTTAGCAAGCAAAAGCGTCAACGTGGTTTTAACAGGAAATGTTGGCCCAAACGCTTTTCAGGCGTTGTCTGCCGCGGGAATAAAGGTTTTGATAGGTGTCTTTGGAACTGTAAGGGAAGCCGTTGAAAGGTATGAACGAGGAGAATTGAAGGAGGCTGGTTCACCAACAGTTCGTGGACATTTCGGAATGGGTAGGGGCCAAGGACGTCATTCAAGATGAAATTGGAGGGGGCTTACCGTGAAAAAAGAAGATGAAGAACTTGAGAAGACAAAACGAAAAAGCTTGAGAAGCTGCTTCGAGATCTAGAAGGTAAAGGAGGTGACAGAATGGAAATGCGTATTGTGGTTCCAGTAGTGGACGAGAGTGGCTTAAACGCTCATTTGTCAGATCATTTTGGAAGGACACCGTACTTCGCCGTCGTTGACTTGGACGAGAAGGGCGGGGTTTCAAACTCGAAAACAGTATCCAATGTAGGTGAGCACTTTGGAGGAAGAGGACATACCCACGACCGAATCTTAGAGTTAAACCCCAACGTAATCATAGTCTATGGAATGGGCCCTAGGGGCTTGAGCACTTTTCAAAATGCTGGGGTGGCGGTATTGAGGGCTAACGCGAACACAGTGAAAGATGTGATCGCATCGTACAATGAAGACAGACTTGAAGAATTGACAGAGGGCTGCCAACACGCACACCACCAATAGAGGATTCACTGGACATTAACATGAATCTCTAAGGAACACCTTCGATGATTGTATCAATTGCCAGTGGGAAAGGTGGGACTGGAAAGACAACGGTAGCCGTAAACATGGCGCTGTCTCTCAAAGACGTCCAGCTCCTAGATTGCGACGTGGAAGAACCGAATGCTCACCTACTTTTACATCCTAAAATAAATGAAACAAGGTCGGTCTATGTCCCAATTCCGCGAGTTAATGAAAAACTGTGCGACCATTGTGGGAAATGCTCCGAATTTTGTGAACGTAGCGCCCTTTTTGTAAGCTCTGAAAAAGTTTTGTTCTTCCCAGAACTCTGCAATAGCTGTGGCGGTTGCGTTATTGTTTGTCCCAGAAAGGCCATTACCGAGGAGAAACGGAGGATTGGAACGATTAAGACTGGTATGGCAGGAAACGTGGATCTGGTGTATGGTGAGCTGGAGGTTGGTGAACCAATGGCAGTTCCCATAATAAGGGAGGTCAAAAAACAGATCGAAAGCCAAAAAACCACAATAATAGATTCCCCGCCAGGAACTTCCTGTCCAGTAATAGAATCGGTTTATGAAAGCGATTTCTGCGTCCTCGTAACTGAACCTACGCCATTTGGTTTACACGACCTGAAAATAACGGTTCAGGTTATGAAGGAGATGAAAGTCCCTTGCGGCGTTGTTGTAAACCGTGCGGGAATCGGAGACAGAAAACTCTATGACTACTGCAAAGACGCAGGCGTCTCCATCCTGCTTGAAATTCCGTTTCAAAGAAGGATAGCGGAGCTATATTCTCAGGGTGTTCCATTCAGTTTGGAAATGCCAGAGTGGAGGACCAAATTTCAGACGCTCTTCGAAGAAATAAAGAAGCGGGTGAGCAAGTGAAGCAAGTAACCGTGTTGAGCGGAAAGGGAGGCACAGGAAAAACCACAATCACTGCTTCTTTCGCAGCGTTGGCCCATAACATTGTGGTCGCAGACTGCGATGTGGATGCCCCTGACCTCCATCTACTCTTACATCCCAAAATAGTGGAAACACAGGAGTTCAGAGGCTTCAAATTAGCTGTGATAGATAAGACTAAATGCATCGAGTGTGGCTTATGCAGAGACGCTTGCAGATTTGACGCGATAAAGGATGTTTTTGAAGTAGACACTGTCTTGTGTGAAGGATGTGGCGTGTGTGTTGTCGTTTGCCCGGAAAAAGCGATAAATCTCAAGGAGAGAATCTCTGGACATGCTTTCATTTCGAAAACTAAGTATGGTACAATGTCTCATGCAAGACTAAAACCTAGCGAATCAACCTCAGGCAAACTCGTCACCTTGGTGAGACAAAACGCAAGCCAAATCGCTGAGAAAGAGAATTGTGAACTAGTTCTAATCGATGGCCCGCCCGGTATCGGTTGTCCTGTAATAGCTTCCGTCACCGGAGTGGATATTGGACTTGTGGTCACAGAACCAACCCTATCAGGGATTCACGATCTCGAGAGAGCATTGCAGCTACTCAACCATTTTCACATACAACCACTCGTATGCATAAATATGTATGATATAAACAGGAGAAACACGGAGAAAATAGTGCAGTTTTGCCACGAGAACGGAGTAGAAGCCTGTGGGAAAATTCCTTTTGATCCCATTGTGACTAAAGCTATGGTTGCTGGGAAAACAATTATTGAATATTCTCCCCAGAGCACAGTCTCAAGAGGGGTAGAAACCGTGTGGAAAAGAGTTCTTTCAGCTTTGAAGGAGGAATAAGTTAGTTTGTCCACAGTTTATGGTCCTGTTCCGTCTTGGCGTTTTGGGCGTTCTCTCGGAATAGATGTTATAATGGGACCAAAGATGTGCACCTTCAACTGCATTTACTGCCAATTAGGTAAGACCGTGGTTAAGATACCGGATCCCGGTGAGGTCAAAAACTACGTAAGCGTGGAGGCTGTAGAGAAGCATCTAAAAAGATACGTGAATGAAGTGGATTTGAGCAGCATTGATGTAATCACTTTTAGCGGTAGCGGTGAGCCTACGTTAAATCCCAATCTTGGCAAGACGGTTGACCGAGTGAAGAGGTTAATCGGTGAGGAGACTCCAATAGTTCTTCTTACAAATTCCTCGCTTTTTTATAAAGACAAAGTTAGAGAAAACGTGTCCAAATTTGATGTGGTTGTTGCCAAATTTGATGCAGGGGATGAGAAGGCCTACAGGACAATCAATAGACCCATAGGTGAGATGTCTAACCTAGAAAACATCAAAGAATCTATCAAAAAACTCAAGAGGGAGATGAGTGGAAAACTCATGATTCAAACGATGTTTCTACACACAACCTTCGGCTTCACCAACTGTGACGGAGATACCCTGAAGAATTTGATAAACACGCTGATTGATATCGAACCCGACGTAATTCAGATAGATACGCCTTATCGCCCTGGTGGAGAGAAATTTGTGAAACCGGCTTCAGTTGATGAGCTGAAAACCATCGCCAGAAAGTTTGAAGAGTATTTCGAAAAAGAGGGGAGACGCAGTGATCTATGGGTTTTTGGAGTGCATGACATGCGTGGAAGAAAGGTTTCTTGGACAAAACACGCATCTATACCTGATGAAATTATGGGATTGCTCAAAAGAAGACCCTGTAGAGCTGTTGATATGGCTGATAGCTTGGGCATCTCCTATAAGGAGACTTTGGAAAATCTCAGAGAACTTCTTGGCAGAGGCCTTATAGTGGAGAAAACCTCTAATGGAGAGAAGTACTATCAGTCATTTATTCGCTGCGTTTAACTTGTTTTTATAGCTGGATTATTTTGCCCGCTCCGGCTTCGACATACTTTTCGGGGTATAGGGACTTTATTTCCGATGTGTGTTGAGTGCAATGAGCGGGACAAATCAATTCTAAATCTTTAAACAAGTCAAAATCGTTGAATCCATGCAAGCCGCCGATGATGGCATAAACCTTTCCATATTGTGAAGCTGCACCAAGAATATGTTCCATTTTCGGATGGGAACACCCCGCGATTATAACTAGCCCTTTTTGTGTTTTGACTGTCATGCTCTGTTCTATGTTGTCGAGTTCACCTGTAGAAAAAATATTTTGATAAATCTTTCTAGGCCGTTTTATAGTGATTACTTCTCTTCCAGCAGGTCCAGCAAATGAAGACGGAACATAAATCTTGGCTGTTTTATTCACTTTAAGAAAATCTGGAAGCCCACCAACGTGATCGTGATGAGCGTGGGAAATAAAAACTTCATCAATGGAACTAGGATCAATGTTTAATTTTTCCATGTTTGAAAGCAGTATTGAACCATTCGTCCCAGTGTCGAAAAGAATTTTTGTATTCTCCACTTCCACGAGGCAAGAGAAGCCGAAATCAGCTTTAAGCTCTTTCTTGTAGGCTTCGTTGTCGTAAATAATGGTGACTTTCATCTTTTTAATCTTCGTCCTTTCTTTTTCAATCGCCTGCCGTAATGCTTCTTGGTTCATAAAACTTTGGTTCGATGAGAATATTATGCGTGCGCTCTCTCTTTTGGCAATTTCGCTAAGCTAGTGCTAGAGCGCCTCTACCGTAACTATTTCAGGTATCTTTTTCTTAAGATGTTGCTCCACTCCCATTTTGAGGGTCATAGTTGACATTGGACATCCAGCGCATGCTCCCTTCAGCCTAACCTTAACAACACCTTGATCTACTCCCAAGAGCTCTATGTCTCCTCCGTCAGCTTGCAACTGAGGTCTCAGTTCTTCAAGGGCTTTTTCCACTCGGTCTTTGATTGTTTCTTCCATCGTGTTCACCAACACTGCATTATAAAATGCTGTCTTATAAATAGCGCGCGAAATTTTTGTTTTACATATACTGATGATTTATTTTTGAAGTAATCAAAAAGAACCTTGGCACTCAACTTATGTGCTTATCCAAATAGGGCGCCTTTATAGTATATTGTGTTTGGGCAGCCAAGACATCGTTCAGACTTGTGATAGGAGCATTTGTTGCATCGTCCACCGCATGGAGAAACTTCCGTTTTTTCTGTTATCATTTTCAGCGGCGATACAAAATCTCTTGCAGAGGAAAGGATAACACTAAATTCCACATCAGAGACATTTGGGTTCGATCTGATATGGGAATCCATGCATGCATCAAGAGATGCTAGATCTTCGCTAACCAAAAATAGGCACAGATTGTGCTTTCCAGACGTTACAAACCCGTTCAAGAATAAGGGGCACTTTTCAAAAAGTTTAAGAATCTTGCCGCTGTTGTTCGTCGAAAGATCAATCTTTGCGAATCCTAATTTGGTTTTCCCCAGGTTCACTCCAACCTGATGCGTTATAATCCCTCTCTTTTTCAATTTCCGTAACCTTGTGGCAACTGCAGGTTGGGAGATTTTCAGAAAACGCGCGATTTCACTCTGAGACAATTCAGCGTTTTCAACAAGCAAAGACAGAATTCTTTTGTCTGTATCATCCAGCTTTAACATACTCTCACGCTGTATGCAATCCCTTATTCTGGATATAAGCTTTTTGTTTTTGCTTATAATTTATAATCATAATTTATGGATACCTTATATTATAAAATAAATATGTTTATATTCACAAGTTCATAGTTCTCAATCGGAGGCGAATAGTATTGTCATGTGGATGTGGAGGAACGAAGAAAGCAGCACAGCCGAATGATCCTTGTCCATGCGGTAGCGGGAAAAAATACAAGGACTGCTGTGAGAAATAGACATAAAGAACTCCTATAGTTCTCCTTCTCCCTTTTTTGTTAAGGAGCTATGCATGAACCAGCTTAAACTATGAGGTGACATGACAACAAAGTAACTTAGCTTTGTGGGGTTCCAAATGAGCCAGTCACCGTCAGAGCTGGAGCGGTATAACAAACAGATGCTAATTTATGGTTGGGGGTTGGAGGAGCAGAGAAAGCTAAAAGCTTCAAAGGTCATTGTGGCTGGCCTCGGTGGATTAGGATGTCCTGCATCACTCTACCTCGCGGCTGCTGGCACCGGAAAAATCGTTCTAATAGACAAAGGGAAATTCAAGCTAAGTGATCTAAACTGTCAAGTTCTATGTTGGCAAAGCGATTTGGGGCGATTCAAGGCTGAAGTGGCATGCATGCATTTTTGCTGACATAAAGCTTTACAAATAATACATAGTTCAATAGAAGTGCGGTGTGTCTATATGGTTAAACACGTGGGAATCCACAATAAAGGAGAGCTTTCGCTCTTTGATGTGCTCGAATCCATTAAGAATAAACCAGATTTTCCTAAGGCTGGTGCCTTCGGAGTTTTCGTCGGTGTAGTCCGAGGTGAAACCACACACGGTGAGGCTGTAAAAAAGCTGTACCTAGAAGCGTATGAGGAAAAAGCCGACAAGGTTCTTAACGATATTTGTGAAGAGCTTCGAAAGAGGGCGGGCATAGTAGATGTGCAGATCCATCATTTCGTCGGGGAGTTTAACGTTTCTGAAGAGTTAGTTTACGTCGTCGTGGCCGGTACTCACAGAACGGATGTGTTTCCAGTTCTGAGAGAGGCTGTGGAGCGTTACAAGAAGGAGGCTCCAATTTGGAAGAAAGAATATCTGGAAAGCGGAAAATCCAACTGGGTTTCAGAGCCACGCTAGACCAAGGCAAGCCTCAGATGGTTGGGTACACATAAAAAGTCATCGAATAGGAAATTCATGATCGCACTTGGGGCATTTCACATAACCGCAGGACACAAGCGAGGGGCACCCTCTACACGCAAATGCTCGGGCATAGCTAACGTCGAATCTAAACTCGCATTTCGGGCACACTAAGATTCTCTTCTTCTGAGCCATCTTCACATCTCTTATAAGGTTTTGTTGATTTCGTCCGCCTCTCTTAAACCTAGAACTTCACTTGCTCTCTTTTTAATCTCTCTACAATTTATGAGGTGAAAGGCAGTGGACAAAATAGCATAGTCAAGTGAAACAGCATGCATGTGCAATTATTGGTTGGTGCCGTCTTCCATGCCTAAGGTGTTAACAGTCTATGATTCAAGCATGGGAAACACTAAACTGACGGCGAAGACTATCGGTGAATATGAGAGGGAAGCGGATTTAAATGTGGAAGTCAAAAGGGAATGATAGAGACTAAGGCAGGTAATTCTGTGTTGAAGGTAAAGGTAAGGTTCTTCGCAAGCTTGCGAGAGTTGCTGGGTAACATAAGGGAGGAGGAGTACGAAGTCAAGGATGGAACTACGTTAATAGATTTACTCCTTCAGTATATACCTGGAAGGCATAGCAATGTTTCTAAAAGCTGGAAAGAGTGGATTTTTGAGACCGAGAGACATGAGGTCAAGTTCGATAAAGATGGGATGCCTATTCTCAGCTATTATCTAATTCTAGTAAACGGAAGATCGTACAATTCGATTTCTGAAGATGAAAGATGTCCCGGTCTTAGGTACAAACTAAAGGACGGAGATGAAATCGCAGTACTTCCGCCGGTTGGTGGGGGATAACCATAACGAGCAAGAAGATCACCCTACAAATAATTGGGATGCATTGTGCTGCTTGTGCACAAAGAATAGAGAAAACACTTTCTAGAGTAAGTGGCGTTAAGGATGTGAGTGTTAGCTTTGCATCAAAGGAGACGATTATTGAGTATGATCCAGATGAAACCGATCTGAAGGAAATTCAGAAGATCATAGAAGACATTGGTTATAAGGGTGTAGAAAAGAAGGAATTCCTAGAAGAGGGGAAAGAAGAGCAAAGAAGAAAGATCGGACTCTTTATCCTTGGGCTAATTCTCACGATACCGATCTTCATAACAAAAATGTATTTTGATTTTCCGGGAAGAAATATCTTACTTCTTCTTTTAACCACTCCGGTTCAATTTGTGGTGGGATGGCACTTTTACAGGGGAGCCTACTTTTCGCTAAAAAGCAGGTTTGCTGATATGAATGTACTGGTTGTTCTAAGCACAACTACAGCATATCTGTATTCCTTATTCGCAACCTTCATCGCTGAGGGGCCTGTGTTCTATGAAGCTTCTGCAATAACCGTCACCACCATCAGCCTTGGCATGTTATTGGAAGATATGGCTGGTGGAAAAGCGGGCGAAGCAATTAGAAAGCTGATTGAGCTTCAACCAAAGAAGGCAATAGTGGTGAGAAATGGAAAGGAGACAGAAATTCCTGTCGAGGAAGTCAAGGTAAACGATGTTATAATGGTGAGACCTGGGGAAAGGTTACCTGTAGATGGAATAGTCGTATGGGGATACTCCTCAGTAGATGAATCTATGATTACGGGAGAGAGCATCCCCGTTGAAAAGAACGTGGGCGATGAGGTTATCGGTGCAACAATTAACAAGACTGGCGTCTTGAAGTTCAAGGCAACAAAAGTAGGGCGAGAAACCGCATTAGCTCAAATCATTAGGTTGGTTAAAGAAGCTCAAATGAGTAAAGCTCCAATTCAGAGAATTGCAGACAAGGTTGTAAATTTCTTTGTCCCGTTGGTTGTCTTGATATCGATAATTGCATTTGCACTCTGGTTTTTCCTGTTCAAATCCGAATTCATTTTCGCTCTAACAGCAATGGTTTCTGTGTTAGTTATCGCCTGCCCCTGTGCCTTAGGAATAGCCACTCCAACAGCGATCATGGTTGGGATAGGAAAGGGAGCCGAACATGGGGTCTTGATCAAAAATGGCGGAGTGCTAGAGATCGTAGGCAAACTGGACACTGTCGTCTTTGACAAAACTGGAACGTTGACAAAGGGAAAGCCAGAGGTCACGGATATAATTGGAAAGAACAAAACAAGGGTGCTAAAGATGGCGGCTATTGCAGAGAGAGGATCGACGCATCCTCTGGCTGAGGCTATTCTGAAGAAGGCAAAAGAGGAGGAAATTGACATTCCAGAGGCGAAGTCCCTTGAAACTATACCTGGAAAAGGTGTAGAAGCAAGACACAAACTAAAACATATATTGGTCGGCAACCGAGGGCTAATGGAAGATCATGAAATACCGATAGACCATCTTGAAGATAACGTTGAAGCTTTGGAGAAAGAGGGAAAGACTGTTGTGATCCTGTCGGTCAACGGAAAAGCGAGTGGTCTAATCGCGGTTGCCGACACCTTAAAGCAATATTCCAAGGAAGCAATAGAAAAACTGCATAAAATGAATTTAGATGTCATCATGCTTACTGGGGACACCGAAAGAACAGCATATGCAGTTGCTGAACAAGTAGGTATAGACACGGTTTTGGCAGAGGTTCTTCCAGAGGAGAAGGTTAACAAAATAAAGGAGTTGCAGAAAGAAGGAAAAACAGTTGCCATGGTTGGCGATGGAATAAATGATGCTCCAGCCATAACACAAGCGGATGTTGGAATAGCGATTGGATCAGGTACAGATGTCGCGATTGAGGCTGGCGATATCGTCCTGATTAGGGAAGATCTTCATGATGTTATTGCCGCAATCCAATTGAGTAGACAGACATTAAAGAAGATTAAGCAAAATCTTTTCTGGGCATTTTTCTATAATGTCTTCTCTATTCCAATGGCTGCTGGTGTGTTGTATCCACTTCTTGGAATCCTGTTAAGACCTGAGATGTCCGCTATCGCTATGATTCTAAGCGACATCACTGTTGCTGGGAATTCGCTGTTATTGAGAAGATACGTTCCGAAAACAAGGTTGGAAGAGCTTAGAAAATGAGTCATAAGAAATTTAAAGATAGAATTCAGTCTTAGTTAGAAGGTGGAGGAACATGGAAGAGGAAGAGATCAAAAAGTTTGTTAAGAAGAGATATAGCGAGATGGCGAAAGCGGGGGTGTCCTGCTGTCCATCGTGTAAATGCGGGTCTTCTCTCATTGAGTTTGGGAAGAGAATAGGTTATTCAGATGAAGATCTGCGAAATGTTCCAGAAGCTTCTAACATGGGTTTGGGATGTGGAAATCCTGTTGCGTTAGCCGCCTTGAAGGAAGGTGACACCGTTCTTGACCTGGGTTCAGGTGGTGGAATCGATGTTTTTCTTGCAGCTAAAAGAGTTGGACATAAAGGAAAAGTCATTGGGGTTGACATGACAGAAGAAATGGTTGAGAAAGCGGAATCTACTGCTAGGAAATATGGCTATACAAACATAGAGTTCAGGTTGGGTGAGATAGAGAGTCTCCCAGTTGAGGATAATTCCGTAGATGTCATCATCAGCAACTGTGTTATCAATCTGTCTATCGACAAAGAAAAGGTGTTTCGCGAAGCCTATAGAGTATTGAAACATGGTGGGAAGATTATGATTTCTGATCTTGTCACAGAAGGGGAATTGCCTGAAGAAGTAAAGAAAAGCTTTGATGCATGGGCAGGATGCATTGCGGGGGCTTTGGAAAAAAGGGAATACTTGGAGACGGTAATGAAAGCAGGATTCAAAAAGGTCAAGGTTGTATCTGAGTCGAGTTATGATATCGATATTTCTGAAGAGTTAAAAGGTAAAATAACAAGTGTGAAAGTTGAAGCATACAAAGTGAGCAAATAATCTACGCATGCATGCATAGGAATCGGAAGTATGGAACTTTCCTTCACAATAGTGAAGTATCTGTTTGTGGTATTGTAGAATATGGGGATGCTAGTGTCGAGAATTGTTCGTTTGCTGAAGTCAGCAAGAGGGAAGAGCTCACTTGGGGAAGAGCTTCAGATGCATTGCAGTAGATGTGGCAAGAGACTGGCAACTGATAAAGATGGTTTCTGTGATCCCTGTAGATTCGATGACATCTTAACGCAAATGACAGAGAAGAGACAGAAATCCATTCCATAAAAGCTGTCAATTGATAGAAAGCAACATTGACAGAAAATGATGCAGAGACTGCATGCATGAGACGTGGTGTTTCATGTAAATGTACCATACGTTTTTGACTATGTGAGAAGTTCTTCTAGGATTTCTTCTGCTTCTTTTCTTCCCTTTAATCCTTTAAGAATGAGTTTTCCGGTTATGAAAACACTAATCTCTTTATTCTTGTATTTTCCCATTATCATAACCTTTGAAAAAGTGCGTTCAATCTTACATTTCTCGAGTATTCTTCTAACGGCCTCTTCTCTTTTAGCATACTTTAAGATAACGATGAAGTCTCGACCTTCTCCGCAAGCCTCCTCGATTCTACTTACATATTCCTTTAGCAACATGCTTCTTCCATACAGTTTCTTTACTTTCCTCCAGTTTTCTTCGATAGAACTTTAGCTAACTTCTTTGAAAGAACTCGGGCTAACTCCTCCTCTTCTAAAGCGTGCTTCTCCTCAATGGTCAATTCATCTTGTAGCCAGCTTGGTTTTTCATCTTTTTTCTTATAAAATTCTCTAATCGCTCTTCTAACTGCACCTACAGATAGGATTCCGCAATGAAACTTCACAGTGGGTAAACCACCGACTTCATCTGCAACTTTCTTCCATGAAATCTTCCAGGCGTCCTCTAATTTTTTGCCCTTAACCATTTCTGTTGTAATGCTTGCGGTTGCAATGTTGGCTGCACATCCGTAGCTTTCAAAGGTTGCTTTCTCTATCACTTCATCTTCGTTTATCTTCAGGTAGAAAGCTATCATGTCTCCACATGCTGGGCTTCCCGCTATAGCACAGACAGTTGCGTCTTCCATTTTGCCGAGATTCTTTGGATTTCTAAAAAGCTCCAGTATCTTGGAACTGTATGGTAATGGAGCCCTTGACATTTCACTTTGCATCTCCTTTGATTGAACTTATCACTCGAAGTCTTTCAACGGCTTTTGGAAACACTTTAAGAACGTATTCAATGTCTTCATCTGTATGGTATCTCGTCACTTTCATCAAGACGCTTCCATGTGCTTCCTCAAACTTCCTTCCAATGGCTGTTAAAACGTGGCTTGGCTGCAGAATCAGTCTAGTGCAAGCACTTCCACTTGAAACATAAACACCCCTCAAGCTTAATTCAATCGTTAAGGCCTCACCTTCACAGTGCAGGATGCTGATGTTAACGTTATCTGGAGCCCTCTTGTCCCCTTTTGGTCCGTTTAGAACAGTTTCAGATATTCTCTCAAAAATCCCACCTATCAATCTGGTCCTAAGCTTCTTCATTCGAGAAATATTTTCGCCAAAGTTTTTGAATGCAAGTTCTGACGCTTTTAGGAAACCTATTATGAGGGGTACATTTTCCACTCCAGGCCAAAGCTTCTGCGTTCCAATCTGCCCTTCCAAAAGTCTCTTAACGTTCACTCCCTCTCTAGCGTAAAGCGCTCCAATGCCTCTTGGGCCAAGGATTTTATAACTGCTTAAAGTCATCAAGTCGACTCCTAACTCGTCAACGTTTATCGGGATTTTTCCATAGGCGTCTGACGCGTCTGTGTGAAATAGTATTTCAGGATTTTTTTCCTTGACTATTTTAACAGCTTCCTTAATCGGCTCAACTGTTCCAATTTCGTGGTTAACCAACATTATGCTGACGAGTATGGTTTCTTTATCAATGGCATCAAGAAGCTTCTCCAAGCTCACGAAGCCTTCGCTATCGACTGGAATCTTTTCAACTTTGAATCCGTATTTTTCAAGCATCTTTGACGCAAACGTTATGCTCAAGGGTTCTATCTCTGAAACCACTATCTTGCTGCCCTTCTTTTTGTTTGCTAGTGCTGTGCCGATCAAAGCCAGGTTATTCGATTCTGTTTCGCCGGGAGTGAAGTTTATTTCCTCAATTGAACTTGCCCCAACATATTCAGCTATGCGCCCAGAAGCCTTCTGGATCTCTTCATAAGCCATCCATCCGGGTTTGTGGGTTATTGTTGGATTACCGTAAGCCTTTTCTGAGAAGTATGGGATCATTGCTTCGACTATTTCTGTGGGTATGGGACTAGAGTTTTCCAAGTCTAAGTAGACTTCTCTTTCAATTCCTTCATGAGCCTTAATCAGCTTCTCGACACTTTTGAATATGACAAAATCCCCCAACAGGATCTTCCAGAACTTTGTGTTTCACTCTTTGAACTATTTGTTTTTATGACCCGGTTGTAAATATGCATTTCCTTTCTAGTCTGAGTCTCACGTATCTCTATCAAACACATAAAAATTACACGGGAAGCCAAGAGCATCGCAATATTTCTACTTTATGTCCCAGAGCGAGAGATTGGTTGCCTCATTATATTTTCGCTCAAGTTTTCCCCCTTTTAATTCGCGTAAATGAACCTCAGCTGCGAAAACTATTCCCTCAAATAGGTGGCCAGCTTTGGTATTTCCATCTTTGTCGGCGAGAACTGCATGTGCGTGAACGAAGGGTTTTCCATTCTTTATGGAGATGTTTCCTATGCAACTCGCTATCTCGTGAGGAGAGTCAACCGTTATCTCTCGGTATTCATGTTTTTCTTGGTCGTAGAATCCAAGTTTCGCGCGTTTCAATGCACCTATTGCGGTGAAGGCTGCAGCCGTGATTCCTCTTTTTTCGGCGAGTTCGGTTACAAACTGAACCAGATCCGAGTCATGGTCAGCACGTACGAGTAAATTTCTCTCTAGGTCGAATTTGGCGGAGGGCATCTGCATCCCTCATTGGATTTCTGTCTCGTGACTTAAAGGTTTTTAGAGGTCGAAATTGGTTTTGAAAACCCGACAAAATCTAATGGTATTTCAACATTAAGCCAGAAAAAACACAAAAAATAGTATTACTACGACAAACAAACATGAAAAGAACAATGGCTACGGTTGTTTAGTTGTCTCCTACCTTAAGTGTCTGTTTGCGTGCATGCGATGACAAATATTATTAATAATCTTATCCGAAGTAAAGAATAAGGTGATAAAACTATGAAACATACACCTGCGGCGGCTAAATTAGCGTCTATTATGTGGTTGATTATTAGTATTATCTGCGTTCTGGTCTGGTCCTATTATTCCTCAGAATGGTGGTCTCCCGCAATTCTGGTATTAGCAATATTTTTCTTTGTTGAAGCAATACAACACTCACTCTTTGCGACAATAATTCACATCAAAGAGTATACTTCACAGTAAAACGAACGTAAGAAAAAAAGAAAAAGGAATAGTATAGTGTCAATGGCACTTGTCATTTTACGCCTCGATTAGTGGGGAATTCGTCCAATGCGCGCACATAATGTTATGTTAATGTTGTCCATCCTCTAAAACTAATCCATGCATGCAAGAAATATCGTGTCACTGCTTCTTGGAGTGTTTCTCCTCACGCTTTTTTCTTTTCTCCGCTCTTCCCTTCCAGAACAAGCTTCAACACAACAGAATCCTAGAAAATTGTTTCACAAGCCATTAATACAACTAGAGCTTAAAGTTTGAATGCGAGAAGTGAGGCAGTAGGAATGTTAAAGATAAAGGAGCTCTCTCTGATACTTGCTTGTTTAGTATGTCTATCGAGCGTAGCTTTTGCAGAAGCGTTTGCACCTGTTCCAGTTCTGCGGGTTTCACCCCCCGAAATAAGTGCGAATCCTGGAGATTCATTTACCATTGATATTAACATCGAAGATGTTGTGGACCTGTTCTCCTACGAGGCTAAACTAGGCTTTGACAGCAATCTTCTGACCCCAGTTAGCGTCGACGAGGGACCCTTCATAAGAGATCAAACAACGTCCCCCATGGGAACCTACTTCACATACATCGTCAGCAGCGACTACATCTATGTTGCCTGCGTCACCTTAGGGAAATATCCTGGAATTAGCGGCAGCGGAGTCTTGGTCAGTATAACCTTTAATGTCATGGATGCTGGAGCGTGCGACTTGCCTCTATACGATACTATTCTCCTAGATTCTACTGGTACAATGATGTCTCACGACACAGCGGGCGGATACTTCTACATCACTGCATGTGCTAATTTGGTTAGACGAAGCGCATGGCCAGAGCACCACCACTTTGTTGTGTCAAAAGACGAAGATGCGATTCAAAGTCTCTTTACTAAAGTGAAAAACATTGGACCTATCGACCTTTACGTCAAGGTAACATTCGATATTATGCGCGGTGACACCTTTGTTACCACTGTGAGCACGGACGAGATTGTCGTTACGCCTGACACAATAATGACACTAACAGCGAATTTCGGGCCGTTGGTACCTGCGGATGCTGGGAAATACTATGTGAGCGCTAAAGCTTGGTATAGTTGGAGCGGAACCTATTGGTCCCAGGGAGAGAAGGTGAAAACCTTCAGCTTCGCCGTTGTACCATAAAATGCAAGGTACAACCAACATCTCCTCTTTTTTGCATGCTGACAGTTTCCAAAGCTACTGTTTTCATCGAATACCCATGTCAATCAAGGTGAAGTAAACACAAAACACCCAACTATTCTTTTCGCCGTCTATACATTTTTTGCGCTGTGCAAAATCCCAAAGCTAGTTACAGTGAAAAATAGGAGACTTGAGAAATGAGATAGGAAGGACGTAGCAAGATGCTTACGATGACCTCTCACTCTTAGAAAGAACTAATAGAATTCCGGAAGAAACATCAGTTTTAGATATACATAGCAGAAAAAAGAAGGATTGCGAAGTTATCCTTCGATAAGGTCTATAATTCTTTGTGCTTCCGTTTTTAGATAGCCCGCCTGTTCATTCGTTAATGTTTTGCCTCTTAGGATCTCAACTCTGTCAATGAAGGCGGTTAGTTTTCGTATTGCTCCATCCTCTCTTCCCATATCTAACATGTGCTCTGCAACTTTCAATTTAGCTATCAGACTCTTTTCAGTTCCTCTAGGCAAGTTCCAACTTTCGATAATCTCAATCAATTCGTAGATGCTAGGGGGCGCAACACCGAAATTGTTGAAATACCCGTCTTCTGCTGTGAAAGGAATATCATAGAAGTTAGGGGGAGGGTTAGACTCGCTTTGTCCCACCAGATAGGTCATATATAGCCAATAGCCTGGGGGGTTAACATAGACTGGATCAGTCTCAAATTTGATGAGAGATTCCCCCTCTGCCACGACTTCAAACTCTACTGTGGCCAATGTTCCGCTACCATTTTTTCCAATATATGGTCCAATAGTAGCACAGCCAAAGAGTGCCCATCCCTGTTCATTTTCGACTCTGCTCACAATACCACTTGTTCCCTCTGGCTGATCTTTTAGGAAATCTCCTTCAATTATGTCGATAATTTCCAACACAGCAGGATTAAAGCTCATGTTAACCTGCCAAGCGAAGAAATATTCAACATCAGAAACCATCACGTCTACTGTAAAGCTATTTCCAGGTGTTAGGGTTGGGTCTATAATGCTTGGAGGTTCTATGTAAAGAATAGTATCAGGCGAAGCATAAGCTGTCGTCAGATTAAAGGTTAATGTTAACATGCCCACCAATAGCAGTGACCGTATTATTCCATATGCTACTTTCTTTTCCAATTTCATATTCCACTTTCTCCTATCAAAGGTAACTACTACTGTAATTACTTTTCGAAGCTTTTAGTGTTTATGGAAGAATCTTCTAACTGATATTCAACATAGAACTTTTCTCCTTGAATTTTCAATGCAATTTGAAATGACATACTGAGTCGTGAAAAAGTTGCAGTTTGTTAAAATCAAATGCCGATGTAGGCGTCTCAACCTTATTCCAGTCTTTGAAGTCTTCCACGTTTTTGAGCCTATAAGATGCGAGAAATGTGGTAGGGCACCAACAGAACTGAAAGCTAATTAAAACTACAAAATCCCATTATCGTAAAAATACTTTAGCATGCATGAAAAGATTAGAGGTTGTAACATTTGCATCAGCATTAACTCCTCGCTATAACGCGCACACAATTGAGATTGTCCGATACTCAATATCTTTCTGCTTTCTGAATTCTATATGATGGACATAGTGCATTTCAGAAAAAAGAATGGGAGTTTTTGTTCTGATGCTTGGTGTTATGGATCTTCTCTTTGCCACAGCATGTGGTGGGCGCAGTTGGCTATGTCTCTCATGTCTACGATGCCGTCTGAGTTAAAGTCTGCATCAGCATCGTAACAGAGGTCGAGTCCTTGAATACATCCGTAAGCGAAGCTCACGAAAGTCAAGTCGACAACGTTTACAACACCGTCCTTGTTGTAGTCGCCAACTCCCCAGAACATGTCTCCTAATCGGTTTTGTGTCTCAGCATTCGTTATAAAGTAGTTCTCGTTTTTCCACAAATCGCAGTACATATTTACTTCGTCGTAGAATTGGAATATCCAAGAACCTGTTCCGAACAAGTTTGTTGGAGTTGGGTTTGGTCCAGCCGTGTAGCCCGAGGCAACATTGTAAGACTCAGTTGGATCATAGTCTAAGACGGCTTGTCTGACAAGTGGGTCATTTGGATCGCCAAATCGATTCCAAATGTGTTCTGGAAGCATCGCCGCGAGACCTGAGTAGTCGTAGAACAGATCGAGCCCTGCCTTGTTGGTATGTATCGTGAAGTGAGTTACGTCTGTGACCGAGACGCCCACGAGTGTCTGCCATGTTTCAGCGTACCTGGGCACTTGGTAGTCTTTGAGGAAATCCAGGCAGAATTTAACGTCGTAAGCTGTGAACGGGGTGCCGTCTTGCCATTCGACATCGCTTCTCAGTGTAAAATCTATATCCATTCCACCTACTGTTTCTGTGACTGCCCAATCTGAGGTGAGCCAAGGAATGTCATGGTGGTTGTAAGGGTTCATGTTGGTGAGCCCATCATATGGGCGATCTAAAATTTCCCACTCACATGCAGTTCTTGCGTAGAGCGGATTAAAGCTGTCAGGTTTACGGTCTTGGGTCCATATTACCACTTCTCTTCCCTCTTCAATCCTTTCGGTCTCTGGCAACCAGTGGATGTTCAGGAAAGTCCACCCATTGTCCGATCCGTAGCCTGGTGATTTGATAACTCCTCTCAGGTTTGGATTGTAAGCGTTGAAGTATGTCCTTGAATAATAGGTCATGTAAGATAATGCGAAGTTGTCGGTGTTTTCATTGTAGTCTGGTGTGTACAGCATTTCTTGAACTTGTTTTGCTGCTGTTTCGATGTTGTTTGTGTCAAGGCTGAATTTTACTACGTCACAGAGTGCATCTATAGTTGAATCGTTGACTCCAGGAGCATTCCCTCTACCTGGATGCGACAGGCAGTCTTGGCTTGTGTGAAGCCGTGTATACAGTTGACCAGGGGTTCGCCCAAGATTGTAGAAGATCACGTAAGCGTCGAACGCAGCAAAATCGTACACGTCTGTTAGGTACTCGAAGAGGTCTCGGCCCATGCTTATGAAGCCGCTGTTCCCGTTTGCCGTGGTTGCTGCCAACCCTACTTTGGATAGGTCTGCGACGAACTCGTCGGAGACGCTGGGCACACAGCAGGCTATAGGGGGTTGTGGCCACCATATTTCTAGGTATGGCAGAGGAGAGTCGTCTGGGCATTTCCAGTAGTCTGCGGCTGTAATTGTTCCGCTGCTGTCTGCGTCCGTAAATGTGTAGCCTGCAGCTTTCAGTATGCCACATGTTGAGTGCTCTCCAGGTAGGGATGTGAATGGGTTGCCTGGGTTATATGGATGTTCGGGAACACCAGGGTTGTAGTATTTGCTTTGGGCAGGTGGAACAAGCGAACGAACAGGCGTTGCAGTGTAACCGTATATCTGAGATATAATCGTCGATTGGTCAAAGCAGTGGAAGAGTGCATGCCTGAATTCCACATCGTGAAGAGGCCAGTAACTTACCTCAGGTCTGTAGTAGGAATTGATCGTTGCTGTGTCCCTGATGTTATATGCTAGAAAACCTATGTGAAAACCTACGTCTTGTGTAACAAGAAAGCCATCGTAATCTAGCTTTTCAATGTCAGATGTTCTTATGAGATCGGGCAAAACATCTGTCACTTCAGTCTGCATGGCAAGAAGCCTACTATCATAGGTTTCTATGACCCTGAATCGTAGTAGGTCCAGCGCTGAAGATTGAGAAGCTGCCGACATCCCGCTGGGGTGCGGCGCCACTAGAAGAGTTGCAGACAAAAATAGAACTAAACTTCCAGTTACCTGGCATCGTCTCATAGCGCATCTCCTTTCTGTGCACGCGGGTTTGAGGGGAGTCTAACAAGGATATCATAGCATGATCTAAGCTCTCATTGCCAGGATATCAATGAAACCCCTTGTTTATTATACGCCATTGGCTTTCCTTAAATGTTTCGATGCAAGAAAAGAGAAGGTCACTTTGGTTGAAAAACGTATGTTCAGTGGAAGATTTTGTTGGATTCGACTCTTATGAATGCTTTCCACTCATTTTACGCGTGCGCATTGGTGTGCAGGGATTGGATGAATGCAAAGGATACCTTGACGCAAGAATTTTTAGTCCTGATGCAAACATGCAACAAGAAAAAAGTGACTTGGGGGTTCGCCTAGAGGTTTTTTAATGTTTAAACATCTAAAAACATGTATACCAGCATCCATGAATGCAAATAAGGAATGTATAGGCGATTATCTTTAAATGAAGGGTTAAAGCACAGTTAGAATAATGAAGAAAGTGAAAGATTTCGAGATAAGAAAATCAAGGGATTCTGACGAAATTCTGGAGCAAATGGAAGAGCTAGGTGGCTTTCAAGGGAACAAGGTAGCTAAAGCAGTAAACGTCTTGGAAAGGATGATCAAGGATGAAAAATCACTGAATTTTCTGGCTTTTCCCGCTTGTCTGGTAGCTACAGGGATAAGAGGTGTTTTCAGAGAAATGGTGAAACGAAACTGGTTCGATTTAGTCATTACAACTTGTGGGACCTTAGACCACGATTTGGCAAGGAGCTGGGGAGACTATTACGAGGGTTCTTTCGAACTGAACGATGAGGAAGTAAAGAAAAAAGGTTACAGCCGATTGGGCAACGTTTTGGTTCCGGACAAGGTTTATGGTGAACAAGTGGAAAAAAACGTTCAAACGTTTCTAACGGAAATCTACAAAGAGAAAAAAGAATTAGCGACCTATGAGCTGATTTGGGAATTTGGGAAAAGACTGAAAGCTAAAGACTCGATAATCTATTGGGCTACGAAAAACAAAATTCCAATTATAGTTCCAGGGATAACTGATGGAATGATTGGATACCAGTTATGGATGTTCTCCCAAGACAAAGATTTCAAGATCGATGTTCTCAAAGATGAGCAATTGCTGAACGACCGGGTTTGGGAAGCTGAGAAGACTGGAGCTTTCATAGTTGGAGGGGGAATAAGCAAACATCACACAATTTGGTGGAACCAGTTTAGAGGAGGACTAGACTACGTCGTTTATCTTACTACCGCTATTGAACTCGATGGCTCTTTGTCCGGGGCGACACCGAGAGAAGCAGTGTCTTGGGGCAAGATTAAGGAAAAAGCTGAAAAAGTTCTCGTTTGGGGAGAGGCGACATCCATACTGCCTCTTATGATCTCTGCTTTATCAAAGAGGATATAAGAGTCTATGGATGCTACAAAGTGAATAGCGGCACCAAAAAAAGGGTAGCTTTGAGGTTTGAATTTGGCGTTTGGATATAACGGTAAAATCCTTAGGGTAGATTTGTCGAGAGAGAAAATCTCAATTGACAGCCCCGACGACGTATTCTACCGCAGATATATAGGTGGAGAAGGATTTGTTGCTTACTTTCTTCTCAAGGAACTTAAGCCCTGTGTAGACCCTCTTGGTCCTGAGAATAAATTGATTTTCGCCGCTGGTCCTGTGACTGGAGCCTCTATTCCTGGGAATGGAAGAAACAGTGTGGGAGCAAAATCGCCTTTGACAGAGGGCTTCGGCGAAGCTGAGGTTGGAGGTTATTGGGGCGCGGAGTTGAAACATGCAGGTTTTGACGCAATCATCTTTGAGGGTAAGGCTGAAAGTCCCGTCTACCTTTGGGTTCACGATGGGGAGGCTGAAATAAGGGATGCTGGTCACCTTTGGGGCAAGGATACTGGCGATGCTCAGAGAATCATACGAGAAGAGTTGGGTGACAAGCTTATCCGTGTTGCTCAGATTGGTCCTGGAGGCGAGCGGCTGGTTCGCTATGCATGCGTGATTAATGATCTTCATGATGCAGCTGGACGAACCGGTATGGGCGCTGTTATGGGTTCGAAGAACCTTAAGGCTGTGGCTGTTAGGGGACATGAAAGGGGGAAAGTGGCTGACGCTGAGAAGTTGAAGGAGTTGGCAAGGTGGCTGATTCAGAATCCAAAAACTTGGTCTTGGGCTCATGATTTGGGTACTGGGGGAGCGATGGAAGCTTTTGTCGAGTTGGGTAATCTTCCAATTCGTAACTTCAGGGACGGGGACTTCTCGAACGCCGTGGCTTTGGATGCTAGAACGATAAAGGATATGATTAGTATTGGTATGGAGAGTTGTTACGCGTGTCCTGTTCGATGCAAGAAAGTTGTGAAGATTGAGGAGCCTTGGCGTGTAGACCCAGTCTATGGAGGACCGGAATATGAAGCTCTCGCTGCTTTGGGTTCCAACTGCGGGGTGGACGACTTAAAAGCTGTGTGTAAAGCGAATGAGATCTGCAACCGGTATTCGTTGGATGTAATATCTACTGGGGATACTGTAGCCTTTGCCATGGAATGCTACGAGAACGACATCTTAACGGACACAGAGACTGGCGGAGTGAAATTAAACTTTGGTAACGCTCAGGCTATGGTTCAGATGGTCGAGAAGATAGGTAGACGTGAAGGCTTGGGCGACATCTTAGCTGAAGGCGTTAAAAGGGCGGCTGAGAAGATAGGTAGGGGCGCTGAGAGATTTGCAATTCATGTAAAAGGTCAAGAAGTTCCTATGCATGAGCCTCGTCGTAGTCGGGCACTCGGACTTGGCTACGCTATTTCTCCGACAGGTGCGGACCACGTACACAACCTGCATGACGGGTCCGTCGCTAGTAGGAACCCCTACTTCGAAAAGTTGGCTGCCTTGGGAATTTTGGAACCAGTTCCCCGAGAGAACTTGGGACCGAGGAAGGTTAGGGCTTTAATCTATGTTGTTGACTGGTGTGTCTTGGACAACAGCCTGTTGATGTGTTGTTTTCTACCTTGGGATCACATTCAGAAAACAGAGATCGTTAGAGCCGCGACTGGTTGGAACACTACGGTTTGGGAGCTGATGAAGGTAGGAGAGCGGATTACAACCATGGCCAGGGCATTCAACGTAAGAGAGGGATTCACGAAGAAGGATGACTGGCTGCCTGAAAGGTTTTTCCATCCTAAGACTTCGGGGGCTCTATCCGAAACCGCGGTTGATCCAACTAAGCTTGAGAAGGCGAGAAGCACATACTACGAGATGATGGGTTGGGATGAGAATGGGGTTCCAACAAAGGGAAAGCTCGAAGAACTAGATGTAGCATGGGTTGCCCATATGCTTGGTTAGTATTTACGGGTTTCCATGTTCATCACGCCGAATCAAATGCAGAAAGTCTCCTTTTCTCAATATGCGTGCATGTGCTAAAGGTTGTGTTCTCTGCGCTTGCATTTTTGTTTTTAAGGATATTAATAACAGATAGTGATGAGCGATGATTGGCTATGGTAATCGATTTGGACAGTCTTGTCCGGTTGTCAAAAGTTCAGATCAAACCGGCTGCTGAAACGTTTGCCCGAGCGCTTCAAGATGATCCGCTGTTTAATTATTTCATTTCAGATCCTTCAGAAAGAAAGGCTTTGTCATACGCTTTACAGCTTATGACTCGTTTTGGAGTCATGTACGGTGAAGTTTATGCAACATCCCCTAATCTGGAAGCAGTTGCAGTTTGGTTTCCACCTGAGAAAGCCAAGATGACATTATGGAAGATGATTCGGATTGGAGGGTTATCACTTGTTCATTTTTATTTTAAGTTTGGAAAGGTTATTTCAAGAATGATGTCTTATAACGAATATGCTTTCAAGGTGCATGATCGCCATGCACCTTTTCGTCATTGGTATTTGTTCCTTACTGGTGTCGACCCTTCGTTTCAGGGGAAAGGTTATGCAAGTAGATTGTTGAAACCTATGCTTGCTCGAATAGACCAAGAACATTTCCCCTGCTATCTTGAAACCCAAAATGAAGAGAATGTACCGGTCTACAAGCATTTTGGATTTAAAGTAGTTGAGGAAGACACCATTCCGGGAACAGGTGTCAATCATTGGGCTATGCTAAGAGAAAAATCAGGCTAGCACAATTTTATGCATGTATGTGTGCATAGTTCTATTGTGTAACCGAGTGATACCAATTGATTATGTATTCGGGCAGTTTTAGCCCTCTTTCCCGCAGTCTTTCAGCAAGTTTCACTGGTAAAGGACTCAAGACGTATGCTGCTCGCATATAAAACCTCCTAGGTTGACCTGACTTCACAGTTTCTTCTAGGGTTATTTGGAAGTCTGACTTCTCGGCTAAAGTTGACTTTCTTGTCCCCGTGATTGACAGAACCATTCCGTTCAGTTTCTTGAAGACATCACACCAGCTAATGACAGGTTTGGTTTCTCCGGAAAACGACACCAAGATCTCAAGGTCTCCGGCTCTAGGACGTGGGGTGTTCACCCCCCGGGCTACGTATACATTGTCTCCCAAAAAACCTTTGATGTGAAAAAGTCTTATGGCAGCCATTTTGATGATCTCGTTTGCCGTGCCTTTTCCCCCTAGAAACACGTTGGTCCGCTTTTCCATCATGTCAACAAGATGCGCATAGGTTTCCGACTCCAAATTTGAGTCGATCATGGGTCCTAGCTTTGTGAATTCCTCTTCGCAGAGTTGAAACATTCCACCTACTTGGAGGTTTCGGAAAATCGCTTCAGTCATCATGCACAAAAGGAACAGGCTTCCAAGTTCGAACACGTCACCCATAATGCCTATCTCACTGTATTCCAAGGAAGGCTTCGAGCTTCGTCGCCCTTTTAACTTGGCGACATGCCCGTGTTCACGAACTATTTTGGCTAACGGTGAGCTCATATTAGAGGTTATAAGTCCCATGGAAAACTTCGACGTCTTTTTATCTTCAATATATCTTGCCAAATCTTGCGCCATTGTCACGGAGTCTCCGGAGAGGCCGCTTCCAGAGTTGATTAATAGCAAAATCTTTTTGTATCTTCTTTCAAGTTCGGTTGCCGCATCGTACATGCTTTTCCCAGGAAAACCGGGGTCGTCGGGAGTCAACACCACTTTGTTTCTCCAGCCTATCTGGCTCATTGCAATTTGACTCATCGCAGCGTTCAAGGAATACAATGATCTTCCAGATCCGCCACAAACCACACAGTTTGCAGATTTTAGATCCTCATACAGCGGCAACAGTTTTTTTCTTTTTATGTCAAGAATGTTATCTTGTATCCTGTTAACGTATCCTATACGGCTAATCTTACTTCTGATCGCACTCACACCTTATTAAAGAAATAACCTCTAACAATTTAAATCTTGAACCATTATGCATGCATGTGTGATTTGGACGTTAAGTGATGTTGAGTTTACAAGAAACGTCCACGATCTATGTTAAGCCGATTATGCATGCATGCAAAATCGATTTGCTCAATCGCTGGATAAAGAAGCAGAATTACAAATCTTACGTCGAGTTACCTAAGCCACTTCCTTGGATTGGTCTGGACAGCATGCCGACAGATTTGTTGATATATTTCAAGGAAGAGCTTCGAGAACTGTCATAGCTAAACACTATACAGGAAAAAGCCTACAACAACTGAAAAGAATCTATGATAAGGCTGGCCTAAAAGTTCTGGCCTAACCTTCCTTCTTTGCTTATTACCGGCTCTTTCCAGTTTTTTCCATTAACTGGAAGAATTTTTCAGTAATCTTCCTTCTTTGTTCCTTTGAAAGCTTCTGGTCAGTGCTTACCATACTGGGGTGGTTCCAATATCGGCGATAGCTGGGGATTCTTTTGTATTTATTCAACTGCAAGATTTCTCCTTTCTCTCATGCCTATCTTTTCCATTGAGGTTTAAAAGCGAATTTTCCAATATGGAAATGAGTAATTCTGGATAATATTCTTGTCATAGACATACAATAAAGATAACCCTGAGAAACTCCAGGAGACCTATGATAGGGCTAACCTCAAAGTGTTAGCTTAACATCTCTGCATACATGCATCTATGCGCGTTTTCGAATATTGATTGCCTATTCATAAACGTTTAATCTGACAATAGAAGAATGTTGCGAGTGTTAGGAACTACGCCTCCAATTGATACTTAATATAGTGGGTTGAAAGGCCAGTGAAGTGTCCCCATCCAGACTGTGGAAAGAAAATTGACCAACTAATCATACGAGTCGACCTTTCAAGAATTCCCCGAGAAACCTACTATGCCTGCCCACACTGCAAAAACCGAATCGACCTTACCTTAGAAAAGGAAAGCCTAAAATTCCCAAGCCACTCACGAGACATCAAAAAAGAAAAACCATCAAGTTGCCCGCACTACTTTGGATATCTGAAGCTATTCTCTAGTGGCGGTCAGATTCCAGAAGAATGCCTAACATGCAAAAGATTAACAGAATGCACAAACAAAGCGCACGCGCAGACATTTGTAAGATAATACTATGCAGGCATACACTTCTCTTGAGATTAAGGTATGGGAGAAGGAATAGGTGACTAAGCGAAGAGAAAGTGATGAGATAGACTACAAGTATCTTGTAGCTGTGATAGGCGCAGTAGTTGTTCTTCTTGGCATCTCTACTCTACTTAACCCTACTTCCGTCTCTGACATTGTTGCCGGAATAGTGGCTCTCCTTGTAGGTCTCTATCTTATGGCACTGCCTATAGCTCCAGATATCACTAAGGGTTTCGCAAAAGCTATAATTACACTTCTTCTTGACCTCCTCAGATTGGTGGCAAGTGCCTTTGCTGACGCAGTAAATAAGCTAAATCGCCATCTCAAGGAACGAAAGGAGAGAAAGCAAGACGAAGAAACCAACGAGAACGAATCGTAGAATGAAGTGTTCTGGTTGTGGTCAGTAGAATAGAGTTACAGTGAACAAGATTTTCATTGAAGAAGCTAATCCGATAGAGCCGAAAGTCAAAGTTCTAATTCCTATGTATGAACCATGCTTGCATCGGAGTCTATGATTCCAATATACCTGAGGGTGTTTGAGATGCTCTTGTATCCCAACTGTCTCTGAACGTAAACTATGTCTTTGGTCTTCACGTATACATGCATATTCTGTTCATTTTCTAATTTTTACTACTTTCGGTTGGACCATCTGGTTGCAGTAGGGGCATGTACCCCATCCCCTTGCTCGGCTTGCCTTCCATTGGTTCTTACAGAACGGACACTGCAACAAAACATTTTTTCCTACATAGAAGACTTTTCGGCTGAACGCAAGAACGAAAATCCCAAAAGCTAAAGCGGCAGCTCCCATTATGGTCAAGTGCATCAGTTTTAACCTAACGCCGAAGCCAAAGTCAAAGTCTTTTGTCCAGAGATACTGCTCTAAAGCTGGGAATACACTGTGTGAAGTGGACACATTCGGCCATGCCCTCCATAATATGGCAGCTAGCATAGTTAGTCCGACAAGGCAGAGTGCGAAGCCCAACGCGTAACCAGTTATATAATGTGTAGCAATTCTTCTCATGGAACATCAAAATTAGGTTGAAAAGTCATTCTTATTTGATTTATGAAGTTGAGATAAACAGATAGAGTGCATGCATAAAGGAATATACATAGATCGTGGACGTTTCTTGTAAACTCAACATCACTTAACGTCCAAATCTCGAATGCATGCATGGGAGGTATTGATTTTCTACTCTTTGGGTATCTTCTTTCCACATTTTTTGCAAAAGACAGCGTCATCCTTATTCTCTGTTCCGCAGTATGGGCAGTACTTCTTTCCTGTAGGAGCAACAGGTGCTTGCGAAGGTGTTGGCATGTATGCGTCTACTTTTTGTGGTTCTTTAGCCAACGAAACATGTTCGTTCATTCTTAATTCGCCGGTATATTGTACTTCGCCGCAGATGTGGCAGTTGGATTCTATGGTGATGTTTTCACCGTAGACGTTTTCTGCTTGTGCTCCCCTTCTGAGTAGAACTTGTTTTCCGTAGATGTCTTCTGCATGTGCGTCTCTACCTATGATGACTTGGTCTGCCTTTATGGGTCCACGGACTTTGCCTCTTCTTCCTATTTCAACACAACGTGCTGTTACGCCTTCTACACTAATTATTGATCCGCCAACCTCTATGCACTCTTCTGCTGTAGCCTTTCTTGAGTGTAATACTCCGCCTACCTCGATGTTTTTTGCTGAAATCTCCTCGTTGACTCCCACTTTGCCTCCTACGTCAAGGTTTCCTGAGAGATTCAGTGACTTACCTACTTCCACCTTGCCACCAACATCCATTTCGCAGCCTTCGCCTGAACCAGTTATCTCTACTTTGCCTCCCACATCGATGTCTTTGAACTCCAAGTCCCCTTCGACTTTGAATGACCCTCCAACATCTACGTCGCCCCCCTTGTTTTTGCTGGCTAGTCGAACTACTCCACCCACATTGATTTTTTCAAACTCTAATGGGGCTTTCGACTCAAAGCATCCGCCGATATCTACTTCGCAGACTTTTCCGCCTCCAACTTTTGCCGTGCCACCTACATCTAGTTTTGTGATGTTCACTTTGGATTCGATTGAAACGCTTCCTCCCACGTCTATTTTCTCCGCCTCTACTTCTCCTTGGGCTTTAAAGCTTCCACCCGCATCTATGTCTTCGGCTTTAACATTTCCATCAACCTTTAGGCTTCCGCCAACATCAACTTTTTCAACCGTCAGATCCTTGCTCACATATAAGGCCGCGTCTACATCTACACGTTTTGCAGTCATTTTGCCGTGAACTTCTAAGTGACCGTCTTCCACCTTAACGTCATTTTCTATTTCCAAGTTTCCATGAATTGTCACGTTGTCTTCGGCTTCCAGATTTTCTGCTGAGACGTTGCACTCGAAAGTGTTGTCTCCTTCACAGTAAATTGTGCCGGAAACTTTCACTGTGGGCGGTGTTCCTGTTCCATCGATAACTGCACGCCTGCCTATCACCAAGTTTCCTTCAACAAAATCTAGTGTTGTTCTACTTCTCGAAGGGACAGATACTTTGCTGTTCACTGCTAGTCCTCCGACATAGTAAGCTGTAACTCCGAGACATAAAAGGGAAACTCACGTCTTGTAGTCACAAATTGTGACTACGCAGATAATGCACGCATTGGGCATATATGAAGCAGAGCCAGAAAAGAGAATTGAGCCGTGGTTGTTGCTTTCATGCACGCAAATTTGAACGTGGGTTCAAGATTTCGTGTTTGTGAAAGCGTACTACGTACGAGAGTACGTACAACTGATATTATAGAACATTCTTTCTCAAGAGTTAAAAGTAAGATCGGAGGACATGAAAGCCAGCGCTCTAGGAGAAGGGAGGTGAGAGAAGTGAGAAAGATGCTTCGTGTTACAGCAATTCCTGTCTTGTTGCTGCTATCTCTCCTGGTGGTCGAAGCACTAGTTGTCCAGCCAGTTTTCGCTGATTCTGCGGGTGCAACTCCTCCCACGGATGTGAAATACAAAGGGAAAGGGGTGGCATACAAAACTGATATCGAAGTTGTCAACGATGGAAATGACACTCAACCAATCTACGACTTCCATGTGTCAGTCAACACTACGATACTCGCCGTTGGCAAACCAAAAGGTTGGAGAGCTAAATGGCTTTTGAAACCAAGTTCACTCAAATGGGAAACAGGTGACAAACGTGCGATCCTGAATGGAGGATCACAGGCTGGTTTCAAAATAGTAACCACAGACAAAAAGTTCAAAGTCAGTTGGTGGACTACAGACAAGAATGGAGCCACGATTGACAGCGGCAGTTTCATGGTTCCCTAACAGCACGGACACAAACCTATGCTGATGAGACACTGGTCGGAAACAGTACATCCCTTTTCTTTATGATTCAGCTGTATGTTGAAAATTAGGGATATTTAGCAGTGTATATTTTACTGCATATATGTATGCACGTAAGATTTTAGGGTTGTACAAGAGTACTACGTACGAGGGCACGCACAACTGATAGACTACTATTTGGGCAGGCATGGATTATTTTGATGTTGAATTTGTAGCTTTTAACATTGAAAATCCTACAAGTTCGGAAAAACAGATTTCCCCTCAAATTACATGCATGCATATGTATGTAATATAGAGAATAAAGAGAAGGGCGGTGAGAGGATGAGCGTATTATCTTGTGGCTGTTACAAATGGCACAATTGTATTAGTATCTCTAATGCCACTGATTTTTCTAATTTTTCTAATGACTTTTTGAGATAGCTCCTGGACTGTTGAAAATATTGGTTTTCCATGTAGATTTATCTCTGCTACAGCAAGAATATCATATTGTCCACTTATGATGTGAACTTCTTTGACTTCTCCAATTCCTAACAGCCTTTCCATGAGGTCGTCTTCATCTTCATCAAGTTCAGTATCAATTAAGATAAAGATATTGCGTTTTCCTCTTTGTAATTTCATATCTGCACTTCCTTAAGACTCCTCTCTATCCATGTTAAATGTATCTCGCTTATTTGTATTACGTGCTTACATTGCATGCATGCACCTCGGAAGGAAACAGGCGTACATCCATTCAGAATAGGAAGAATTGAGCTATCGCCAGAACTATCGTGATCGGCAACAAGAATACTAGACCCAGTAGCACAGCACACAAGGCCCCAAACCAACCTGAATCATGGTCTTTAATCAAAGAATACCTTATCCCAACTAGCATGATAAAGAGAGAGATGCAGAGGGCAATGAAAGGTTGAAGGGAAGCAAAACACAAATCAGAGACAATAGTGAAAAGAACTGAGATTGTGAAAACTGTTAGAAGTTTCTTAGATTCTCCTCCAACTACAATAGAGCTTGCTGCGTACAAAGCAACTGTCATGACGATGACGTTTACTATAGGAACAACACTGTAAGCAATGAAACCATAAATAGCTAGGGTCAGAACACCAAAAATGTAAGCGACTGATGTTACTCTGATTCTTGAAGGAACAAATATTCTGTTGTTCACCGTTAATCCTCCGACATAGTAAGTTGTGTTGTGAGAGGAATAAAAGGGAAACTCACGTTCTGTAGTCACAATTTGTTACTATATTATGAGTGTTCTCCCAGATACACGGGCTGTTTTGCCGCTCCAGAGGTGTCTGTTCAAAACCTACGGATGGAACCTTGAGTATGCATAAGGTATAAATATTCACTAAAGATTATCTAAAGTCACTAGGAGAAATAGAAATGTCAAAAAAGATTGCTACTGGGATTACCGGCTTAGATGAACTGGTTGGCGGTGGCATTCCTGAAGGAAGGGTCATTTTGGTCATCGGAGGACCAGGCACTGGAAAAACCATTCTGTGCAGCCAATTCCTGTACAAGGGAATCCATGAAAAACAAGAAAATGGAGTTTTCGTCAGCCTAGACGAGAGTAAAGATCACTTCTACTCGGAAATGCAGAAATTCGGGTGGGACTTTCGCAAACTAGAAGAGGGGGGGAAATTCGCTTTTGTAAACGCCACGCGAATGTCAAGAGTAGCCATGCTGAAAGAGAAACTCTACAAAGAAGAGACTCGCAGCTTACGAGGTAAACAACTATCTATTGATAAATTAGTTGAAGGTTTGCAAACGCAAATCCAACGCACTAAAGCGAAAAGGGTTGTAGTAGACACTTTGGCGGCACTTACCTACAGGTTTCCAGATCCTATAGAACGAAGGACCGCAATTGTGGATTTGATTGAATCGCTTGCGGACTTGGGAGTTACCAGTCTTGTGACCACTGAACTCGGGTATTTGGGTCTTGAACGTAATGCCGTGGAAGAAGAATTTCTGGTTCATGGGGTTATCATGATGCAAACTCTGTTTTCAGGTGGAACTACTACGAGAGCGATACAAGTCGAGAAAATGAGAGAAGCAAAAGTCAATCCAAGCCTTGTGCCATATTCAATAGATCGGAATGGCATTGAAATCTTTCCTAACATGCCGCTATTTGGGGAAAAGTAGGCCCATAAAAACTCTAACATATCCTTGCATGTACTATCTGTTGATGTACAACTAATCCTAAGGCTCACACTTTTATTGCTTCCTTCTTTCTCTCATGTTTCTAGTCTTTCTTTTCTCAGAGGCAATTCACTCTCTAAGTATCTTTGATTATACATTTTCCTGATTTTCAGGAATTTTTGCAAACCTTTTTCGGTTTCTTTTTCGCAGATGTTTATTTCTCCTTCGAAAAGATCTAGAATTGCTTGGACTTCTTGTGAAGGATGCATGTGTGGATTAATTACTGTCAGAGTGGTGAACCCTTTTGATCTCAATTCGGGGATAAGTCCTGTTAGCCATCTCCTGGCAGAAACAGCGTGATGTCGGAGCAAGACATCTGAGATTATTTCTATGCAGGCTCTTCTTGGACCTTTCTGTTTCTTGTCTAATCTGCGGAAAGCTGAGGTCAAGGAGATACTGATTTCGGTAAGGTTTTCTACCCCCTTCAATTTGAATACGTTAGGTAAGCTTTCTATCATTTTGTCTGCTTGAGGATTGCAAATGAAGAGGTAGAAGTTTGATTGAAAATCTTCTGCGAGGGTCCTTACCCCACTCGCATCAATGGTGACATGAAATGTGACTTCGCCCCGCCTTGCCCCGGTCTCGAGAAATGTCTTGATTAGCAGGTCTCTTTCATCGCATGAAGGTGAGGTTAATATAACTGCATAGTTTTCAGGTATTCCACCAAAAAGCAAATTGTCAAGATTTCTATGTCCTGTAATAATGCGACCGGGAAGAATAACCTCTGAAACATTAATTGTTACAGGTTCAGGCTCACAAAACATCTCACGCCCAGCTTCGTCTGCGTAAACAATTCTTGGCTTTATCGCAAATGTGCCTTTGTCAAACGACCTTAAGACAAGTTTGATTTCTTCGGTTTTTAGTGGGTCAAGTTTTTTCCCTTTCATGTCAACATATGCGTCTTCGAAGCGGCAGTAATCGGGTTTTGCAACTGGTTCGAAGCCTGGAGGGAGGATTCCCTCAACTTTGGCTAGCGAGGCCGGCTCTTTCCCTGTGTTAACAAGTTCTATCTCCAATCCAAGGTCTTCGCCTACGCTGGCCCTTTTGGGAGAAATGACGAGATTCGCTTGGACATAAGCTTGTTCAAACCTCTCTAGGCCAACTGCTTCTTCATGGGTTGGGCCTGGTGTCGATATGCTGCTAGTACTGGAGGCGATAGACGGTGCCGACAAAACCTCTCTTAGAGAAAGCATGAATTCACGTTTTTGCTTTACCTTCTCTATGCTCCTTAGAACTTCATTTCTCTTCCTTAGATAGCCCGCTTTCTCAAAGAGATTTGCTGAACGGTCCAGGAATTTTTCAGCCAGAAGATATAGCCTCAGCTTCTTCTCCAGATCAACCTCTGTTTCCGCTTTGCCCATGTAAACATAGGAGTCAAACAGGACTTGAGTAGCGTTAATCCAAAATGACTCTTTTTTGAAGCCTGCTTCTGTATAACAATCAGATGCACTTTCCATGTACTGTTTAGTTTTGGAGTAGAACTTCATGTTTCGAGTGTCCTTAAATCTGGCGCCCAATTCTAGAGCCTTACAGAAGTAGGAGTTACCGGCCGCTAAGAGACTAGCTCTTTTCTTTAGGCTGCTTTCCTTGGCTTTCATGAAGAGCTGGGATGCTTCAGCATAAAGGGTTGGGTCAAGTCTTTCTTCTCCTAGCTTCATTTTCTGCCATGCTTGGCATAAGTAGACTATGGACTGCAACTCTCTCTGGTCAGACTCAATTTCCATTCCTTCCAGTACTTTTTCAAACGCTTTGGCTGCCAATCCATATCTCTTAGCGCTTGATTCATAATCACCTTCTCTGTCAAACACTCGGGCCTCTTCAACTCTAACCCTACCGATACAATATTCTTTTCGCCCGTCACAAGCTCTACTTAGTTCGCTTGCCTTCTCTTTCTCATACGGATCCACGATTTTGCTCCAAGCCGTCTCAAGAGACTTCTTAGCTTCACTAAACATCTCAGCCGCTCGTTGGAAAACCTGTGTTGACTCTTGATTTTTCTCTTGTCTACTCAGATGTTCAGCATGTTCTAGAAGGGCCCATGCCGAATAATTTAGGGCAAGATAATTCCATAATGTCGAAGATTCGAGGTAATTGGCTGCTTTATTATAATGTTCCTCTGAACCAGTGTATTCTTCTCTCTCGTGAGCAAGTTTTGCCTTATCTATTTCACTCCAAGCGTGCATGTAAGTGGCGTAATCCGAATAGAAATCGCTGAGCCGTTGTATCTTCTCTGCAGATGTTTTGTATGCGTCAGCCGCAGACTCAAAATTTTCTGAGGCTTTCACATACTCGTTGAGGCGATCATATAGTTTAGCTATATTCCAGTGAGCCTCAGCCAAGCGACTTGGTAGCTCAGCTTTACCATACGTGCCGACAGCCCTTTCATAAGCTTCAATGGCCTCTTTCAAGACTTTTTCATCTCTAGTCACCCACCACAACTGGTTCAGAATGCCACCAAACCAGTCATAGTACTCTCCAAGGACAGCAAAAATTCTTGTCTGCGGGTATAGTTTTGCCCATTCTTCGATTAATTTCAGGCAATTGTTCATGTTTGAGGCGGCTTCTTCTAAGAGCTCTCTTTTCCTTTTCTTTTTTGGTTCTGTCTTAGCCAACTCAGCTCTTATCAAAGCTTGGTAGTTTTGACCTACACCGCGAAGCCAGTAGTTGGATGGATACAGCCGTTCTACAATGTTTGTGTAGCCTTGTCTGTGCTTCGACGCTTCCTCAAGGAGCTTTTTTTTCTCGTTGATTTTCGTCTTCACGTTGGAAAGGGAGTACAAGGCCTTGCTCAGTTCATGGAGGTTGGCTCCTATGGCCTCTGGAGAACCTGATCGCTCAGCGTGTTCTAGGCTTTTCCGCCCAGCTTCAACGGCCCTCTCCAAGAAAACACGTCTTTCTTCTCGGTTGGTCTCAACTTCGCATGCCAGAGAGAAGTAGTTCGTAGCAAGAGGGGTTAAAGCAATAAAATAATCATTAGCGACTATGCGGAGATGGCGTATCGCGTCCTTAGCATATCGAATGGCTTTGCTATATCCTTCTCTTTTCTTGTCTGGATCCTCTTCTACCGCCATCATCCAGTTGGTGGTGGAAGCTAGTCGATAGCATGCCACTCCAATCACGTAGTTGTCTTGCATGGTCATGCCTTGCTGCAACATTTTCTGAGCATGTTCTAGCGACGATGCCATGTTGCCAGAGAAAAGGAGGGCCCGAGCCGCTGCCCAGTTCGACAAACCGGTGAGATATTTATCTCCAACTTTCTTGGAGAGCTTTAAAGCACTCTTCGCGTAACCCAAACATTTCTGACTGAACTCCTTCTTTTTCTCCTCCGACTCACTAATGTTCGCGCCGTAGTAACAGTGGAGACTTGTCATGGAATATGCTCTAGCAAGTTCTTTTTCATCTCTGACTTGAGAGAGAGCATCTATAGCGGTTTCGCCATAGCCCACCGCTTCCTCCACAATTTTGCTCAGCTGCTGTCCATCCCATTCGATTTGAGACCTATCATATAGGCAGTATAGGAGTTCGTTACATAGTTTTCCTTGGCCTGAGCGGTCTCCAGCCTCCTCGAAAGCCCTCAAAGTCTCCTTCTCTAATTTCCAGCTTTCGTCCAGCAATGCTTTTCTTTCAGTACCCCCAACAAGCCGAGATTTGTTATATGTGGCCATTGCCCTGCAAAAGTTCGTTCTAGTATGCTTCTCGGAATCTTTCGACCTCTCAAATAGCTTGGCTGCTTCTTCATAAGCCTCCACTGACACCCCCATGCGCCTCCAGAACTCTTCTCGAGTCTCGGCTTGAAACGCAGCCCGCCAAAGGCAGTAGGCAATCCTCTCTCCGATCTCACCAGCTTTCCAAAAATCTTTTTTTCTAAGCCTGCCCAAAGCCTGCTTATAGAGATCCGTGGCCATCACCCAATTGTACTCCTTCTCCAATTCTCCAGCTTTGCCAAGAACATCTTCCACTTTTTTTCTCTCCATGGCATGCACACATCTGTTATCTTACTTCATCTTGCAGGCATATACGCAATGAGGACACTTATTTTGGGGTGAGCTCCATACAGTAATGAAGGCAATGGGGATCTCGAAGCTTCCGAAGTATGAGTGCACTATCGTATGTCAAAAATGCCCTGTGGAATGCACATATACCTGTCTTTGCAATTCTTGTTCTTACACTTATATATCTCATGATGTTTTCCGTGTTCCATCTGTTCCCCACACTTTGGACAATTAGGAGCTACCAATCTATCACCTCCTTTCTTCTTTGTGGACCTAGAATCATTGCGTAGGAATTAGATTTTGCGATCTAATAAGTTTTGTCTGTATGTATGTATAAGGACCTACAAAACTAATCCATGAATGCATAAAATGCTGATTTTCTCTTTTGTCTAATCATGGTTTTTTGTCTTCATTCCGACGTAACCAAACACCTGCCTGCATGTATAACTCACAAGAATCCTGACACGACTTCACAGATGTTATACATTAATGCAACAACAAGATTCTCAGTGGTTTCGGTTCTTTGACACTCGCTTCTCTTCTTTCACATCTTCAGTTTCTCATTTCTTAGAGGCATTTTGCTCTCCAGATATCTTTGATTATACATTTTCCTGATTTTCAGGAATTTCTCTAAACCTTTCTCTGTCTCTTTCTCGAAGATGTTGATCTCCCCTTCAAATAGACCTAAAACCGCATGAACCTCTTGTGGAGAATGCATGTGGGGGTTCATTACTGCCAAAGAAGTAAAACCTCTTGATTTCAAATCGGGAATAAGTCCAGTCAACCATCTTCTAGTATGAACAGCATGATGTTGCAACAAGACATCTGAAACAATTTCAACGCAAGCCCTTCGTGGACCTTTGAGTGATTTGTCTAATTTGCGGAAAGCGGAGGTCAACGCAATGCCAATGTCAGTAAGGTTTTCTACACCCTTTAGTTTGGATACGTTGGGCAAGGTTTTGATGATTTTGTCTGCTTGAGGATTACATATGAAAACGTGAAAGTTTGACTGAAACTCCTCTGCTAAGGCTCCTACTCCTCCAGCCTCTGTAGTAATGTAAAACGTGATTTGCCCTTCTTTCGCTCCCGCTTTCAGAAATCTCTTAATTAGAAGGTCTTTTTCATCGCATGAAGGTGAGGTTAATATAACTGCATAGTTTTCAGGTATCCCACCAAACAACATGTTATCAAGGTCTTTGTACCCTGTGGTGATGCGACCGGGAAGAACGACCTCTGGAATCTTTACTGTTACAGGTTCTTCTAACGCGGCGAAGAACTTTTGCATGCGCTTAAATGCTTCCAGATATTCTAGCCCCCATTTTGTTGCTCTGTATTTTTTGCGGTCGCCTACGGTTATTTCTCTTACGACTCCGTGTGAAACTAGAAAATTCAAGGTTTTCTTTAGTCTATCTACAGGCATATTTGCTCCATAGGAAACTCTAGTTAAAGAGCATACACCCTTCCTTGCAATCACTTCTATTATGTCAGCGTAAATGTCGTATTTTGTTCTTCTTCGTTCGTCAGACAATAGGCAGCTTCTCCGATTTTTCCACTATTATTAAATGTTGTAAGCTTAATCTTAATTGTGGTGGGTAGAACAGTTCAATGCGCGTTCAATTTTCTCCGTGTGGAATAGGATTAGGCCATGTGGGACGTTGCCTTCCCATAGCTAAGAAACTGGAGGAGAGAGGAGCCCAAGTTTTGTTCTCCACCTATAAAGACGGCACACGATACGCTCAGCAAGAAAGATTTCAGGTAGTAGAGGTCCCGCCGATAGAATTCGTTGTTAAACCGGATGGAACCGTGGATTTTAAGCAATCACTGGTCAACATTGGACCGTTCTTATCGTCATTCACGTTCCTAAAACAGGTTGAAGCTGAAATTGATGTTATGAAGGCGTTCAAGCCTGATGTGGTTGTATCGGATTCGCGAGCTTCGCCTTTGATAGCTGCAAAATTGTTGGGGATACCGGATATTTGCATCCTCAATCAGTTTCAGATTATCGTTCCACGGCGGACACGGTTTTTGAGGCTTGCTAGACTGGCGGATGCTGGCTCGTTAGCCATCATTGGGAAGTTGTGGACCTCTGTGAAACGCGTTCTGATTCCGGACTACCCTCAGCCATATACCCTTTCAGCAGGAAATCTGCGAATTCCAAATGGGTATCAAAAACGAGTAAGGCTTATAGGTCCCATAATAGCCGTGCGTCCCAACGAGTTGCCTAGTCAAAAACGAATTCGGAAAAAGCTTGGTTTAAGTGAAAATAAGCCAGTTATTTTTGCACCGATAAGTGGACCGGTGAAAGAACGTGCCTACTTTACAGGTATCCTCCGACAAATCTTCAAAGAGTTCCCAGGCGATTATCAAATTGTTATGTCACTCGGCTATCCGAACGCCTCAACTGAGCCTATTCGCAAGGGAAACGTGACTGT
>JAUWDY010000038.1 GCA_030608565.1 Candidatus Bathyarchaeota archaeon | reverse complement strand
GAGCAAGAAGGAAGAATTAAGGTTTTCCCGGAATACTGCGGTGGACTTAGAGGTATAGCTGCTTTTTCTCATGTGATTGTCCTTTACTGGGCTCATCTGCGGGACACCGAAAAGGAGAGAAATGTTTTGTTGGTTTTTCCGAGAAGGCACAAGAGGGATGTGGAAACCGGGGTTTTCGCTTGCAGAAGCCCGTCTAGGCCCAATCCGATATGTTTGTGCGTGGTGGAACTGGTGAAAGTTGAAGAATGCACCTTGACAGTGAGGGGGTTTGACGCTTTCAAAGGCTCACCAGTAATTGATATAAAACCATATATTCCAGGAGCTGATTCCGTTCCTAACGCTCGAGTCCCAGAATGGACCTCAAAGGGACCTCCAACATGAAGACTAGGGGAATAAGGTAGTTGCGAGGCTTCCTCTGCATAGTGCTAGCCCAAACACATGTGCGCTCAAAAAATGGGGTTTGCGAGAGGATGTCTCCACTGTGGGCATGTATGCATGGACGCAACGAATGACTACGCTTCTTTGAAGCTTCCATGTTTCCATAGACGGTTCCAGCTCATCAATGGATAAATGTGCGTCACAATTTGTAGCCGATCTTTCTAAGAAAGTCCTTTCTCTCTTTCACGTCCTTTTCGGTTTCGATTGCCTTGCTTTTCATGCCGTCGATGACGCCTAAAATTCCTCTTCCCTGCCTTGTCTCTGTGATGATAACTTCTAATGGGTTGGCTGTTGCGGCGTAGATGCCACAAACTTCGGGTACTTGCTTAATCTTGTCTAAAACGTTGATTGGATAAGCGTTTTTCATGAAGACGATAAAACAGTGGCCACAACCCAAGTCAAGCGCATATTTAGATGCCAAATTTTTTAATTCATCGTCGTTGCCCTCGTGTCGCACTAAGCAAGGTCCGGAACTCTCGCAAAAGCCTATGCCAAACTTGATGTTAGGAGCGGAGTTGATTAACGCTTCGTAAAGGTCCTCAACCGTTTTGATGAAGTGGGCCATCCCTAATATTACGTTGCAGTCCTTAGGCAATTCTATTTTTACCGTTTTAAGCTCCACTCGTCTCACCGATTCAGGTTTACTAAGTTTCTATTAAAAGAGACTTTCTACTTCCACAGTGTCATCAGCTAATACTCAAATGGCACTATCTACTGCTACCATATGTATTCTTTGAATTCGTTCTCAAAAGTTGCTGATGAGACAGGGGTATGGCGGGCCCGCAGGGATTTGAACCCTGGTTCTCCGGCTCCGAAGGCCGACGCCTTAATCCTGACTAGGCAACGGGCCCTATTGGAGATAATGCTGATGCAGATGATTAAAGGATTTCTTTCAGCTGTATACTTTTAGATTGGGGGGTGGAGTGCAAGCTCAAGGGGGAGATATCCCTTTTGTAAAAAAGTCAGCGTCCTAACAGGTTTTCGAACTTGCACTCCGTTCAACTTGAAGTCATGTTGCTATAGAAAAGGCTTGTGAAGAAAAATACTAGACGTAATCTCTGTCTGTGTTTTGAATCGAGAAACTCTTTAATAAAACAGTCATCATCTAAAACTGATGTGGGCCGGTGGCTCAGCATGGCTAGAGCGTTCGGCTGATAACCGAAAGGTCGAGAGTTCAAATCTCTCTCGGCCCACCATAGATTCACCAGACACGCATACAATTGTGTTCAGAATAATCTGGCATTGGTCTTATGATTATCAGGATGTGGTTTCTCTACTTTCAAATAATCAGTGCTAGAGTTGTATAAAACGAGAACTGGAGCTGGATTGTAAACTTTATTGCACGCTCATCTGCGTTCAGGAAGTTTCGAGTAAGTTCCGTTCGAAGTCCTATAAACTGCTAATCTTCCAACAGTTTCCCAATTGTCTCCATCTCTGCGCCTGAGTTGTACAACGATAACTTCTGCTGTTGGATCGGTCTTCCCAGACCATATAGTCAAGCCTAAATAATCTTGTTCATTAAGGCGTGTGTAGAATCTTCCTTTTGGCTGAGATGTTGAGGTCAAATTTATCATCATAATAATTTTAGGTGGCTCATGTTTTTTATTTTTGGGTGTTTATAGAGAAAGAAGTCTGCATGTGCGTACATAAATCCGATTCCGAGTATTGAAACGAAGACGTTAAGGTTTTGTCCACTCCTTTCTCAGCAATGAAAAGCACACATCATCCCTGAATTGTCCATCAAGCCATCTCCTTGCTTCATATCGAACAAACATATAATTTATCTGAAAGGAGGCAGTATCATACAGAAAACCACCAGTTTGGTCAGAGAAAATGCAACAGTTCATCCATAACGGCGTCCTCATACCAAGAAAGTATGAAGACCGAGGATTCCATATCCTAGTGAAAGGCAGAAAAATCGATCTTACGCCTAAACAGGAAGAGATGGCAGTTGCATGGGTTAAGAAGCTTGAAACAGAATACGTCAACGACCGAGTCTTCGTCAGAAACTTTTTCCGAGACTTCCGCAAGGCACTCAACATAAAGGATAAGGTCCCCCCAGAAGATTTTGACTTCTATGAGATCAAAAGATACGTTGATAGAGAACGCGAGATTAAGCAAAATCTCTCTAAAGAAGCAAGAAAGAAACTCGCTCAGGAACGCAAAGCGATCAGAGAAGCAAACAAGGAGAAATACGGGTACGTCTTTGTGGATGGCCTTAGAGTTGAAGTGAGCAACTACACCGCTGAACCTTCCTCAATTTTCATGGGGCGAGGTAAGCATCCTCTGCGCGGCCGATGGAAAAAGGGTCCTGATGAAAAGGATGTTGTTTTGAACCTTTCTCCAGATGCTCCTAGGCCCAAAGGAAACTGGAAAGAGGTTGTTTGGCAGCCAAATTCGATGTGGGTGGCTAGGTGGAAGGACAGGCTTCGGAACAAAAAGTATAAACACGTTTGGCTTTCTGACTCATTTCCTCTTAAACAGATGAAGGATATAAGCAAGTTCAACAAGGCTAGAGAGTTGAAAACCAGAATCAATAAGATCCGAAAACACATCACCAATAACCTCAGCGCAAAGGACGTTACGAGACGTAAAGTCGCCACAGTCTGCTACCTAATAGACACATTAAAGCTACGTGTAGGAGATGAAAAAGACAGAGACGAAGCTGATACCGTAGGCGCAACCACTCTCAGACCCAACCACATCAACATCAGCCCAGACGGAAAAGTAGCCTTCGATTTTCTGGGAAAAGACTCGGTAAGATGGCAAAAGACAATATCGTTGTCAAAGCTTGTTGTCGAAAACCTTTCAGAATTCATGGCAGATGCCAACTCAACAGTATTTGATGGCGTCAAATCGAAAGACGCCAATCTTTTCCTTAGCGAAGCCATGCCTGGGTTAACAGCAAAAGTCTTCAGAACATATCATGCCACAGAAGTTGTTACGCGTTCTTTAAAAAAAGCAGATGCTGATAAAGATGATTCTGAGGCGAAGAAAAAACATGTTGCAAAGATGGCCAACCTTCAAGCTGCTATGGTATGCAATCACATACGCAAAATCCCAAAAAGCTGGCAAGCCTCGTTGGACAGGAGAAAGCTGCGGCTAAAGATGCGGAAAGCAAAGGGGAGAGAAGCTGAAAAGAAGTTGGAGCAGAAAGCAAAAGAGCATGCGCAGAAACACGGGGAGAAGCTGAAAAAGTATCAAATGCAGCTCGCAGAAAGAGAAAAACAAGGAAAATCTGTCAAACAGCTGAAAGAACGTACAAAAAAACTAAAGATAAAACACAAGGAGCGCATGAAAAGGCTTAATGAACACGTTGAAAACAGAAAACAACGCGACAAAGCTTACATAGACAAACTGAAATTGCAGATCAAGGCGCAGAAGGCAACTCGGGACTATAACTTGGCCACATCGCTGAAAAGCTACGTTGACCCTCGTATATACTACAAATGGGGAAGGAAGGTTGATTTTGACTGGAAGCTTTACTATCCTAAGACTCTTCAAAAGAAGTTTTCATGGGTTGAGCTTGACGAAGATAATCCTGTTGCAACATAAGGATGTGCAGCGTGGTAAGTCTCTCCCCAGTGCTTGTGCACGCAAAAATTAACTTACATCACGTTTCTAGTTAGATAGAGGAGTGATTACAGTGTTGAAATTGGCGAAATCCGATCTTTTGAACCTTGTCGATTTCTTTAGGATGTCAGGGCGATTAAAAGGAATCCCAAGATCGGGTTGGGTAAACGTAGGTATAGACTCGCCCGAATCTGTTGCGGATCACACATTCAGAACCGCGATTTTATGCATGATATTTTCAGATTTGGAAGGCCTAGACGAGCTGAAAATGCTGCAGATGGCTTTGATCCATGACCTTCCAGAAGTCATAACAGGAGATTTAACGCCGTCAGAAAGGACAAGTATGGCTAAAAAGAGGGAAGAAAATGCCATGAAAAAGCTATTGTGCCTTTTGCCAGAAAGGCAGAGAGTGAAATACGGGAATGTTTGGCGTGAATACGAAGAGTGCAAAACTGCTGAGGCTAAAGCTGTGAGGCAGCTGGAAAAGCTTGAAATGGCTCTGCAGGCAAAGGAGTACGAACGTGCTGAACTAACAAAGGAGAGTCTAGAAAGATTCTTTAAATCTGCTGAAAAAGCAATCGCGTCTCCTACGATAAAGACACTTCTCTCACATATTTTAGGCTCACATTTCGAACGAGTTTAATGCCCAGGGCATAAGTATTCGTGGATAATCGCCCTAGCTTTTTCGTTTGTCATATCTTTCATAAACGTTTCAATGGCCTTTTTTACGGCACTTTTCTGTTTCTGAGTTAGACTTGATCTTTCAAACCCCGCCAATTGACTGCTTTCCTTATACCAGTCGCAACGTCCTTTACATACAAATTTGTGAACCCACGTCCTTGCTTCATACCAACTTATGTTCTGTTCCTCTTTGACTTGGCTGATTATCTTCTCAACTTTCTCCTTCTCTTCCAAGGTTAGACCCATTAACTAACATCCTCTTGCTTTTTGCCATTAGCAACCTCGTACGGGATAACGTGTATTCCGTTTCTCTTTAACAATGCTGTTAGAACCCCGTCACCATTGATGGAACTTCCGGAAGCTTCATCATAGAGTTTCCCAGAACCGCAGGATGGACTCTTGCTTTCCAAGATCGCTTCTTTAATGTTTAGTAACTTCATAATTTTAAGAACTTCTGTCGCTCCTCTGACGAAGTTTTCGGTAACATCCTCATTTTTTTCGTTAATCACCTTCGTTTTTCCATCCAGAACGTCATATCCATCTCCATCAACTATTTTCGCTGGAATTCTTGGTGTGGGCAATCCACCTAGCTGTTCCGGACATACTGGGAGTAACTCGCCTTTCTTAAAAACTTCAAGAAGGCGCCTGTCCAGTTTGTTCTTTCCATCGAACCTGCAATTTATCCCAACTAGGCAGGCACTTACAATTTTCATAACGATTTGTGAAAACACATGAATGCTATAAATTATTTTGCTTAGCGTACGTATATGAAATTATAAGAAGTAGCAGTTAAAGATGTCATTGAGGAGATTGAATGTATAGGTTTCTTCTATACCATGATAAAGATGCTGCATACGCAAGTGAGATTCGGACTCTTACGGATTTGTTAGAGAAGATCAATAGTAAGTGGGGAGTGGATTATCGTCTCGTAGAAGTTGAAAACCTTTCATCTTCTCAAGTCGAGCGGTTGAAGGCGGAGATTCGTAACACTATGCCTCAGCTTAGAGGAAAAATTGTCAGTTCAAGAGGCAACGTCTTGCCCTTATCGAAAAGTAAAAATCCCAATTTAACCAACACTCCAATCCTTCTTTTGTATCACAACGAAAGCCCGATCAACGTTTTTCCCCATCTTCTCGGAACGACCTACTTCGACATCGAGAGCGCATTAGAAAGTATTGCAAAGAACGGCCCTAGGGCACACCTCGCCGCAAGGGGCTTGCTAGAAAACCCTATTCAAAAGATTTTGGCAGACGATTCACCAACTCTCGAAGATGGAATGAAGTTCACCGACGTAGATGTCGAGGTGGAATCTGGAGTTATAGATATTCTTCTTCAAGACGCGGAAAACAAGTTTGTTGTAGTAGAAATTGAGACGAGGACTAGAGAGGCTGCGGTGGCTCAGGTGTGCAGATTAGCTGCAAGCTATTGTTCAACAAATAAGGTTTCTCCAGATGACGTTAGGAAGGTGATAGTGTGTCAACAATACGATGAAAATGTGGTGAAGGCTTGCGAAGGCGCCAATGTTGAGCTTTACAAGGTTGATATGAGAAGAGTTATCTGAAACATCTCGATCTAGATTATGGCTTTATTTCTTCCCTTTTCACTTTTCCCAAGTTGACAACTAAATCTCTCGCATTCTTCAAGTCTTCTAAGTGCACAAATTCATCTTTTCCATGATAGCGAGTATCGGTTCTTATAGGTCCGAAGCAGACGACGGGTATGTTATGTTTTGCAAAGAAATTCCCATCGTTTCCGCCCAATTCCCCGGCCATTGGCAAGGTTGTTCCTAGAGTTTTTTTAATCATCTTTGAAACTGTTTGTACAAATACGAGATCAGGCGAGGTTAAGTAACCAGAGAACTTGTTTGTAATTTGCAGGCTTGCGTTGCATCCACTTTTCTTTTTTGCCGAATCAAAGAACGTGATGAGTTCTTTTTCTGCCTCTGCTACAGGTTCTTCAGGGAGCAAACGACGGTCGAAACGTATTTCACAAGTTCCTGGAATGATGTTCTCTGTTTCTCCTGCCTTAATCATCGTTACATTGAATCTTCCCCAAACGCGGTCTCTTGGAGAATCTGGAGGAGCTTTGAGTATGGAGTTCTTCTTCTCCACCTCTTGTTTGTAAGATTTGAACTCCGAAATGAGCCGTAAAGCCTCGTCGATAGCGTTTTTAGCTTTAAACGGATAACCCGCGTGCCCTTGTTTTCCCTCTACAAGGATTTTGGCCCAAATTATGCCGCTTGCCCCTAAAAAGAGGCTTTCAGGACCAGAATCCAAAACCAAAGCTGCGTCGCCTCTTACTCCGCAGTCGCTAACGACATAGTCTATGCCGTAGGTTCCGCCTATTTCCTCATCTACGCTCGCAAGCAACTTGATATTAATGTCCAAATTTTCATTCTTTGCCAATTGACGCATTGCACCGAGAGCTGCTGCTATCCCAGATTTGTTGTCTGATGCCCCTCGACCGTACGCTTTTCCATCCTCAATTATTAATTTGAATGGAGGACGCTTCCAGCCTTCACCTGGGGGAACAACATCAAAATGCGACTCAAGAAGCAACGTTACATCAGACTTTGAATCTAAAGTCACAATTACGTTAGGACGCGATAATCCATCCTTAGCAGCCTTTTCTCCATTTAAAATCTCGACGTCTAAAGAATTTTGCTTGGCTTCATCTACAATGATAGAAGCGCATTTGTCATATCCCACCTTCGTTGTTGAAACAGTGTCCACTTCAACCAATTTTGAAAGAAGCTCGATTTCATAGTCGATAGAACTCAAATTTCAACTCCACCTGAATGATTTTTCAATAACATTGCTTTACACTCATATAAGCCATAAATAAGGATATAGTCTCTGGAGAAGAAAATCAGTAGATTTGAGCAAGCGCTAAGTGCATTTGAAAGCGTGTACTTTTCGGACATTTATTGTACTGATAGCTTTTTCCAGTTTTCGACAACTCTGGTGGCACCGTTGGCTAAGTAATCTTGAGGTGAATAACGTTTCCTTCTCAGTAGACCTACTTTGTCAGGAACAGGGTGTTGTCTGTAGGCAGCGAAGAAATCTGGATAGTCGTCGACCACCCGAATAACGTTGTATCGTTTCAATATTTTGGAGAATAACATGGATCTGGTCTCCACCGCCGAAGATTGTGAAGAGAAGTAGTTCATCCAGTCGTTGAGAGTGAACATTTCTAGGTCGGCTTTATGTGTTGGGAAATCGAAATTTCTTAATTCGTCTAATGTGAGTTGCCGCATATTTTCGGTTCGTCCAGTCAGATAGATCAATTTGTAGTTTTTGCTCCAGTTCTGAAGAACCTTTGAAGCATTGGGAATGGGTCTGTCAAGCTCAATGAGATCAGCCCCCCCTTCTTCGATGCAGAGAGTAAGCATCCAAAACTTCTCCCAAACCTTCCTGTTTGAAAAAGCATATTTCCTAAGAATTTCCCACGATCCTTGAGACTCCACCTCTTGCCTAGGAATCTCTCTGCCCAGAACCCGACACCATGCTGCGTGTCTCCTGTGTTCAGTGTCAATTATCGTATCATCAATGTCGACGACGATTGCATCCATAAGACCTATTCTCCAGCGGATCGATTCTTGGCAAACTCTACTGTCCTTTTCTTTATAAAAGAATGTATACGCCAACTGTTAAAGCAAAAGCGTGTAGTTATTCACTGCGTGTAAAACGTTTCTCCGCCAACAAAACCAAACCATATCGCGTATAAAATCTTTTTATCAAACTTGATTGCCTTGTAGAAGTGATGCGCTTGCAGAACAAACGTAGACAAGAGAACACAGAAGTTTTTAGCGCTTATACTGTGTGGAATCAACTTGAACGACAAATTTGATGCGGTTGTTGTCGGAGGCGGCCCATGCGGTTCATTCTCCGCGTTTACAATGGCAAAGCAGGGCATGAACGTTATAGTTTGCGAAGAACACAAAAAGATTGGTGTTCCCACCCATTGTGCTGGGCATCTGAGCCTTTCTGGCCTGAAACGTTTAAGCCTACATTTACCATCGAATGTTGTTGAAAATGAGTTTAAAGGAGCAGTTTTACATTCTCCGCGTGGAAAGGAATTTTCTGTTAGGTTCAATTCTCCCGTGACTTGCGTTGTTAACAGAGAACTGTTTGACAAGTATCTTTCCAATCTCGCCGTGAAAGCGGGAGTGCAATATCTTTTTGGATCAAGAGTAGAGTCGTTGGTTGTAGATTCTGGTTTTGCCAAGGGAGTTGCCATCAGAAGAGGGGGGACAAAAGAAGCCTTAGCATCCAGCCTTGTGGTGGATGCTGAAGGATGTTCATCAGTTCTTTTAAAAAAAGCGGGACTGCAAACGCTGGATTGTTCTATGATCGTGAACGCTGTCCAAGCTGAAGTTGATAGAGCCGATGACGTAAACACGAACGCCGTTGAAGTGTATCTCGGGCAAAAATATGCGCCAGGCTTTTTCGCTTGGATAATTCCGAAAAGAGACATGTCAGCTAAGGTGGGTTTAGCCACAAATATGGGTAACCCTCGAGAATATTTGCATCGATTCATGCAGAAACATCCAGTGGCATCCAAGAAATTGAGAAAAAGCAAGATTACCCGCCTTTCTTTCCACCCTATCTCACTGGGAGGAGCGATTCCTAAGACCTATTCAAATGGTCTTCTCATCGTAGGGGACGCAGCCTCGCAGGTGAAACCCACAACAGGTGGTGGCGTAATCTTTGGACTAATATGTTCCCGGCTTGCGGGGAAAGTTGCCTACGAGGCCTTACAGAACCACGATTTTTCCGAAGCTTTTCTGTCACATTATCAATCTAGATGGAAGGAACGGATAGGCTTCGATCTGGCTGCAATGCGTCAAATAAGGAAATTGCTCAACCACCTGTCTGATGATAAAATTGACAAAATTATTGACTTGTGCGCAAGATTAGGGATAGATTCGGTTCTAGAGGAAGTTGGAGACTTGGACTTTCAAGGGGCGTCGCTGATTCGCATGATTCGGCGCCCATCAACGCTCGTCCTAACACTTTACTCCATTTTTTCGGCGCTTACTACATCAATCTGGAAGTAATAGATGAACATTTAAGCCCACATAAAATAATTGAGATGCAGATTCAAAATGTCTGGATTCAAATATAAACAGGTCATTATCCTTCGAGTCGATTTAGGAATGAGTGAAGGAAAGATTGCGGCTCAGGCCGGGCATGCAGCAGTTTCCGCGGCTGAAAAAGCAAGGAAGAAAAATCCACACTGGTGGAGCACTTGGATGAAGGAGGGGCAATGTAAAATAGCTGTGAAAGCACGGTCTAAGCAAGAGCTTTTAGAGCTTGAGAAAAAAGCCAAGAAGCTGAAGCTGCCGTCAGCGTTGATTACTGATATGGGATTAACTGAACTTCCACCAGGCACTGTAACATGTTTAGGAATAGGCCCAGCCCCATCGAACCAAGTGGACAAAATAACGGGTACCCTCAACCTTTTCTGAGGAGATTCTTTGAACGTTCCTAGGTTGGAAAAACAGCTTGGAATAGAAGTTTATGCCTCTCCATCACTGGGTACCGGTGGAAAAATTCGTCAGTTCTCTGAAGATTTTGTAGTTGAAGAGGCCTTACTTGACGGTTCAAAGGCGGAGATTTCGCCAGTTGAAACTCAACAGCTTGTAGGAAAAGGACTCTATCTCATTTGTGTGCTGGTTAAACGGGATTGGGACACGTTCCTTGCAGTGAGAAAAGTTGCGAAACGGTTGGGCATAAGTCCTAAGCGCATTCAAATAGCGGGCATAAAAGACGCTCATGCTCTCACCGCCCAGCACATCAGCATCCGCCGCATCACACCTGAACAAGTTTCACGGGTTAAAATCAAAGACATCACCCTCCGTCCACTGCGTTTTTCCGAAGAAATGGTTTTCTCCCAACTTCTTCTCGGTAATCAATTTCGCGTCTTAATTAGAGCAATATCCCACACATCCTCTGTGACTGAACGGCGAGTTAAGAAAGTGCAAAGTGAATTGGCAAGCTTAGGCGGAGTTCCAAATTTTTTTGGGCACCAACGGTTCGGCACCGTCAGGCCTATCACTCATCTAGTAGGCCGTTCTATCACTAAAGGCGACTGGAAAAATGCTGCTCTCATCTTTCTTGCTCAACCGAGCCTACATGAACACCCAGCGGCAAGAGAAGCACGACAACAACTACGGGATACACGCAACTTTAGAGAAGCACTTCGCCTTTTTCCACGATATCTAAGATATGAACAAATGATGCTCACTCACCTGAATAAGCAGCCAAAAGACTTCGTGGGAGCGTTCCGAAAGTTGCCTCTAAAGCTACGCAGAATCTTCGTCCAAGCGTACCAGTCTTTCCTTTTTAACAGATTTCTCAGTCAAAGAATCCGGCTGGGCATTCCCCTTAATGAGACCCAAGTTGGAGACTATGTGGTGAACCTTGACAACCAAGGGATTCCAACAGACGAGTTCACACTAGTGACTGCGCAATCTCTCTCCCATGTTAAGAAGGCGTTAAACGAAGGCAAGATACGTGTGGCTATTCCGCTTTTAGGCTTCAAGCAAAACCCTTCTGAGGGAGTACAAGGCGAAATTGAGCAGAAGATTATTGAAACCGAAAACGTGGTGTCTAGGAATTTCTATGTACCTCTTATGCCTGAAATAAGCGCACCTGGCAGATTGCGAGCTATTCTAGCACCTATGATTGATCTTTCTATAGAAGGACCAACTAAAGATTCGACGAATCCTCCCAAGCAAGAGATAGAGCTAAACTTCACGTTGCACAGAGGTTCTTACGCAACTGTTCTTTTGCGAGAGTTTATGAAGCCACGAGACCTAATAAAAGCAGGTTTTTGAATTCCCAGCCGAGGCTTAGAAAATTCAGCGAAAGATGTCAAATGGTGTTAGTAACCTATGATCAGTGATTCTGTGTTTAAGATTCCTGCTATGGAGCGGATTTTATCCATTATGATTCGACTCAAAGTATCAAGATCATGCGCTTTCACATGGACTATGAGGTCATACCTTCCAAAAACCCCGTAGACTTTGACTACACCTTTGATTCTTGCTATCTCCTCCTTCGCTGTTTTTTTGCAAAATTCAATTGTTCGCCTGTTCCAACCTTTATTAAAACAAAGGACTCCATCATTTGTATTCCACCTTTTTTCAGCATAGGATTAAGAAGCATTTAAGAATTACACTAAGGAGATACTGTTAACACTGTTGTGATGCACGACCCAAAAAAAGAAAAGAGGGATGAGTTTGGTTTCAGGCGTGCTACACTGGTTTGAAGGTAGAGACTTTAGGCTTTGCTTTCAACTTTTTTGGAACATTAACTGCTCTGACAACATTTGTGCTGTTTATCAGATAAATTGGTGAACCGTCTGGGCCCCATTTCTGTAATCGTTTGACTCCTCGAAGCACGAGTTTGATTTTCAACGTTGTTCCATCCTTCAGTTTGTAGCTATTCCAGTACTCATGCTCTTCTGTGAAATCCACGTCATCTGCTTCTTGCAAGTCTTTTTGTGTTATTCGTGGACTTTTAGGCGCAGTCACGATATTTCATACTCCTTAAACTGTTTTCAAATACATTTAATGCACCTCAACTATATTAAGGTGGCGTCAATAACATTCAATGGCACTCAAGCAAAAGGGTTTACAGGCTATTTATATCCTATATATCTCAAGCGACACAACAATGATATGCAAATATTGTTCCTCTGAAAATGTCGTTAAGAAGTGTATTAGCAGAGTGATTGGGTTACAAAGAGAGAATGAAGCTTGGGCGTCAATAGATGGAGAAAGATACACCGTTTCCACAACTTTCAACGTATTAAGAGTTTTAAAAATGTATAGAGTTTGGTAGCGTTGAACGAGCTACGGTGTGAGTCTGAATCGGTCTCTTGGAAACAGTACAACGTCACGTATGTTCTTCTTCCCGGTTAGCATCATAATCAGACGTTCTAAGCCTATGGCCCATCCAGCATGTGGAGGCATGCCATAGTCAAATACTTTCAAGTGAAACTTGAATGATTCAGGATGTAACCCCTGTTCTTTCAATCTCTTAATCAAGAGGTCTTTAGAGTGAACACGAGTTCCCCCAGAGGCAAGCTCTATCCACCGCCACATCAAGTCGAAACCCCCACATAAGTCGGGATTATCATCCCGCGGTTTTATGTAAAACGCCTTTGACTTCGTTGGCCAGTCAGTTATGAAGTAAAAGTACGGATGAATCTTGCCTAATGTTCTGAAAGCGGGAGTAGAGATATCCTCTCCCCAAGGAACCGTTGTTCCTTCTTTCTTTAGCTCTTTGAGTATTTCATCATAAGTAAACCGTTTGAAAGGAATCCTCGGCACATCAACCTTGCATTTTAAGGTCTCAAGCTCTTTTCGGCATCCTTCCGCGACAGCCTTGCACACATGATGTACGAGTTCTTCCAGAACCTTCATCACGTCAGTTGCTGTTGCAAACGCCTCTTCTATATCCACCGAAATAAATTCACTTAAGTGACGACGGGTGTGCGACTCTTCAGCTCTAAAAAAAGGACCGATCTCAAAAACTTTCTCAAAACTCATAATCAACTGTTCCTTGTACAACTGTGGACTCTGCGCAAGGAAAGCTTCATGTTCAAAATATGCTACAGAGAAAAGCGCGGCACCACCTTCAGTGGCGGAAGCAATAATCCTTGGTGTATGTACCTCCACAAAGCCGTGCTCAGACAAGAAGTTGCGCATGGCTTCTAACACAACATGTTCAATTTTGAAAATCGCTTGGCTTTCATCTCGGCGTAAGTCAAGAACTCGGGCATTCAATCGTGTGTCAATCTCTGCTGGGGTTCGACCAGTAACATCTAGAGGCAATGGATGCTGCGCAATTCCCAATATCCGAATTTCACTAGGGATTATCTCGATTCCTCGTGGAGTCATCTTGGTTTTTTTCACAGTTCCTTTTACACCGATACTGAATTGGGTCTGTAGGGAATCGGCTTTTTCTATCACTTTCTTGCTGGTCTTGCCCCGTAGAACGGTGATCTGAACGGTTCCTTCCCTGTCCTGTAAGATTACGAATCGTATACCGCCTAGGTCTCGAATGTCTCGAACCCAGCCTAAAACCACAACTTCTTTTCCATCCAGTTCAGGCTTAACATCTATTGAATAGTGGGTTCTACGCCAGTCTCCTAGCTGGTCAATTTCCATACGGGTCCTTCCGTTAACGCGCAAACTCTACTCTAAGAGTTATTCCTCGAACCTTCTGAGCAATCTCTTTTAACGCTTTTTCATTCATTGAAGGTGGTCTTCGGTATCTTCTTCTTAAGATCACCTTGGTTTCAGTGGTTCCGTCAGGCAACCATATAGTGTTTATCGTTAGGATGTTTGATGGAGCAAATAGATCTTCCAAAAATTTTCTGTAATCTGCCCCCTGTTCTAATATGCGAATCTTCTTTCCAGTTTTTTCTTCTAAGATCCTCACGATTTTTCTGCCATGAGCCAATAAACGTGCTATATCACCCCGTCCGACTATTAAAGCTAGAATGCCGTTTGCTTCCACTGCTTTATGAAAATGAATGTCTTGAAGAGGAGGATATGCGTTTTCAAGTGGCAAAAGTAGGCGAGCGATTTTCAAGTCTACCTTACTTACCTCTCCTGACTTGAGTTTTGCTCGGCATTTTGAGCATAAGATTCCGCTTTTTAGGCAGAATTTGCATAATGCTGTTTTCACCCCGACTTTGCTCCTTCTCATGAAATAAGGGAGGGGGCGGCGGAGCCTTTTGAATTATTTGCGTTGTTTATTTCGCTAAGGTGATTTCAATGGTGCTGACGTTTGTTGGTGAGCCACCCTCTTCAAATGGTGCCAATTGTTCTGTGCCGATGTCTATGTTTTTGACTTTTACATCTGGCAAGAACCTTCGTCTGCAAACTTCTACAACGTCAACAGCATGGCTGATTGCTCGGCCTCTTGCCTTTACGCTTATTTCGGTTGCTCCGCCGTGGAAGAGGGTTATGCAAGCCAGTACGTAGTTCATTACTGGCTTTCTTCCTATCAATACATCGTTTCTTTGTGACATTTCACCGCCTCACTCCTAATTTTTTTCATGCTTTGTGGCTTCCTATGCTTTTTTGTCGGTGAATAAATACGTTGCGGTTTCTCTGTGGTGCAATCTTTAGTATGTTTGCGTTGGGATTGCGTGAGGAAAAGAATGTTAGACTACGTGGATAACGGTTTGTTACGTTATTTGCGTTATTCTCTCTCTTTTATAGACCCCTATAGCCCCCCTACAATTTTTTCAAATGAGAGTCTATAGAACGGGATCTGTTGGTGGGTTTGGTTTAGGGTTTGTTTTGGCCTATAATCTTAGAGGTGAGGGGTTGGGTTGGGACTGCGCAAAATCTGCTTTGATGGAAGATCGGCTCATA
>JAUWDY010000008.1 GCA_030608565.1 Candidatus Bathyarchaeota archaeon | reverse complement strand
AGATCTCTCCTCTACGTAAACCAGCTGTGCTGGCCATAAGGTAAATCAAACGATCCCGGTCATACTCAAGATTCTGATACACTAACCTAACATCTTCATCACTTGGACATGGTGTAGGATTATCGTTTGGTGTAGGAGATTTGAAATCATTTACTATATCAAGCTTCAGAAAGTCTCTGAAAAACCGTTTGAAAGCACTAAGATAGTTTTTCCTTGTTCCAGGCTCTTTGATTCTAAGTAGATATTCGCTAAGAACTTCAGCACTTACCGGGCCTTCAACCTCTCGGAGAAATTTTCCAACTAAGTAAGCATGAGTTTCAGCAGTGCTATGTCGTAAGCTCATTTGACCTCTACAGAACCGATAGAAATCCTTGACTAACGTTTCCCTATCCTTAAATGAAGGAAGTTCATAAGTCATAGAAAGATGGCCTGCGAAGCCGGAGATCCGGGGTTCAAATCCCCGCGGGCCCGCTAAATGGTGAAGGAAAATGACCTCTGTTAATCCATTTACAGAATTCCGAAATGGATGCGAAATAGCATTAGGAGATGCTTTAAACAAGATACTTCCTAAAGTTTCTGTTCCTTCCATCACATTTGAAATCCCTCCAAGCCTGCAGTTTGGCGAACTATCCTCGTCTATATGCTTTGAACTCGCTAAGAAAACCAAAAAAAAGCCATTCCAATTGGCTGAACAGATCGTAAAGGCTGTGAACATATCACCGTTTCCATTAATTCAATCCGTTAAGGCTGCTGGAGAGGGATACATCAATTTCTATGCAAACTTTGCAAAATTCTCATCCTTAACATTTGAGTCAATCAGAATTCTCGACGCTGAATATGGATACGTCAAGACCGATGAGCCTAGAAGAATCATCGTTGAGCACACCAGCGTCAACCCAATTCACCCTATTCACGTCGGACATGCGAGGAACCCAGTGTTAGGTGACGCACTTGCACGTATCCTGAGAGCTCAGGGGCACACGGTTTTTCGACACTACTACGTTGATGACGTTGGTCGTCAAACAGCAGTCATAGCTTATGGATATGAAAAGCTCGGTAAGCCCAAACCTGAAGGAAAGCCCGACCACTTCATCGGGATAATCTATACAACAACAAGTTGCATAACAGAAATTCAACGGCTCAAAAGAGAGGTTGGACAAACAAAGGAATCTGTGCCAGCTGAAGAAGTTACAGAGCTACAACGAGAACTCGACGACTGGGCGTCGGTAGCAGTTGACCTCGAAGGCAGATTTCCCAAACTCTTCAATCAACTTCTTAACGCAATTAACAAAGACAAGAATCCCGAATCTAAAATGAGCAGTTTTGTTCGTGAGTATGAGGCAGGCGAAGAAGAAGTAAAACAATTGATCAGAGAAGTCTGCCAACTTTGCATCGAAGGTTTTAGAGAAACCCTTGATAGAGCGGGAATCTTCTTAGATTCGTGGGATTGGGAGAGTAGCTTAGCGTGGAGCGGCGACGTTACACGAACTCTTGAACAGCTGAAGAAGACCCCCTACGTTTTCCGCGTTGGAAACGTTTTGGAATTTGACGCAGAAAAAGTTGTTCGAGATTTTGATCTCAAAGAAACGTTAGGCTTGAGAGAGGGATATGAGCTTCCATCTCTGACTCTAGTGAGAGCAGACGGCACCACCTTATACACCACCCGTGACATCCCGTACAGTCTGTGGAAGCTTCAGAGAGCCGAGAAAGTGATTAACGTAGTAGGGATGGAGCAGAAATTGTCTCAGTTACAGTTGAAGCTAGCTTTGTATGCTCTGGGATATGGGGATCAGGCAAAAAACTTGATCCATTTTGCCTATAATCTTGTCACCCTCCCAGGATACACAATGTCAAGCCGCAGAGGCCGCTACGTGACTCTAGACGAGGTAATGACTGAGGCGGTCAAGAGAGCATACGAAGAAGTTTCGAAACGATCTCCACATTTGCCAGATGAACAGAAACGCCAAATCTCAGACATCGTCGGCATTGGAGCCATGAAATATGCTCTCGTTGAAGTAGACCCAATGAAATCTGTGGCTTTTACGTGGGACCGAGTGTTAGACTTTGAGAAGAACAGCGCGCCATACATTCAATATTCACATGCTAGAGCGTGTAGCATCCTAAGAAAAGCTTCCAGAAAACCCGAAAACCCTGATTACTCCTTGTTGACGAATCCCGTAGAACGTGATATAACCATAATGCTAGCCCGCTTTCCCGAGGTTTTCGTGGATGCTGCTGAGAACCTAAGACCCAACACCATAGCTGACTTTGCTAACGCGCTAGCCGACAAATTCAATACATTTTACACAGCACTACGTGTGATTGGAGCTGAGCCAGTTGAATTGAGTGATGCCAGACTTGCTCTTGTAGACGCCACTAGAATGGTGCTCAGAAACGCCTTAAACCTCCTTGGAATAGAGGCTCCTGAGAGAATGTAAATTTTAGTTTGTTTTCCTGCGTAGTTTAAAAAGCGTTAATCTATTGTTGTTAAGTATTTGGAAATCCTTCGATTATGGCAACTCCTGTGCTTGTTCCAATTCTGTTTGCTCCAGCGTCAATCATTGCCAATGCTTGCTTAAGGGTTCGTATACCACCTGACGCCTTGACCCCCATATCTTCGCTTACTGTTTCACGCATCAACCTAACATCTTCCACAGTCGCTCCTCCTTTAATGAATCCAGTTGAGGTTTTTACAAAGTCTGCTCCAGCCTCTTTAGCAAGTTTGCACGCCATCACCTTTTCTTCAGCGGTTAAGCATCCGGTCTCAATGATAACTTTCACCACCACATCATCACGATAGTGCCTCACATCAACTACTGCCTCGATGTCTCTCTTCACGGTCTCGTAATCCCTAGACTTCAATGCACCTATGTTGATGACCATGTCTATTTCACAAGCCCCATTTTCCACAGCCCTCCTAGCCTCAAACGCCTTCACCTCAGGCAGAGTAACTCCGAATGGAAAGCCAACAGAGGAACAAACCGTTACGTCGGTCTCTTTCAATAACCGCGTAGCCAGAAACACATACGTGGGATTGACGCAGACGCTGCCAAAACGATATTTCTCAGCCTCTTCGCACAATTTTGCAACTTCATCTTTAGTTGCGGCAGGTTTCACTAACGTATGATCAATCATCTTAGCCAAGTCTTTCCTCGAAATCTTCATGAAAATCTCCTCCATAATTGATGAGTGATATTGACCGTTCTTGCTATATTTAGTTAAGTATTGACGAGTAAGCGAGATTCACCTTCAGATTATCTAAATAAGACTATTTGCCATCTATTTCGAAGCTATGATATTTGACTTCTCAGGATAAAGAGAGACAAGAACAACATAGTATCTAACCCTTTTCCAGCCCTTTTAGTTCCTTTGAAACCCCCTATTTCCTAGTGCAACGAATTTGATAGTTCTACTAAACCGGTCTCACAAGCAAAATAAAGGCATCCCATAAAGCGCTATCACGTTTAAATAATGAACCAGATTCAGTTTGGCGGGCCCGCGGGGATTTGAACCCCGGATCTCCGGCTTTCTTCCATCGTCCGGAGGCCTACGCGCTGTTCCATTAGAACAGCTCGGCGCCTTAATCCGAACTGGGCTACGGGCCCATTCGTCGAAATCGTCTGCCAATTCGAATAAAATCGTTGTGCTATGTCTCGATAAGCTCCTCGCTCATCCACCAAGCCTTTCTTTTACCTGACCTTTCTCCAGAACAGTATTCAACGATAGGTTTCCCAAGCTGCTTCTTAGAAAGTCTTTGAATCTTTCGGAGTCTGTTGAGAATCAACCATCGGTTGGTTTTCAGAAAATCTGCGAGTTCGGGTGTTGTAGCTCCCTTATAATGAATGAGATAATCCACGATTTTGTGGTCGATTTCGTCTATGCAAAAGGTGTGAGGGTTTATTTTACCCCGCTCATACGTGAGGACCTCAAGCTCAGCTAGGTATTTCTTTATCTCGGATAGATCCTTCTCAAGTCTGCTAATTTTCTGTTCCAATTCAAAAATCTTGTCAGGTCGAGGAACCGTTTGCAGTTTTTCCATAATAGCATCGCGAATAAAGCTGCTTCTTTCTCCATCTGGAACGCGGAGAACGAGTTCTCTGTAAACCTCGTCCGGTATCTTGGCAGACACGACTGCAACTTTTCCCATGATCTTTCCCATATTTACTTTAATTCGAACAATAAAAAGCATTAGTTGCCAGACTAACAAAGTCCCTCGTTCGATTAGAGCTGAATAATTTGGGGGAAGTCTTTTAAGACACTCTCAGAGAAACTACGTCGGAAATGGAAAGTTATGAAGTGTGTGTAGGATGCCTGAAAAAACGACTATATCGGTCATAAAATGTGATGTAGGTTCCCTAGCAGGACACCACACTGTACCTAAACCACTACTGGAAATCGGTGAAAAACGTCTAAAAAAGGCACAAGAGAATGGACTCGTTAACAGTCACTACGTGTTTCACGCTGGAGACGACCTTGAACTCCTTATGGTTCACAAAAGAGGAGAGAACAACCCTGAGATTCATAAGCTGGCTTGGAACACTTTCCAAGAAGCCGCCAAAAAGGCTAGTGACCTCAAGTTATACGGCGCAGGACAAGACCTCTTGAAGACAGCTTTCAGTGGAAACATTCGCGGAATGGGCCCTGGCGTGGCTGAAATGGAAATAGAGGAGAGAGGCTCTGATCCAATCGTTGTCTTCGCCGCTGACAAGACGGAGCCAGGGGCCTTCAATTATCCCATGTTCCGCATATTTGGTGACCCCATGAGCACCGCAGGGCTTGTAATCGATCCAGACATGGCTGGCGGATTTAAATTTGAGGTACTCGATTTAATAGAAAACAAGAAAATAATTCTGAAATGTCCCGAAGAAATGTACGAATTAATTGCACTAATCGGAACGCCTGGGCGCTACACGGTTTCGCATGTGCGGCGAGCCAGAGATGATCTTATATGCGCTGCAACCAGCACAACGAAGCTCTCGTTGATTGCAGGCAAATACGTTGGAAAGGATGATCCCGTTTCCATTGTAAGAACTCAACACGGCTTGCCTGCGCTTGGGGAAGTTTTGGTGCCCTTTATGCACAGTTTCTTTGTGGAGGGTTGGATGCGTGGTAGTCACTGGGGTCCATTAATGCCCGTTGGGTTAAAGGATAGTAAGTGTACTGCTTTTGATGGGCCTCCGAGGATGGTCGCGCTTGGTCTGCAGATTGCCCATGGTGGAATTGCTAGCGATGATCAGGGTAATCCTTTGATAAGTGACTTGTTTGATGATCCAGCCTTTGACTTGGCTCGTCGTGAAGCTGTTGAGTATGCTGTTACCTTGCGTCGTATGGGCGAGTTTGAACCTGCCCGACTAAGCACTGATGCTATGGAGTACACTACTTTGCCTAAACTCTTGGAAAAGTTGAAGGGTAGATTTAAGCCTGCCTAATTCTCTTCTTTTCATATAAAAGAGGAGACAGCGAAGACCCGCCCTCAATGATTGTCTTTAATGAAGTCAGTGTACTTCACTGGATAAATCCGCTAATTCTTCACAGCGAGATTTAACAGACTCGTAAACTTTTTTGCGAAGATTTTCTCCAGACAAACTAGCCCTTCGTATCATACCCATTCTTTTGGCCAGTTCCAAGTCTCCCAAGCTGTCAAGCCAAAGTTCCAAGTCTCTGCGAGGAGCATGGAACTCAATGGATTTCACGTTCATTGTTTGAATTTTATCACAAAAGTCGTTGAGGCTGTTTGCGTAGACGCCCACGTGTTGGCCGATTCCGGTGTAGAAATGGAAGGCTTCCTCTTTAGGTAGTTCGCGTAGAATGTGTAGGGCTTTTTCTTTGGTGAGTCCTGGTAAGTCTATGGCTTCTTTACCAGTTTTTGTTATAGCGTAGTAGCTTTTTTCAGGAGTGGAGATGTGTCCAGCTTTTTTAAGCCAGAGCAGGTGCATCATGGATGAAGAGATGCTTAATCCCGCCTTTTCTGCTATGTCTTGGACTCTCATCGGTTTTCCAGATGCCCACAATATTTGGAGAATTTTCCTTTTGATTTGACTTATGCTCATGTGACATATGCCTTCTAAGAGATTTGACCATATTATTGTGCCTACCGCTTTTCAGATTTTCGGCGTATTCTTGAGGTAAAAGTTTGAATGGCCTATAATGACGATATTTCCTTCAATTTACCTTTTTAAAAAATAAAAAATCTTGCTACATCATGAGAGTGCCAACAGGAATAAGGTCAGATTTATTTTAGCCAGAGTAACATGTTGTTCTGAGATAAGTTTAGCGATTGGGAGAAGTGAAAGTTGAAGAATATAGGTGTGGTCACAAGTGGTGGAGATGCGCCTGGCATGAACGCTGCTATTCGAGCAGTTGTCCGCATCGCTTATTCGAAGAATTTTCAAGTTTTAGGTTTCAAGAGAGGGTGGGAAGGTTTGATAACAAATACGTTTAAGACGTTAACTCCCCGCTCTGTTGGTGGAATACTACAATTGGGCGGCACTATTCTTTATACATCAAGGTGCCCACGGTTTAGAAAGAGAGACGGGGTTAAGAAAGCTGCTGAAACTCTTGCTCTGAACAATCTTGATGGGATCATAGTTATTGGCGGTAATGGCTCTTTCAAGGGAGCTCTAGAATTAAGCAAAGAAACCGACACGTTAATAGTTGGGGTTCCCGCGACAATTGATAATGATGTTTTTGGAACAGATGAAACGATAGGCTTCGACACAGCTGCAAACACCGCGGTCACTGAGATTGACAAAATCCGAGACACAGCAATTTCGCATGAAAGAATCTTCATAGTTGAAGTTATGGGACGAAAAAGAGGGTTCCTCGCGTTAACAGTAGGGGTCACCGTTGGAGCCGAAATAATTCTGGTTCCAGAAGTCAAATATACGAAGGAGAAAATCCTTAAAACGCTAAGAGAAAACAGTGCCAGAGGAAAGAGGTCAGGCATAATCGTAGCGGCGGAAGGAATTGGAGACACCCGAAAGCTTGCAATAGATCTCGAAGAGAAAAGTGGAGCAGAGGTCAGACTTAGCATTTTAGGTTACGCCCAGAGAGGCGGCAACCCCACGACCAGGAGTCGGCTTTTAGCCAACTTATTCGCAGACAAAGCAGTTGAAATGTTATCGAAGGAACAGGGAAACAGAATAGTTGGATTACAAAAAGGCAGAATAACCAGCATCAAACTTGAGAAATCATGCAAAGCGGAAAAGCCTTTGGATTTAGACCTACTAAAGCTAGCGAATATACTAGCGGCATAGGTAATCCTCAAAGCAAAAAACACAATTGCATGCATTGTTCATCAAAATTAGTTCTTCAGTTCACCATAATCGAAACCTTTAAATCGGTGAACGATTAGGTTAATTCGCCCAGGGTGTAGCTTAATTGAGCAAGAGGATTAACGATAAACAAATACAAAACATTCTCTTCGAGTCTCCTAAGGGAGTAGCAGAACTACTAAGATCGGCCGCCCATCCTGTAAGGATACAGGTACTAGCACTTCTCTTACAAGGAGAACATGACTTCTCTAAATTAATGCAGCATACAGAACTATCGAAAACAGCCCTAGCCAACCACTTGAACCAGCTGATGAAAAAGGGACTCGTCCAGAGGGTTGCTAGGGGAAAATACAATCTAACAGTTGACGGCAAAGAACTATTAAACGCAGCAGCGGCTGTGTACAAGGATTCTGCTCGGAGAGAAGAGGAGAGAAGAAAGCTCTTATCAAGACGCTACACCGAGGGTTTGATTGAGGGAAAATCATTGAGTAAAAAAGTGATAAGCAAAAAAGCTGAGTATCAACCATGCTGGTTGTCCTACACTGGCGCGATAGCTGGATCACTAAGAGCCTTAGGAGTCAACTGCGACCCAACAGATGTAGGCGGCTACTCCGGATACGCATTCATAATCAACGTTGCCAAAGGCGTAACTTGTCCTTCCGGACCAACCGCCCTACCCCTTGAAACTTGGAAACAAATCCATAAGGGCACCGAAAGTCTCGGATGGACAATGAAACACTATGAGTACCCCCATTCTTATCCAGCAGAGGAGGGCAACCCAACACCCCAAGAAATTGAAATAGCAAAGAACCTGTTCAAGAAAATCAAACAAGAGATAGACGAAAGAGATAAGCCTGTAGTCCTCTGGGGACTAGCTATACCCGAGTATGGAATTGTCAAGGGATATGAAGGAGACTTCTACATAACAAGTACCTTCCGAAGCCTCATTAACCAACCTGAAGAACCAATCCTCTTCTACGACTTGAAAGCACCCGGTTGCATTGATGCTTTCTTCTTCCGAGACAGAGTTGAGCGGGATGCTGCTGTAGCTGACAGAGAGGCACTTGAGAGAGCCATAAACTTCGCCGAAGCCAAAGTGCCAATCCACGACAAGTATGTTGGAGGTCCAGCAGCGCTAGATGAATGGGCGAACGTTCTAGAGAACCTTCCAGAGGACAAACAGAACTATCACGGTAACAGCTACGTCGGTGCTTGCGTCGGTGAAGGCCGATTCATGTCAGCGGAGTTCCTAAAGCGACTTTCCAAGAAGTACCAAGGGAAACAATCGAAGAATTTACAAGAAACTGCTGGGTGCTACGAGAAAGGAGCGGAGCTCATGAAAGAGTTTGCCCGAGTCTTTCCCTTCAAGCACCAAGGTAAAATGAAACTAGAGGATCGAAAGAAAGCAGCAGAGATTCTCAGAAAAGTTAAACCCTTCGAGGAAGAAGCCATCAAACACATGAAGAAGGCACTCGATGAATGGGAAACACCTTAAGATAAGACGTGAACAAGGGGTGGATTTGAACCCCCTACTGCGTGGAGATATCACCCAATCTCCCCTTTTTCTTTGCTTTATAGCGCACGTTAGAATGGATTGTAGATTTTTGCTCTGCCTGTATAACGGTCTCTCCATTCACACGCGCGGAAAAACTTGCCCTTTATTCCTACAGAAGCAGAGCTGAATACTTTGATAGCAGGATGGGTCCAAATCTCCCCACAGTGGAGACATCTCCCATAAACCCACTTAACATTGATATGATATTCTTTCGCTTGTTTATTTTTGCCATATTTCACTCCCCTTTCAGTAGACCCTCTGAAAACCTTTTCACTATGGCTTTGCATCGTGGGATCAAATGCTGTGGTAGATAATCGTCTTCCAGCCAAGATTTTGCGTGTTTTATTCTGACTTTCAGCCAATCATAGTCCTTTTTGTCTAAAGCATAATTAAGTTCATATTCGATCGCGGTGAAGTGGGCTTCATAAACCTTGGGATGAAACATCATAATTGTGCGTCTGTGTATTGGGATTCCCATTTTTTTGAGTTCGCTTATTTCCACAATTTCATGAATTATGAGAAAATCGTTGCCAAGAACGTCAACAAGGGTGATAGTATCGCCAGTCGGAGTTTCTCCCGTCATGTAATCGTAAAACTCCTTCGGGGAGACATGTTGGCTTTCGTATCCCAATTCCTTTAATATTTTGATAGCATCTCTCAACTTCTTATTTATTCTCTTGGAGAGAGAGTCGTAACTAACTCTCATTCGAGAGCTTGCCATCTGCCTTCACACATCTATTATTGCCTTTTTGATTCTTTGCAAAAAAGTAGGTTCTTTGGTTTCTTCGCTCTTTTGCTTCGGTAGTTATGTTTTTCTCGTTTGATGGTAACAAATCACAATTTTCCAAGTTTCTGTTCGAAGATTTCTCTGAGCTTTGATAGAGGGAGATATCCGTTGGCTGTTATGACATCATGGAAGAGTTTCTCGCTGTATTTGTCACCCATTTTGTCCTTTACTTCGTCTCGCAACTTTAACATTAAATGCTTACCGAGAAGATATGAGAGTGCGTATCCAGGTGTCTGCGTATATCTGCGAACCTCGGCAACTGCACCATTTTTTGACATTCCTGTCTCTTTCATTAACATATCGACTGCTTCGTCGAAGCTCATTTCTCCGCGGGAAAGTTTGACATCAACTACCATTCTTACAGCACGCCATATAATGTCATTTACCTGCATGAACCTGGATTTTAAGCCTCCTTGAAAGCCGTGTTCCATCATCATCTCTTCACAGTAATGCGCCCAACCCTCTATGGTTTCTGTTCCTTGAGCAAGATACCGAATGAAAGAGCCAAGACGGTTTGAACGTGAGGTTTGCAAGAAATGTCCGGGATAAGCTTCGTGTACTGCAGTGTTTGGTATGCTTGCGTAATTTGCATCCTTGCCCAAGTCTTTTGTGTCCTTTGGGCGGGTTACAGTGTAGATTCCTTCTTGAGTCTTTTCATATTTGCCTGGCAACCATAACGCTGCAAAGGGAATTAAGGGAGCCATAAATGAAGGTGTTTCTGTAACATGAAGCCTTTCTCTTTCGTCAATTGTCGCAATGTCATGTTTAAGTACAAAGTTTTTTGCCCGTTCCATCTCCTTTCGCGTAAATTCTAACGCTTCTTCAAAGGTTTTGGGAGCGTCAGCTTGTATTTCTTTCATTACTTCTTCAACAGTTTTTCCAGGAGAAATCTTATTAGCTAGTCTAGTTCTTTCCTCTTTCATTTCTCTAAGGAACTTTACTCCTAATTCATGAATTTCATCAGCACGCATTCCGAGTTCTCTAAGTTTCAAGAGTTTTTCAAACTTTTCCGTTCCAAGCACCCAGTCAGCCTTTGCCTTTGGCAACAGTGCTTTCAGCCACTCGAGATGTTCATCAAGTGGTTGATGTAAGTCTGCAATTGCCTTTTGAAGTCTTTGATGGAGCTCTTCTGAGATTTTCCCTTTTGTCACAGCGATAAGGAACTGGAAGAAACCAAGTATTTGTTGGCCTTGTTCAATAGCGATTTCAGTCCATAACTTTACTGGCACACATTTTTCAAAACTCCTTCGAAACTGCTCTAGGTGTAACGGTAACTTTTCTAGTCGAGAAACAATGCCTTCGATTCTGTTCTCTAAGGGGGCATATTCCCTAGTCAAAACTACGAAAATCATGGAACCAATGCCTTGTAAGGCTTCAGGATTTTTCTCATGCGTACGATGTTCGTATGTGGAAAACTTGAATCTTTCGTAAGCGTTTTCGAGTATCCTCCAATCCATTTTATGTTCTTCGTTAAGTTCATCAAAGTTTATCGTTGTCTGCATCTTGTTAAGCCATTTTTCTAGTAATTTCAAGTTTTCGTACACTTGTTCTATGCTGCCATCGGAAAGCAACTTATCGTAGGGCTCATGGAAACCTAGAAAGGTAGCCATTTCAGGGTTTTTGTCCAAGAACTGGTGCAAGCCTTCTTGAGCAAGCTTTTCAAATGCTTCGTCTACATTCATTTGTTTCACCATTTTTGCTATACTCAATTTGAGATGTGACTTATAACTTTAGGCTATAAAGGAATCAAAGAAGCAGAGGCGTTGACAGAGCTGGGGTTTGAGTAGGTCGCCGAAACTGACGGCGTAAAGCTATTCTGTAAAGTCAAATGCTAGAAACCAATTGAATAGCAACAGAAACCTTTGAATAGAAGTATATTTCATAGAGCTTATCCCTTCAAACAAGTAATGAACATTATATCTTTCGGAGCGAGCTAAAAATGAAGATGGCAGTTCTAGTCTACGAGTATCCTCCAAAGATTGTTGGAGGCTTGGGAACATACGCTGCTGAGATTACGAGAAAGTTCGTTTTGCTAGACCACGACGTAACCATTTTTACCATGAACGACGATACGGGAGGCCTTCCAACAAGAGAACTCTGGCGAGGCATCGAAATCCATAGACCCATAGACATCGATGTGTCAGATTCTCTGCCAGACGTAGTTGCAGAAGACGTTAGAAAATGGGGCAGAGGCATCAAGTTATTCTCCAAACTTCTTGTGTACAACTACTTAAGCGCTTCAAAACTAGTCAATGAACTCGTTCGAAAAGAGGAATTCAAATACGATATAGTGGTAGCCCACGACTGGCTCTCTGTAATGGCAGGCATCGCAATCAAAAGGGAGCTGGGCTTACCCCTCGTTTTTCACGTACACTCCACAGAGAAAGGACGAACGTTAGGCAACGGATCAGACGTCGTCAGCAACATCGAATACCGCGGCGCACAGATAGCAGACAGGATAATCACAGTTTCGCACATGATGAAAAATGAGCTGACGCAATTAGGTTTTCCACCAGAGAAAATCAAAGTGTGCTACAATGGGGTGGACCCAGAGAAGTATAACCCTGAAAAAGTGAGCCAAGAAAAGATAAAGGAACTAAGAAACAGATATGGAATTCAAGACAATGAATCGATGGTACTTTTCATTGGCAGACTCGTGGGGGTTAAGGGAGCGGACAAACTAATCGCAGCAATGCCCCACGTTCTAGAGAAAGTTCCAAACGCCAAACTCGTGATAGTTGGCCTCGGTGGGATGCGAAGCTACTTAGAAGCATTAGTTGAGAAATCCAAACTTCAAAACTCCGTGAAATTCCGCTTTGAATTTGTGCCAGAACAAGAGCGCATCGCCCACTACGCAGCATGCGACGTAGCAGTCTTCCCAAGCCTATACGAACCCTTCGGAATCGTCGCATTGGAGGCAATGAGCATGCAAAAACCTGTAGTTGTAGGAGCCACAGATGCCAGCGGAATGAAAGAAATCATTGTCCCAAACGGTCCAGACCAATGCGGCTTTCACATCAATCCAAACGATCCTGCGGATATAGCCTGGGGAATCATCAACGCCGTACAAGATTCTCAAAGAAAGGTGCAACTAGGCAAAAACGGCAGAAAAATAGTTCTTCAAAAGTTTACTTGGAATAGTTCCGCTAAGAAAACAATTGAATTCTACAAAGAGTTAATTAAACAAAAAAAACCTGAAAAATAGCCTTGTTCTCGAAATTAAGAATACGTGCTCAGGACTTTTCTGATCCCGTTAAGTGTAATATGATACTTGTTAACCCCTTCTGCCTCGATACGTTGAACAAAATCAAGCTCAACAAGTTTTCGAAGTTGAAGTTGTACCGCAGAAATTTCCATTCTGGTCCATTCAGATATTTTCTCGATCGGCAACGATTTTTCTGAGGTGGTTGCACCAATGTTGTGCAACATGCAGAGAAGCCGAAACTCTTCAGGCATCGTAGAATTATATGATGGGCCAAATGAAGAACTCATGTCTATTTCCTATCCTATCACTTCTTCATAAACTTTGGCAGTCTTAGTAGCGATTGCCTCCCAACTAAAAGTTTTTTGGACCATTTCTTTGGCGTTTTGAGCTAACCATCTAGAATGATCTGGGTCAGATAAAACGCGGTCAACTCCCCAAGCAATAGAACTTGGATTTCGCGAATGTGCAAAAATCCCGGTTCTATCATGTTCAATCACTTCTGCTAAGCCTCCTATTTGGCTTGCCACCACCGGAATGCCCCCAGCCATCCCCTCTAGAGCAACGATGCCAAATGGTTCATAGATGGAGGGAACAACTAAGGTGTCAGCACTGGTCATTAGTGCTATAACCTCTGAGTCTGAAATGAAGCCTGTGAAAATGGTTTTCCATCGATATCCAGTTGATTGCGCCAAGCCTTCAAGATGGTCTCTTAACCACCCGTCACCCACAATGATGAACTTCGTCTCTGGACGACGTTGACTTATCATAGGAATCGCCTGAATCAGATACTCTATCCCTTTCTGAGGAACTAATCGGCCTACACAGAGAACCAGTTTCTCATTGGGGCTAACTCCGTAACGTCCTCTAACTGCCGATCGGTCAACAGATGTATTATATTTCGTCAAATCAATTCCATTGGGAATTATCTCAATTTTTTCCCATGGTAGATGGAAATGATCGCAAATTTCCTTTCTCATCGAGCCACTTGTTACGATGATCTTGCTCGCTTCGTATGTTGACCACCATTCTATTCCATCAATAGTTAGCGAGCTGGGATTGTGAAGACCTTGCGCTCGACCGATTTCGGTGGCATGAATGGTAGTGATCATCGGCTTTTTCAGGTGATATTTGGAGGAGATACCTGCAAACGCGGTTAACCAATCATGAACATGAACAATATCAAACTTGACTTTTCGGCTCACCTCTGCCACCTTCTTCGCCATAAAGTGATTGAACAAAAGAGCCCATGTGAGAAACTCAGGATGGCCTAACTGCACTGCTGTGCGATAGACCTTGACTCCTTCCATTTCTTCGTAGTAGGGTGCGCCTGGAAGATCCAAAGTTATAACATAGACTTCATGCCCCTTACGGACTAGCGCTTTAGCTAAGCCCTCGCAGTGACGGGCGATACCTCCTACGATTCGAGGTGGAAACTCCCATGTTACCATACAAATGTTCATCCAAACACACCGATACAGGATTTGTGCGCACGCGTGTCTTGCTTGATAAGCTTTCTGAATATCTAACTTTATATGTTTATGTGCACGTTAATTCCATATGCAATTTCATGATTGCTATCTCTGAAGATTTAAGAGCGCGTTTAAGTTGAATTGAGCGACTCTTTGGTTGCTAATTGGGCAACATCTTCGTAATTTTTCAGAAACTTTTCAATGTACGTCATGCCGGGTAGAATTGTTAGGTTAGGATTGATTCTGGTTTTTATGATCTTACAACCCGCCCCAATATGAACTGCGTTGCCGATGACCGAAGTCGATTCAATATGGGTAGGACTTTCATAGGTTGACTCTACGACAACTTTTCTACCTAGAACACTATCTGCGACGTAAGCATAATCCCCCATTTTCGCGGCATCCAAAATCGCTGATCTTTCAATGCTTACATGCTCACCGAGGATACAAAAGTTGTCGACGTTTGAATCTGCAATCTTGGAGTGATCACCTATTCGAGTGTGCCTACCAATCAGAGCAGCGCCCTCGATGGACAACTTGTTTTCTCTGATTTTCCTGAGTATTTCCTCCCGCCTTTTGATGGATGTCTCACTGTATCCTTGAACCCACACGTTCCTGTCTGGTAGAATTCTCTTTTCGGAGACTCTTATGTCCAACTTTCCATGAAGAACATCGTGCATGGCTTTTAGATAGTTTTCCGGACTTCCTACATCATACCATACCGTTAATTCGTATCCATAGACTGGAAATCCCTTATCTACTAAGTAGGGAATGAAGTCAAAACCGAAGTCAAGCCTCCTTCTCTCTTCTATTATTTTTTTGACCTCTTCGCTTTCGACTTCCTTTCTGACTTCAGGTGACAGAAGGTATATACCAGCGTTAGCGAGATTGCTTGGTGCTTTGTCTGCGGGAGGCTTTTCAATAAACCTTTTAATTCTCTTATCTTTATCTAGCTCGGCTATACCATACCCTTCTGTCTTTTCCACTTTTGTTAGAGCAATCGTCATCAGTGCTCCTTTTTCTTCATGCTTCTTAATCAAATCATCCAGATCGATGTCAAAAAGGTTGTCTCCTTGCACAACAAGCACTGGATCATCAACCTCATAATATTCCATGTTCAGCCTGTAAGAATCAGCACTTCCCAAGTCATCAAGGTTTGGTTGATGTTTAATATGCACTCTCGGCGAGATCTTATACTTTGCTGAAAATCCAACTCCTTCTCCATACTGATCAAAGAGGTTTGAATAATTAGTATAACCACACTCTCCGAAAATGAAATGCCTTACACCCTGTTCAGCCAGCGTTACCATCGAAAATTCGATTAACGATCTATTCAAAAATCTGACACAAGGCTTTGACACATCGTGTGTTAAGGGTCTTAATCTTTTCGCTTGACCACCAATTGGAACGAAGCATCTCAATTCCTTTGCGTTCATATTATGCATTAACCAGAAACCGTAATTTATATTTAGTGTGCAATGTTCTGCGTTATGGCGAAACCTTGGCCGCTGTCTCTTGTAGTTTTTTTAGCCTTCTCTCAACAACACCTAGTATTCTTTTGCGCAATTTTTCACCGGTCAATTTCTTATCAGATAGACCAGCTATCTTACTAGCTAGCTTGTCATCTCCGACAACTTGACGAACCCACTGTTCAAAATCTCCTCGTTCTACATGAAATCGAATTGACTTTAGATTAACAGTCTTGAGAGCAGAATAGAATTCATCCAAACTATGAACAGTCCATTGGCTGGGTCGTGCAAACTCGTAGAAAAAGGTGAAACCTCTCCCTATTGGAAGCTGGCGTAGCACTCTTTTCGCCATGAACTCAGGTCGCTCCAATTCCTGCATGATTCTGGCCTCAAGGTCGGAGATAATTCTTGAATATCCTGCAAAGGCTTCGATGGGACTACTGCACGGATTAAAGTAGCTGTGCACATCTCCGGGACCTCCGCCCTTCACGCTTAAGTAGTATAGATGATCGCTCATCTGAAGGTACCGCCACAACTTTATCAAGTCCTCATCACCCGTTGCCTTCACGGGTTGTTCCAACCCTTTCAAGGAGCCATAACAAATTTTTTGCATGGGGTTGTCGATCCAAGCGCTCGGGTCTCGTTCAAGGTCCGCCCAAGAGATTGTATTATAGTCGTAAACATCAATTTCTCCAACCGGTGCATTTCGGCGGACAACCTCCGAAGGAGTACACCACTGAAGATGCTCCCATTTAATCACTTCATCTGGCAGCCACTTCAAGAATTCGTGGATTCCGCTTTCCGGCCAGTGATGTTCACCGAAGGTTTCATAGTCAACGAAAATGGTGATAGCCTGTCCTGCAGTTGACGCCAACCAACCTGCATACTTGTCCGCAGTCAATGGCCATTCCTCCCACCATGTTGAAGAAAAACGAAAGCCTATGTCATCTGAGAGGCGATAGTTGCGGAGCAGAACGCGAAGAGCAGAATCTTTGGCTCTATATACGTAGTTTGGGCTTCTCCAGCCGAGAATCCTTTCGGTGCCCTCCGTTACTGTAGCTTCGTAGCCGAGTCCTTCAACGGTTTTGGCGATGGCGTTATTATATAAACACTCGGTGTTTTCGACAACTCTTGGCTCATATCCAAAAAGGTCTTTCATAAGCTGACGGTGCATATTGATTTGTTCAACGAATTCTGAGCGATCTGTTCCGTATAGACTGGCAAGTGAGTGATAGTACGGTTGGTCAAGAAATTCTACACATCCGGAATCAGCTAGCTGCTTGAATGAATCAAGAAGATCCGTGTTCCAACGCTCGCACTGTTCAATGAAAACTCCAGAAATGCCATAGGCCACCTTGAATTGTTTCCGATCTCTTTTGTATCTGTCAATTTGTCCTAGAATGATGTTGTTTGAAGGCAAGTAGCATTTTTTGGCGGCTCTATCAAAAATGTAACGGTTTAACCTATGGTCGAAATAAAGTTCAAAAAGGTCTTTTTTGCTCACGGATCGACGGCTCAACAAGTCCTGATGAAAAATGCGGTTTAGCCTGAACGGCTGATGAACCTCAAAAATAAAGCAAACGTCAGTCACTCACGCAACCACCATGCAAATTTTGAGTATTCTTTTGATTATTTAACCAGAGACACTTTATAAATGAAATGAATTTTGGATTACTGAAAAACTTTCATATGCTTAGTCTAAAATTAGATGAATTCGCGAATAAGAAAGGCAAACTGCTTGGCCACTGGGAAGCTCTAGCAGAAAAATGACTTAAATGCGTAAAGTAGTATTGCCTAGACTATGAGGGTTGGATATGATTAATGAAATTTTAAGCTTGGTTGAGAAGCATCGAGATTGGCGTGGAAAACAATGCTTGAATCTCATTCCCTCTGAGAACGTTATGAGCCCTGCTGTTCGAGAGCTTCTCTCCTCGGATCTTGGACACCGTTACACCGCAAGAGATCACTTTTACATGGGCACCAGCTTCATTGATGAAATCGAACACTGCGGCGAAGAAATCGCGAAAGAAGTTTTTAGAGCTGAGACCGCAGACTTGCGTCCTCTCTCTGGACATATCGCTGATTTAATTTTCCTAGCTAGTTTCGCAAAGCCCAAAGATGTGCTTATGTGTGTTTCTCCTGAGAATGGCGGATATCCTGGAATGTGGAACGATGGCTTAGCTGGACTTTTTGGCCTTAAGGCTGTGCCTTTCCCTTTTTCGAAACATGACATGAACATAAAAGTTGAAGAAGCAAAAGAGGCTATAAGACGCTTCAAGCCTAAACTTGTGATTTTTGGCGCGAGCCTAATTACTTTCCCGCACCCGGTTAAGGAACTAGCTGAAGTTGCCCGTGAAAATGGCGCATACATAGGATTTGATGGCTCACACGTTATGGGACTCATTGCTGGCAAACAATTTCAAGACCCGCTAAAGGAAGGCGCATATACCTTGTTTGGTTCAACCCATAAAACCTTTTTCGGCCCTCAAGGAGGCATAATTTTGGCGGACAAAGAGCATGGAGAAATCATGAAAGCAAAAATTTATCCAACCTTTGTGGATAACGCCCACTGGAACCGCATAGCAGCACTAACTTTGGCATTAGCTGAAATGAAAAATTTCGGTAAAGCCTACGCAAAACAGGTGATCGACAACTCAAAAACCTTAGCCAAAGCTTTGCATGATTATGGTTTTCCTGTTGTTTGCCAACATTTAGGATTCACCCAGTCGCATCAAGTGCTCTTAAATTATGGAGGCTACAAGCAAGGCAGAGTTATAGCGGAAAAACTTCAACCTGCAAATATCATTGTTGACTGCGGTGTTAGGATTGGCACGTGTGAGGTTACGAGACGCGGAATGAAGGAGGAGGAAATGTTGAAAATAGCTGGATTGATTGAGAGAACGGTTGTTGACGAAGAACAGCCAGAGAAAATTAAGAAAGATGTTGCTAAACTTTGTGCTGAGTTTCAAAAAGTTGAATACTGTTTTGAGGAATGAACATTTTTACTTTTTATCTTCATAGAAGTATGCATAGTTTGGGAAAGCGAGCTTGCTTGGCATATTGATTTTTGCTGAGATTCCTCGCTTCCTCTTTGTTATAGACTATTGTAGCGTAAATTGTTGTCCTGGTCTTAGCGTAACAACCTTGATTTGTGACCTAGCCTCGACGCCTCTTTTGAATTCTGTGGGGTCGGTGTCCCAGCGGTGCATGGGAATGGCCACTTTTGGTTTGATGGCGAGGGCGGCTTCCACAGCCTCAGGGTTGTCCATGGTGTAGGTGCCTCCGCTGGGAAGCAGGGCTAAGTCGATTTTTCCTAATCGATTCATTTCTGGTATGAAGTCTGTGTCCCCTGCGTGGTAGACCGTCTTTCCTTCTGCGGTTATGAGGTAGCCTACTCCGAGGCCTTTAGGGTGATAGGGGGTTCCTGGCGATCTGAAACGCTTGTAATTATAGGCCTCCGTGGCTTCCACGATTATATTTCCTACTATGGCTTTCTCTCCAGGCTTGAGCGTTTTCACCTTTCCTCCTATCTTGAGGACACAGTCAGCCGGCGCGATTATCGTGGTGTTGTCCTTGCGAACCTTGTTGATCTTAGAGGGATCGTAGTGATCGTGATGGGAGTGGGTTACCAGTATGAGATCCGCCTTCTCGGCGTATTCTCCCTCATAAGGGTCTATGTAGATGGTTTTGCCCTCTGCTTTGATAATGAAGCTGGCGTGACCCAACCATTTCACTAAAAAATCCATTCTTTACACCTACCCTTCCATGATGCTCGGAATTTATTTACTTTCTCTCATATGGAGGCCTCTTCAACAAAACGTCCTCAACAAAGGCTCTCAAAGGTTCAGCCACGCTCCAAACCTGAGATATGCATCCTCGAGAAGCGTGGGGCGGGTCACCGTCAAATATTTCGCTTATCGTCCCGAGCCCTACTTTGAAAGTCTCCTCTTGGAACAGAGGCTGCAAGAAGTTTTGGAAAGCGAAGCTTCTCCAACGCTCCTCGTAGTCTTTGACTTTTAGAAAGGCGGTGGTGAAAGGTCCGAGAAGCCAAGCCCAAACCGTCCCGTTGTGGTACGCCCTATCCCGATACGCCCAGTCTCCTAGATATTTTCCTATGTACCGCGGATCATCTTTCGGTAAGGTTTTCAGCCCATAGGTGCCCCAGAGTTCTCTCCAAACAGTTTCCACAATTTCTTTCTCTCTCGCTTTGTCCAGCATTGAAAAGCGTAATGCAACAGCCATTATCTGATTTGGCCTTAACGACGCGTCTCCTTGTTCTTCGCAAACCACATCGAATAAGCAACGTTTTTGTGGGTTCCAAAATTTCTCTACGAAGCTTTTTCTAGTTTTTTCAGCCATATCCCAATACTTCTTTGCGTCTTCCTTTTGGTTAAAACGAGTGGCAAGAAGTTCCATGATTTTTAAAGCGTTGTACCATAATGTCTGGATTTCTACAGTCTTTCCGTTTCTAGGCGTGACAAACTGGTCGCCTATCATTGCGTCCATCCATGTTAGCTGTGGACCATGCACGATTAACCCGTCGCCATCCATGTGTATGCCGTACAAGGTTCCTTGAATGTGATGTTTAATGATGGACTGTAGCGTGTCCCACAGTTGCACTCTGACGAAATCGAAATCTCCTGTGTATTTAAGATATTGAAGAACCGCGTTGAAGTACCAGAGAGTGGCGTCCACCGTGTTGTAGATTGGTTTGTCTCCAGCTTGATTTGGAAATCGATTAGGAATGAGGCCTTTGCAACAATAATGCTTGAACGTTAACAGAATCTCTTTTGCAACCTCAAATCTACCTGTGACAAGTGTTAATCCTGGCAGAGAAATCATCGAATCTCTTCCCCAGTCTTCAAACCAGTGGTAACCGGCGACCACAGTTTTTGTCCTAGTTGACTCTCTGTTCACAATGAAGGAATCGGCTGCTAAGATGAGCCATTTTAGCCAGTCTTCCATCTTAACGTCAGCGTACTGTTTTTGAAACGTTGTTAACAAACTTTTCCGACGTTTTAACTCCTGAGTGTATAAAAGGTCTGCGTTATCCTGTCCTTTACAAATTGACGAAAGAACGCTCTGAGCTTCCTTTTCGTTTCTACCTCCGGTTGCAATGACATAAAAGTTCTTTCTCTCCTTCGGAGCTATTCTAAGCTCAAACGATCCTGGCTGAAAACTATCGTCGAAACAGCTTTCCCCACGAGAATTATCCACTCGAAAGTAAATCTCTCTAACCCAGTTGCCTTTACCAGCGAAATATCGTCCTTCACTTGAAAAGAGGATGAGAGTTGACAGCAAAGTGGATGGTTTGACGATCACTCCTTTTTCAAACGGCTTTTGAATGAAGTTCCAAGCCAAGTTTTCTTTCTTCGTGACTGAGTAGAAGTGTCTAGAGTTGACCAGTGGCGAGATGCGAAGAAACGCTTCGTTTTCATTAGAATTGAAGACCTCATACATCACTGCGGTTGCGTTCTTTCCCTGTGGCATGAAGATTTTTTTCTGAAGTTGAAAACCATGTACAGCGTATCTGTAGGTGGGAAGAGGGTTAAGCAAGAAATCGGATAGAAATTGGTAACCCTTAGGCTGAACGCCACTTTTGAACTCGTTTGATCCTATGGGATATGTTTCATTTTTGATCTGAAATTCCTCATCGAGTTTGATGAGAATCACCCTGCGGTCTACGGGAGGGTTAAAGGCAGCAACCAAAAGTCCGTGATACTTTCGAGTGTTGATTCCTAACGCGGTTGAGGAGGCGTATCCACCCAGGCCGTTGGCTACAATCCATTCCATTTGAACGGCTTTGTCAAAATTGGAAAGAACATCTGGCCCAACATGGATTTTGGGTAAATCTATGTCCATTTTCATCATCCAACGTTTAAAACATCAGTTTAGCAACGTTCTTTCCTCTGCTCACGTTAAAGAAGTTGGCAACGGGATTACATTTTGTTCTCATCAGAAGCGCATGTGGAGAGGTTAAGTTAAGTTCTGTAAGTGTTTCAGCGTGCCCCATGCCCTTTGCTACTACTAAATCTGCTGAGTTATATGAAGTTAAGAATTCGCTAGAGCATTCATCAGGAATCAAGCCAACAGCATCTGTACCCGTAGTTATTATGTTATCCGCAACTTCATGCATTCCTACAAATTTGGCGTCTTCAAGAGTAGCGTCATTACTTATCGGTTTGCCCTTCACCGCCACCGTAACTTGTGCTCCCAATTTTTTTAACTCATGCACAAGCAGTGTGTCGAAGGCTATCTCACCTGCATTGTCAGTTAAGTATAGGACTCGTTTTGCCTTCTTTGCTGTATCAAAAATTTTGGGAATTTCATCAATAGCCAAGTCTTCTTCAGCCCGCAGAATCAGTTTTTTAATGTCTTGAAACTTGAACATGTGATCTGGAATGCCGAATTCTATGATGTTGCCAACTATAGAGCTTAGACAAGCCTTTCTAAACCGAGACTCCGCGCAAGACTGGTTTGATACAAGCTTTTTCGCTAGCGGCAGAATTTCTAAGGCCTTCTGATTACTCAACCGCTTCTTTTTCGCGTATGGGTCTGGATTGCCTGTGAGTCGTTTTATTAACCTGTCCCTTTCTGTACCTAGAAAAGCAGGAACCTTGTTAGGCTTAAATTCCTTAGCTAAGAGACGCGTAAAAGCAGAGATTGCCTTAAACTGAATAGACGGGTCATTCGTTGCCCCTATGATTTCCAGATAGCCACGGTGGAAAATACAAGCAGCGCATTCAACTTCAACCTTCAAACCTGAACCTCTTACACCTTTGTAATAACCTTAGCGATATCGCACTTCATAGTTATGGTTTATGTTACGTAACTTGGCTTCTTCATTTAAATTTTATATATTAACGTACTTCGCAGAAAGCCCCACTATTCTGAAGAAAGCATCCTCTCTGAAACACTGAGAATGTTCTTTTTCAACATGTCAGTACAATTCAAGCAATCAGAATGTTACGTTTTATGCAAGGAATTTATGAAATTCTTGCGAAAAGTAAAATAGGCAAACTGCTTAACTATATAATGGAGTCAAAAACAAATGAACGAAAAAATCACCTCTCTCCTGTTGATCGGTCTGGTGGCCCTGTCAATCGTCTACGGTTGCAGCAACACCGCTTTGCCTAGCCACGAAACACTGTCTGTAGATGGTATGTCTTCTGGACCTACCATCATAGCTGAAGACCCCGGTAAAAACGCAAAACTGCCCCCGCCCAAACCAAACTTCGAAATTTTGGGAGACCCTGTTGACGACGTAAAACCTCATTGATGCCAACTTTAGGTAAGCCCTAACAGACCGAAGAAGTTCGATAAGGAGGTAATCAGGTGAGTAAGCTTGAAGACTACGAGTGGATGCTTCAATATCTAAAAATGTTAGATTCGACTAATGTAAAGATATTGGAAGGACTTGGCAAGCATGGTCCAAGGAACATTTTGGCATTAGCCAAGTCGATAGGATTGTCCCCTAAAACCGTAGCCTTTCGTATGAAAAAGTTGATGAAAGAAGGATTTCTTCAAATAAGGACTAACCTAGATTACTCTAGTCTCGGATTAATGAAGGCAGTTCTCATTGCAGAATCTAAGCCTGGACAGAAAAAGAAGTTGCAGCAAGCCATTATCAATCTCGATTATTGGACTTACATGACACGATGCTACGGAAAATACGACGGATATTACACTATTTTTGCCTTTCCGGCAGAGTATAAGAAAGAAATGGAAGAATACCTAGATAAAGCCGCACAACTAAAAACATTTTCACGCTACATTTTCTACCGCACCACTAATTTCACTGAGGTTGCGCCTAACTTCGATTGGTTTGACTTTCAAAGTAAATCATGGAACTTCGAGTGGAAACGTTGGATTGACGAAGTTCAAAACGCGTCTGAAAAACTTCCTCGAAAACTTATGGAATCCAAAACCTATTCCATTCGAGTTGATGAAACGGACCTATTAATTTTGAAGGAATTGGAGAAAGACGGAACAACCAAATTCACCAAACTGGCAAAAGTGGTGAACATAACACCACAGGGAGTTAGATATCGATACCATAAACATGTCGTTGGACGTAGTCTTCTCACTGATTATGAAGTTGCAACACTTCCATATCCACTCCCTACATCTGATATGTGTGGTTTCTTAATTGACTTTGAAAACGAAGAGAAGTTGGCCAAATTTGCTAACAGTCTGCAAAACAAACCTTTCATCTTTAGCTATGGAAAAGTCATTGGCCAACACTCTCTCGTAGTTCACGCATATATCCCAAAAACAGAGTTTTCGAAACTCATCGACTCGATGAACCGACTAACCGAGAAGAAACTAACTACAGGCTTTCTCTACGTAACCTTTGATACTGCCTCATTCAGGCGCCAAACTATCTCGTACGAGTTTTTCAAAGAAAACAAATGGACCTATAACTACAAGAAGAAACTTGAGAGACTGGAGGACATAACGCGCAAGTGAATATTGAAATAGTTAATTCCTGAGTTGAGTTTTACGCTCGATACTTTCGTTATAAGAAAACCAATGCGCCCCAAGCTTTTTTCCGCAGTGGAATTCTATCTCAGATTAGTACATTCTCATTAACAACAAAAGCAGTGTCTGTTGCCTTGCTTTCTTTTTGGCAAAGAACCGACACATTTCTGGAAAAAAACAAAAGATTTTTAAGATAGAAGCGACAAATCAATAAAAGTTCTTGCTATGAGGGGGCGATGAACAAAAAGGGACAGAGAATGGAAGTTAGAAAAATAGGGATTTTTCTACTTTCCCAAACTCCTTTCTCTTTCAGCATCCTAACTTCCATTCGTCCAAACTAAAAGAACTGACCTATTTGCCCAAAAATCGCTCGTGCTAACTGTGAGCAGCTCCAAATACGATTTACGGAAACCTTAACTAAGAAGTTAGCTTTTCAGCAAATAACGCATAGTCATGGTTTTGCCGTACAATGTACTCATACCATAGACACTACACAAGGTTGCTTCTACCCGAAATTCCCGTTTAAATTGCCCTTCACCGCCACTTCCGGATGAACATCAAGTCATCTTTTTCAGCCATGTATTCGAGACTACCTCGAGAAACGCTTCGATTTACTGCATACTTGCAAACTCTAAAATTATCATTTGACTTTCTCAGTTGTTTTCTTGACTTTTGTGAAGTAAACCAGAAGGGCTACTCCGACTCCCACAGTTATGACTGTTATCATTACGATCCATGTTGGGAAAGGCTCAGGTTGTGCGACTTCTATGCTGAAGTAAACCATTTCAGAGGCTCCAGTGTTCCCAGCTGTATCATTTGCATAAAGTCTGATGTAATGTGATCCCTCAGATAATTCAGATAGAGTTATGTTTCCAGTAATGGACATGTTCGCCTTGTTGTCGATGCTGTAGGCCATCCACAAAACTGATTCGTCTACTGTGAAAATCAATGGAATGTCAGTTGTCGCATACGTTATGTTCTCAGGTGACAAAATCGAGACAGTTGGGGGAATCGTATCCTTCACAGGAGGTTGGATAGTAAACCAAACTGCATCAGAGTAACCCATGTTTCCAACAATATCATTGGCATAAACTGTTAGAGTGTGTACTCCATCTGATAAGCTGACCAGGGTAGTGTTGCCATTAATAGTTACGTTCATTTGACCGTCTAAGCTGTAGCCAATCCAAGATGTTGCTTCACTCACATGAAAAGTTAAGGGGAAATGTGCACTAATGGGATAAGTCTTGTTTTCTGGAGATAGAATGGAGATAGTGGGAGGTATAGTGTCCAGTGTGAATGCACCAGTTAGTGTAATGTCTTTGTCCATGGTAACGGTCTTTGTCCCCTTAGAATCTTCATCTTCAAGCCACTGGGACCAGACGTATCCAGTATATGTTTCAGGCATAACTAAACCAACTGAGATACCGTCACCATAGGTTCCTGACCAAGGAGTGGTATAAGATACGGTATCGACAATGAATGTCACTTCCAAAGGCGAACTTAAGATTGTAAGAGTGTAGAGTTGAGGCGGAAAGTAGGGAGCCATCAAAGGATAATTGTCTTGATTGTCTGCATCAATAACATACGGAGTGTCACCGATATCATCGCTTCCAGTTTTGCTCTGATAAGGACCACTGTACTCATCAACGCCATCATAGTCGCTCCAATAGTTGCCGCCCGAAGGGTATCCATCATCCCAAGAGTTTGCATAGCCAGATATGAGGACGTCCACCTGCTTGGTATTATCAACGAAGTTGTTGTGGGAGAATTTGTTGTTGGACGCAAATGCAACCATTTCAATGCCGACCTCATTCTTTGTTAGATTGCTTCCGGAAACGCTGTTGTTAGAGGAATCATAGAGAGAGATGCCAGCGTAGTTGTTGCCTGTTATGTGATTTTCAGAAATGCTGTTGCTGGAAGAATATTCGAGATTGATGCCAATTGTGTTGTTTGCTATGCTGTTTCCAGAGAGAGTATTGTTAGAAGACGAGCCAAGCCAGACGCCATCAGTGTTGTGCACTATGTTGTTTTCAGAAATAACGTTATAGTTCGACTCGAAAAAATCGATGCCGTAAAGGCTGTTTGTTATGTTGTTTTCAGAGATTCTGTTGTTTGAAGACTCACTCAGCTCAATGCCAGAATCGTTGTCTGTTATGTTGTTTCCAAAGAGTATATTGTTAGAAGATGATGAAAGTCCAAAGCCACTTTTGTTATTGTTTGTTATGTTGTTCCCAGAGAGTATATTGTTAGAGGAGTTACTCAACTCGATGCCAGAATCGTTATTTGTTATGTCGTTTTCAGAGAGTGTGTTGTTAGAAGACGAGAAGAACCAGACGCCAATATGATTATTTGTTATGTTGTTTCCAGAGATTCTGGAATTGTTTGTATATGCAAGTAGAAGCCCTTGCTCATTGTCTGACAGGGTTAGATCGCCAACAGTTGAGTTGCCACAGTTTATAAGCCCCAAATATCCGACTTCAGGGTGTGTTACAGGATTCATTACGAGTCCTGTCTGGTTTACAAGATAGTAAACATGCTTTCCGTTCACAAGGTTGGAATCATCAATTGAATGCAAGAAATGACCCAGTTCTTCGCCTCCAACGTAGAAGTTGTATTTGTTATCGGTCATCAAGTTTCCAGAGAGAGTGTTGTTAGAAGATCGCGAGAACCACACACCATAGTCATTGTCAGTAATGTTGTTTCCAGAGAGTATATTGTTTGAAGATATAACGTGATAGATTCCTTTAGTATTGTTTGTTACGATGTTGTAGCTTATGTTGTGGCTATGGTAGTTGCCCATTACAGAGATGCCAATGTTGCCGTTCTGAATCGTGAATCCCCTAACGGCAACATTGCTCCCGTCTATCTTAACAACTACGCCTGTTCTGTTTCCATCAATAAAGGTTGTTTCTTTATCTTCTCCAGTTAGCGATAGGGTTTTGTTAACAACTACATTCTCATAGTACGTCCCGTTCTCAACAAATACTGTGTCTCCTGGATTCGCAGCGTTTATGGCTTCTTGAATAGTTGAGTAATCATCTGGAACTATTATCGTTCCAGGCCCAGATTTAACTAGTTGAATATTAAATGCCAACGTTAACATGCCTATCAACAATAACGCCAGCATTAGTCCTGAAACCGCTTTTCCATTCATTCTTTCTCACTTTTCAATTCCACAACACTGCAACTAACATTTAAAACTTCATGTGTGTGCGAAGGTTAAACAGGGCATAGGACTTATTTGGACAGAACAAAATTGTATGTATGTTCAAACCTTAGCTAATACGTCAGCCTTTCAGCAAACTCCAACAACACTTTGTATGGGTCCTTCGCTTTCACAACACCACTGGCTACAAGAACACCTTCGGTGCCAAGTCTCAACGCAGCAGCTACATCATCCGCTCTTGTGATTCCAGCCCCGCAGAGGATCACCACATCCGGGTTTATCTGTTTCACAAGCTCCACCGTCTCCGTAACAACTTCTGGTTTTGCCTTGGACACTGAAATCCCTGTTCCGATAAGCTCAGGCGGCTCTACAGCAATCATGTCTGGTCCGAGTGTAGCTACGGCTGCGCTTACAGCTTGGTTGTTGGTGCAGACTACAGAAGTTAGGTCGACTTCACGTGACCTTTTAATGACTGTATCGATTTGGGCGAGTTTTAGTCGCCTTTCCGAGTGATTAATTAGTGTTCCCACGGCGCCAGCTGCTTTTAGGGATTCGGGAAGGACATGCCCCGTGAAGCTTCCTGGTGCAATAGGATCGACATGTTGTGCAAAAACGGGAACTGACATAGTACGAGCGATAGGAGCAATGTCCACGAACTGTGGGGCTAGTCCGATGCAAGTTTCGGTTTCCAAGCTTACGTTTTCGATGATCTTGGCGAGTTTTATGGCATTCTTTCCAGTTGCTTCGGTATACGTTTTGAAGTTGATGAGGATCAGCGGAGTGCGGACTTTGGTCAACGTAACCCTCCGCTATAGCGTATGTCTCAACCATTAAAAGAATTTTGGAATTGAAAAGAAAACTTCGCGAATTACTTCTCTCTAGTGGCCACGTAATAGTATTCCCCGATTTTTTTCTGATGCCTATCCAGCTTAGACCCTTCTTTGTTCACCCGCGGTCTCTTTGTCGTAGGATCTCTCCGAAAAGTAATCTCCATATCTTTCAGAAATGTGTTCATGCCTTTTCGAAGGCTGGTAGGCGGATTGGCAACGCCGTAGACTCCGGGCTCTCCGGTGAATATCATGAGGCGGTCAGCAATGAAATCTTGAGCCACCACATCGTGTTCGACGACAAAGGCTGTTACGTTTCGATTCTCCACTACTCTTCGGATAGTTCGAGCCATCGACAATCTTTCCTCAACATCCAGAAAAGCGCTTGGCTCGTCAAGTAGATATAGTTGAGCCTTTCTTGAAAGGCAAGTGGTGATGGCAACCTTCTGAAGCTCGCCTCCACTGAGCTCTGTCACGTCGCGATCAAGGATGGGCTGCACATTTAGGGGTTGCAGGATTTCGCTTCGATACCAACTGGAGGAAAAGTCGTCTTTGGCTACGCTTTTTAACAGGTCTTCCACGGTTCCTTTGTACTCTGCCGAAATGTATTGGGGCTTGTAACTAACGTCTAGTTTATATGGCATCGAAGTTGCCCCTTCGTCGGCTTTTTCGATTCCTGCAAGTAGTCTCACGAAAGTCGTTTTTCCAATGCCGTTGGGCCCCAATATCCCAATAACCTCGCCTTGTTTTGCGTCTCCAGGCACCACAGATAGTGCAAATCCTTCAAACGCCTTCTTCATCGCGTCCCACTTCAACAGTGTTTCGCCAGCCACCAAACTCGTTGTTGGAGGCTTCACATGGAAGATGATTGCACTCTTCCTAAAGCGAACGTTTTCGTCTGGAATGTACCCTTCCAAGTGAATGTTGATTCCAACCCTTACTCCATGAACGTTAGATGCGATACCGTAAACTCCTGGGGTTCCGTAAAAGACGCAAATTTGATCAGACAGATAATCAAGGACGGCGAGATCATGCTCTGCCACCATCACGGTTTTTTCGTCTTTTTTGAGACCACGTATAGCCCTTGCAACTTCAAGACGCTGTTTCACGTCTAGATAGCTTGAAGGTTCATCGAAAAGATAGACATCTGCATTCCGACAAATTGTAGCGGTGATAGCGACTCTCTGAAGTTCGCCCCCGCTCAAAACGTCAAGAGTTCGATCCCAAATGGTTTGAAGCTGAAGCTGTTCGGCAAGAAGTTTCAACTTGCCCTGTTCATCCACTTTTTCGAGGAGGCTTCCAACATCCCCTGAAACGACGCGTGGAATCTTGTCCACATACTGCGGCTTGTGCACCACTCTGAGTTCATCATCACTCAGCTTTTGAAAATACTCTTGAAGAATTGAACCTCGAAAGTGCTGAACGATTTGTGGCCATTCAGGGGGCTCATCATAGTTTCCGAGGTTTAGCTTAGTTTCTCCAGAAAGAATGTTAAGCGTAGTGGTTTTTCCAATTCCGTTTTGACCTAGCAGTCCTAACACTACGCCAGGAGAAGGCGTAGGCAGACGAAAGAGTTTGAAAGCGTTCGGACCGAACCGGTGGCTACATTCTTTCTCAAGTTCGTCGGGAAGATTAACAATAGAAAGCGCTTTGAACGGACACTTCTTTACGCAGATGCCACATCCCACACATAACGCCTCCACAATCAGAGGCTTATCGTCCTCAAATCGAATGGCCTCGATCTTGCTTCTCACTTTTGGGCAAAAACGGTAACAGAGTCTACCGCAACGCTTCGGTTTGCATCGATCCTTATCGAGCACTGCAACTCGAATCATGTTTCTCTCCGTTCTCACATTATTTAGAATAAAATGAATAGAAGGAAAGATAATAAGCTTGGGTCATCAATTATTAGAACAGGGGCTTAAACGCCCAGAATAAGAACTATACGATATCAATTATTCAGCAAAAAGCTACCATTCTTCCTCTTCTCACTCTTCATCTTCTTCCTCCTCTTCTTCCTCCACCGTTTTCACCTCCTTTATCGCCACTCAGCCCTCGGTCATTTTACCCAAACACCTGAAGGTTTTTTTAAGTTTTTCTATGCACTAGTCAAAGAAATTAACAGTCAAAAAGGAATGAGAAATGTTCTAGGCAGCCTCTTTTACGATTTTTGCCTTCAACCCGGCTTTTGGTTGATGAGTTTTCATCGTCATGTATGCCCAGCAGAGATTCGGAGAATTATGTGCTGCGCCTATCCTGCCGAGCATGTCCACCGCAATTAAACCCATAGAGCCACTGTGCATCCTTCGATTCACAAGTCTAATTGAACTTTCAGCTGCTTCTTGCGCAGATTTTCCACTGCACATGGAGTCACAAGTGTTCTTTGCTAAAACAAGTTTGATAGCGATCTCTCCGATTCCCGTTGTAGAGCAGGCGCCAGCTTCATTGTCCGCGTACGTGCCACATCCTATGAGAGGAGAGTCTCCGATCCTTCCGGGAAACTTGAGGGAAAATCCTCCTGTAGAGGTTGCCGCCGCCACGTTTCCATCTTTGTCCAGCGCTACAGCACCCACCGTACTTGGCTCGAAAAGTTGCGAGTGGGAGGAAACAAGCTTGTACAACTTTGGTAGGTAATCCAGCTTTTTTCGCATCAACCTTTCCTTGAGATCACGCCAATACCGTGTCCGGAGTTCTGTAAGCGGATTTCTTCTTTCTAAACCAAAAAGATCAGCCAGTTTTTCAGCTCCATCCGCTACAACAAACACATGATCAGTGTTTTCCATCACAATTCGCGCTAAGCAAACTGGATTTTTGATGTCGCTTAGTAGTCCGGTGGCTCCGGCGTCAAGCGTTTTTCCATCCATGATAGATGCTTCCATTTCTATACGCTTGTCGATGGTTAGGGCTGAACCAAGTCCAGCGTTAAAAACTTCATTATCTTCCATCTGTGCAACTGCTGCTTCAACTGCGTTAATGGCACTATCATTACTCTTCAAGATTTCGAATCCAGTCTTTGTAGCTTCTTTTACACCTCTAAGGCCAAGATTTTTTCTTTCAGTTCGCCAAACTCCGGCCCCACCGTGAACGACGATCACAGGTTCTTGCACGGTTCTCACCTTTTGCAATCGAATTTGGTAGTTACATGCTTAGGTCTTGGATTTAAAACCTATCTCATGTGTTAACAACAACAAAACTAATCATATGCCCGTGTGAGAAAATAAGGCGAGATCAATAACCGTGAACTTAACTACTTGTTTTACCATCTCAAAAGGTGTGAAGAAATGCGAATTCTGAAGATAACGAGAGAAAACATTCTAACTGCTTCGCAAACAGTGAAAACTGGAGGCTTAGTGGTGTATCCGACAGATACTGTTTATGGGCTAGGCTGCGACCCGTTCAATGTAGAGGCTGTCAAGCGGGTTTTTAAGGTGAAAGGCGAGAGGAAGAAACCGCTACCCATATTAGCTTCAGATATTGAACATGTTGAAAAAATAGCTTATTTGTCAAAAAATGCCAGAAAGATTACGGACAGGTTTTGGCCTGGCCCGCTCATGATTGTCGTTCCGAAGAAGCCAACTCTCCCAAACATTGTCACATGCAACTTAGGTTCCGTGGGCGTACGGGTGCCGAAACACGATTTAACCATTCAATTCATCTCCTTGTCAAATGGTCTCCTCGTGGGGACTAGCGCCAACAAAACAGGGAAAAAACCGGCACTGACCGCCTTTGAGGCTGCCGAACAGTTAGGGAAAGAGGTAGATGTGATCCTTGATATGGGACCTACATCTCTTGGTGTACCATCAACTGTGATTAATTTGACTTCAGAGAAGCTGAAAATCATGCGTAAGGGACCAGTAAGTTCTAAAGATATCTTTAGTTTTCTTCAGTAAAATAGTCTTGTTTAGCTTTAGGAGGAAAAAGTTGATGCTGAAGGACTTCAACCTACTTATTTCGACTTCTCGGGGGAACGAAGAAAACACATGTTCTGAGGCATGGCACTTGTTAAGTGTAATAGGCGACACATCAGTTACGATTGACAAAACAGGGGTCGTAGGACTCGTAACCGCCAAAACAACACTTAACCCCTTCGAGGTCATCAAAAAGTTTCGAGAGATACTAAAAGAAAGCCCATGGGAATTCCGCTACACACTCAGAGTTATTCCCATCGAAAGGATTGTAGACACGAATCTCGAAGAGATCCAAAAAACAGCTACGGAACTCGCTTCAAAAATAAATCAAAACGAAACATTCCGCGTGGCGGTGGAGAAAAGATTCACTGCGCTTTCAACTAAAGAGATAGTCGAAGTTGCAGCAACGAACATTGATAGAAAAGTGGACCTGGAAAATCCAGACAAAATCGTTCTCATAGAAATCATTGGGGAACTAACAGGTTTATCAGTTATAAAACCCGCAGACATCTTGTCGGTGGTGAAAGAACGGACATAGCTAACGCCGAGTTACCAGCAAAGCCACGTGTTCGATCACCAAGTCAATCAAGGCTTCCTTTTCAAGGCCTTTCTTCTCCAATTTAGCCTCAAGTTCAAGATCAGAAATACCGAACAACCTTCTGATATCCTCCACTTTTTCATCAATCAGCTCAAGAACATTATCATCACGTTCACCGGGCATCAGCTGAGAAACGATTTCTAAAGCCGCGTTCGCCCCTTGCTTTGTTTCGGCTATAACAAGAACCGCAACGTGCAGGGACTCTGGCTTAATTCCAAGCAAATCCACGGCTTTGCTGATCTGCCGTTGAGCTGAAGCGTAAAGAAGAGCTTCAACAGCTAAACTGTTTGAAATGTTCAACCTGCCTTCGAAGGCCCTCAGCGCGTTCAAGACGGCAAAATACAGGTGCTCCCATCCTGCTATCAGTTTAGCATCGAAAAGCTGAATGTCGGTATCTTTGGCCTTCTTTCGAACTTGGCCGAAGAAGTTGTTAACATCGTTTATTTTGACGTTTCTGAAGCCAGCTATGGCGACGTATTTATTGAATTCCTCCAGCTTTTTGATCAAATCTGGCCCTCAGAAACTTCTTGAATAAAGCGCTCTACAAGTTTGCGGTCCATTCCATGTTTCACAAGTTTTTCCTTAACTTCCTCGACGGTTCTTCTTTGACGCTTATACTGTTCGATAAGTTTTCTGACAGTTTCTTTTCTTTCCCAAGGAAAAACAACCCATGCACTTGATTCTTTTTCGTAATAGTCGGGAGTCACCACGCTCCAGGGTTTATAATAAATTGTTGCAATCTTGATTTCGGATGCACCCTGCTTCTTCAAATGCGATTGTATGAGTCGAAGGCTTTTACCTGTGTCTGCGATTTCGTCTACAACAAGCACCTTTTTGTCTCGCACTGAAATGGAAACTGGTTGCGTTATCGTGGGTTCACCCTTGGTCTCTGCAACCCCCATGTAAAATTCTGTCTTAACATTCGCAAGCTCAGGGTTTTCCAGCAAATCAGACAGCACTCTCGCGGGAGGCCATCCTCCACGCGAAACGCCTAGAATCACGTCTGGTTTAAAACAATCTTTTCGGATTTTGTTGGCGAGATTCAGAAGCATTTCATAAATCTGCTCCCACGTAGGAATCTCCAATTTCAACTCTGAGCCCAAGATTTTTCTCCTCGGGAAAAGCGGAATAGAAGTTGAAGCAATGAATAATTTAAGCCTTGCCACCTTGAACAAACAAGTGATGTTGCTCCATGGTTTTTCTAAAAGAACTTAAGATTTAATACAGTATAATAATCCAACTCATAGGAATGGAGGACGTATAACTTGAAAGAAATAGTTGAGTGCATACCAAATTTTAGCACATCCAATCCCAAAGTTGTGGAAGCTATCCTAAACGAGATAAAGAGCGTTGAGGAAGCCTATCTCCTTGACCACACATACGATGACTACTATAATAGGCTCGTTGTTTCCTACATAGGTAACAAGAAATCGGTTCTTGCGGCGACTCTGAACTCGGCCATAAAAGCCATTGAACTCATAGATATGAAGAGTCATAAGGGCCAGCATCCACGCACCGGAGCCGTGGACATCGTACCGTTTATTCCAATCCGCAACGTCAGCATAAAAGACTGCATCGAGCTGGCAAGGAAATTTGGGAAAAAGCTAGCAGAAAGATGCAATGTACCAGTCTATCTTTACGGAGAAGCCGCCAGCAGTTCTGAAAGAAGCGATTTAGACTGGATAAGGCTAGGTGAATATGAAGGTCTCCAAGAAATGCTCGTGAAGCCTGAACGGAAACCAGACTTTGGACCTGCTTCGCCCCACCCCACAGCAGGCGCAACGATAACTGGTGCCCGAAAAGTGATGGCAGGTTTTAACGTGAACCTCGGAACAGCCGATATTCGAATAGCCAAGAAAATAGCCAAGGCGTTGCATGCTAAGAAGGGAGGACTGGTCTTTGTGAAGGCCATGGCCGCGGAAATACCGGAGAAAAAGATCACTCAGATTGGAATGAGCATAAGCAACTTCGAAAAAACGCCTCTGTACAGAGTTTTCGAATTGATTCAAATTGAGGCGAAACGATACAATGTTCCTATAGTCGGGTCAGAATTCTGTGGATTGGCTCCGTTGCGGGCGATGATAGATACAATCAAGTATTACCTGAAAATAGACGATTTAGATGAAGATAGAATCTTGGAAGTTGCTGTACAAAAAGCCATAGAAAAAGGGCGAGAGTGAAGTGGCCAAAGAAAAGGTAAATTTACTGATTGAAAACGCTAGTGAACTCGTTACCCTACGTGGAGGAACTCAAAGGCCACTTCTGGGCGAACGAATGAGAGATTTGGGCATCATCAAAGGCGGCAGTATAGCCGTTAGGAAGGGAAGAATAGTTTCTGTAGGGAAAACACGGGAAATCAAAAGGAAATTTGAAAGCGAGGAAACGATAGATGTCAATGGAAAAGTGGTTATGCCAGGCTTTGTAGACCCGCACACACACCTAGTTTTCTCCGGCTCTAGAGAAGACGAATTTGAAATGAGGATACATGGTTCTACATACATGGAAATCCTAGAGAGAGGAGGCGGAATTCTGAGAACCGTGAATGAAACGAGAAAAGCCAGTAAGGAGGCCCTGTTTGAAAGTTGTAGGAAAACCTTGGACATTATGTTGCGGCATGGAACAACTACTGTGGAAGCGAAAAGCGGTTACGGATTAACTACAAAAGATGAGATAAAATGCTTAGAAGTCATGAAACTGTTGGACCAAGAGCACCCAATCGCCATTGTGCCTACATTCCTTGGGGCTCACACGATCCCATTAGAGTATAAAGGCAAGGCAGATGAATATGTAGACCTCGTGATAAACGAGATGATTCCCGCAGTTGCAGGTAGTAGGTTAGCGGAATTTTGTGATGTTTTCTGCGAAAAGGGAGTATTTAGCGTAGAACAGTCTAGAAGAATTCTCCTAAGTGGTAGAAAACATGGTTTATTACCCAAACTACACGCAGACGAGATGACCAGGCTTGGAGGAGCTGAATTGGCCGCGGAAATGCGAGCGGTTTCAGCGGATCATTTGATTTTCGCTTCTGACAATGGGTTAAGGGCGATGGCGAAGCAGGGGACGGTTGCGGTTCTGCTTCCAGGAGCGTCTTTCTCGCTTATGATGAACCACTATGCGGACGCTGGAAAGATTATTCAATTGGGTGTACCTGTTGCCTTAGGAACGGATTACAACCCGAACTGTTGGGTAGAGAATCCGCAGATCGTAATTGTGTTAGCTTGTCGCGAGATGAGGATGACATCTGCAGAAGCTATAGTGGCAACAACCATAAACGCCGCTCACGCTATAAGCCGAGCACAGAATGTAGGAACCTTAGAGCCTGGCAAGAAGGCTGACATCATTGTTTTAGACGCTTCTAATCATAAATTTCTCGGGTACCGGTTTGGAGTAAATCTGGTGGACAAGGTGATAAAAGAAGGAAGGCTTGTTGTGGACGAAGGAACAGTAATTAAAGAACAATAAAATAAGGTCGCTTCTCATTTATGAAATAGTCATGGTGACATATAGATGAAAACGGTAAAATGTATAACGGGTCCTGAGTTGCATTGCAAAAATTGGCAAATTGAGGGCATCCTCCGCATGTTGCACAATGTGGTTGACCCTGAAGTTGCCAAAGACCCCGAGCACCTCATCGTTTACGGTGGTACAGGAAAGGCTGCTAGAAACTGGGAATACTTCGACAAAATAGTTGAAACCCTTAAAGAATTGGAAATCGACGAAACGCTTTTGATTCAAAGCGGAAAGCCTGTGGCAGTGTTCAAGACACACAAGTGGGCTCCACGAGTGTTAATCGTCAACAGCATGCTTGTGCCGAAGTGGGCCACGTGGGACTACTTCTACGAGCTAGAACAGAAGGGGCTAATCATGTATGGCCAGATGACCGCTGGCTCATGGGCGTACATAGGAACACAGGGCATATTACAGGGCACCTATGAAACGCTGGCGGCTGTGGCGAAAGAACACTTCAAAGGCAACCTAAAAGGAAAGCTTTTGCTGACTGCTGGACTAGGCGAGATGGGTGGAGCGCAGCCGTTAGCTGTGACAATGAATGACGGCGTCGCTCTGGTCGTTGAAATCGACAAAAAGATGATTGAGAGAAGACTGAAATACGGATACGTTCAAACATGGACGGATGATCTGAACGACGCGATTGACATGGCGCAACAGGCGAAGGAGGAAGAAGTGCCAAAGAGTATTGGACTGCTCGGAAACGCCGCTGAGGTTCATCCAGAACTTATGAAAAGAGGGATAATTCCAGATGTTTTAACTGACCAGACGGCTGCACACGATCTGCTTAACGGGTATTACCCCGCTGGACTTTCTATGAAAGAGGCAGACGCACTTCGAGATTCGAATCCTAAAGACTACATCGCTAAAGCCAAGAAAAGCATTCATGCTCAAGTAAAAGCCATGGTTGAAATGATGAAGAAAGGAGCCGTCACGTTTGAATACGGCAACAACATACGACAGCAGGCCTACGACGATGGATTCAAAGAAGCATTCACCTTTCCAGGCTTTGTGCGAAGGTACATCAGACCGATGTTTTGTGAGGGACGAGGCCCCTTCAGATGGACCTCACTCGTTGGGGACTCCGAAGATATCTGCAAGCTTGACGATGTTATTCTGAAAGAATTCTCGTATAACGAGGAGCTTTGCCGCTGGATCAGAAAGGCAAAGGAACAAGTGAAGTTTCAAGGCTTGCCCGCTCGGGTTTGCTGGCTTGGTTTTGGCGAGAGAGCTAGGTTTGGAAAGATCATGAACGATATGGTTCGTAAAGGAGAGCTTTCAGGGCCCATGTGGATTGGACGAGATCATTTAGATGGGGGAAGCGTGGCTTCGCCGAACCGTGAGACCGAGGGCATGCGGGATGGAAGTGATGCAATTGCAGATTGGCCCATCTTGAACGCTCTTCTCAACGCTGTGGCTGGTGCCACCTGGGTTTCCGTACATCATGGTGGAGGAGTCGGAATAGGCTACAGCATCCACGCTGGAATGTGCCTAGTCGCCGACGGAACCAAAGAAGCTGAAAAACGACTTGTCACTGTGTTGACTACAGACCCTGGAACCGCTATTGTCCGACATGCAGACGCGGGCTACGAAAAAGCCAAAAGAATAGCGAAAGAGAAGAGAATCAAAATACCGATGTTAAAATAATATTTTTCTTGAGAGGTTTTATCGATGACTGAAAATACGCTTCAGCTCGTGGGATATTGCGGACTTTACTGCGGTTTATGCGCCCACAGAAACAGAATTCCACAACGTGCAAAGCTTTTGCGGGAAACGCTTCACGAGGAAGGCATGGACTCGTGGTACAAGTATTATCCATTGATGAAAGATACTTTCCCAACGTTCTGGAAGTTCCTTGACAGCTTGGTGAAAATGGATTGCACCTGCAGAACTGGCGGAGGGCCTCCAGACTGCAAGATAAGGATATGTGCCAAAGAGAAGGGAGTGGATTTGTGTCCTTTTTGCGCGGAATATCCTTGTAGCCTAATTGAGAGTCTCGCCGAACATTATGTCATGGTTATTCAGGATGGAAAGAGATTGCGAAAGATAGGGCTGAAGGCATGGGTTAAAGAGCAGGAGGCAAGAGCTAAACGTGGAGTAGTGTACGCAGACACTCGTGTACCATGGAGAAAATAAACCTAAAACTCATTTCCTCGTAACACCCTTGATGATTAGACACTTTGAGTTTAAAGGAAATGGAGGAGAAAACTGTGAGGAAAGTGGCTATTGACGGAGAAACCTTAACGATTGAAGATGTGGTTGCAGTAGCGCGTAATGATGCTGAAGTGGAGATTCCACAGAAGACACGAAAGAAAGTCACAAGATGTAGGCATATTCTTGAGGAATTCGTGAAAGAGAAGAAGGTTGTTTATGGCGTTACGACAGGATTTGGGGCTTTAGGCAGTGTGAAAATCCCTACAAAGGACATTAAACAACTACAATTCAACCTGATTAGAAGCCATGCGTCAGGCGTTGGAAAACCATTGGATAGAGATGTAACACGGGCACTGATGATGTTGCGGGTCAACACTCTGGCAAAAGGGAATTCTGGAATAAGGCTGAAAACACTAGAGACACTGGTTCACATGATCAACAAGGGAGTGCATCCGGTGATTCCGGAAAAAGGGTCTGTGGGTGCTAGCGGCGACCTTTCTCCGTTAGCGCACATGACGTTGGTGATGATAGGCGAAGGTGAGGCGGAGTACAAGGGTAAGAAGATGAGTGGAAGAGAGGCGATCGACAAAGCTGGAATCAGCCCCGTTGAACTCGACTCCAAGGAGGGAATAGCCCTAATCAACGGTGCTCAAATGATGACAGCAGTTGGAGTGCTAGCAGTTTACGACAGTGAAACATTGATCAGAACAGCTGAAATCGCTACCTCGATGAGTCTCGAAGCATTAAGTGGAATATCGGATGCGTTCGACGAAAAAATCCATCATGTAAGGCCTCATCCTGGTCAAGTTGAGAGCGCCAAAAACATACGATCGTTGACGGCTGGAAGCAAGATAATCCAGTCTAGTGAAGCGGTGATGAAGATGAAAAACAGGTCCCCTCAGGACCCCTATTCCTTGAGATGCTCCCCGCAAGTTTTGGGTACAGCGAGAGACGCTGTCGCTTATGCGAGAAGAATAATTGAAATAGAAATCAACTCTGCTACAGACAACCCCTTAATCTTTCCTGATGATAAAGAGTGTTTGTCCGGCGGGAACTTCCATGGACAACCGATAGCCGTTGCAATGGACCTGCTGGGGATAGCGCTTACCGTAGTCGGCAACATCTCTGAAAGAAGAATGGCGAGACTTGTTGATGAAAATTTAAGCGAGGGATTGCCCGCCTTTCTGATATCTGGAGAAGTTGAAAAAGGAATACATAGCGGTTACATGTCAGTCCAATACACTGCTGCTTCGTTGGCTTCAGAGAACAAAGCTTTGGCGCATCCGGCGAGCGTTGACTCGATACCCACATCAGCGAATTTTGAAGACTTCGTAAGCATGGGAACCATTGCTGCGAGAAAAGCTGTGGAAATCCTCAGAAATGTAGAGTATATTGTGGCTATTGAACTGTTGTGCGCGGCGCAGGGCATAGATTTTCGAGGCTCAGACAAGCTTGGAAAAGGAACAAAGACAGCTTATTCGGTGATAAGAAAAAGAGTGCCTATGTTAAAAGAAGACAGAGCATCATCTAGAGATATAGAAACAGTGGTTGAATTAGTTCGAAACGGAGAGCTTGCAAAGGCTGTAGAGGCAACGATGACGCAGAAGAAGTGGTAACAGACTCGAGAACAAATAACGATTATGCTAGTTCTTGCAGTGCCTTCAGACGTTTAACTATGTTAGGGTGAGTGGAAAAGAACTCCATTACCCTATCCAACGTTGTTATTTTTCTTCTAAGAACGTCCTCAACAAGCTTTCGATCAGTAGAGTACACTCCAGCCTGTCTCATAGACGTTGCATCCAAGTCTGCGCGATCAGGATCTGTTATGAAGAGGCTTTTAAGCGAGCTGGAACCGCTGGTACCTCGACGATGTTTTTTCATCCTTCCAGTTGAACGTACGATTTTTGCTAAGCCTTCAGAAAGCTTTCGAGGACCATCTTCAACTATCATGGCGGTGTGGCGATCAGCGTAGTATTCACGCAAGCGACTTAGGTATAGCGTGAATAAGGTGAGAATCCAGTAGAGAATGATGCTGGCAAGGCCTATGATTGCAGCTCCACCACTCCTTTCACCCCTACCTGTTCGAGAGGAAAAAAGCATAGAGAGGCCGATGGCATAAAACAACGCGGGTAGAAGTGAGACAAACATCATCACCTGGACATCCTTGTGCTTCAGATGCCCTAACTCGTGGCCGATCACAGCTTCCACTTCTTCGGCCTCCAATGTTTCTAAAAGTCCCTTTGTAACCGCCACTCTAGTTCCGCCGATGGGTGACCCGTAGGCGAAGGCGTTTGGTAAAGGAATTTTAGCTAGCATAACTCTTGGCATTTTGATGCCGCTCTTTTTGCTTAACCTCTCCACCGTCTCGTACAATTCGGGATTATCTGATCTTGACACTTCTTTCACTCGGTACATAGCATCTATGAGACGCGGAGCAAACAGCCACTGACCAATGTTAAATGCTACGATGATGAAGGGTAACACCATGAAGCTTATGCCAGTCATGTAGAGGACACCCGCAAAAAAGAGTGTTGACAGTCCAATGATGACAGATAAGGTTCCGAACATAGAGAATCGGAGTTTCCATAAGCTACTCATGGACTCAACCTTAAAAACGTTGGACCTAAAGAGACTTATATTGTTTACTACTCATTCTTCCGCCTCCAGCGCATTGTCTAGCGGTATGAAAGTTCTTTCACAAGTTCTCGCAGTTTTTTCTTGACACTTTTAACTAATTTCCGCGTGATTAAGCCTTCTGTAGCTGCGTCTTCAAGCTTTTTCTCATCTAGCACCCTAACCCGACCGTTCGGCCAAACGCAAACGTCCACTTCCAAGTCTACGTAGCGAATTCCATATGGGTACAGTTCTATCGGCGTGTTTAGGTTGATGTAAGCTCCTTTGTATCGTCCGTTTTTTGAGAAATATTGGGTTTTGTAGTGCCATTCTCCAAGTTTGACTTCGGTGACAGCGTAGTCATCGGGCGCTTTGCGTGTTTTAAGACCGTCATATACTCCTGCGGTTTTGAAAACTCGGCTGAGCTGAATGAACGATTTATTGTGGTTGAAAGCTTCAATCGAGGCTTTTCCGAGGTTGAAGACTTGGCCGTCTAGTTTCACGTGTTCTATATCTATTAAGGAACCCACCCGTGGATAGTTTGCTTCAATGGTTTGTTTGAAAAGATGTTCCACATCTACACGTGAACAACCTTTCTCGAGCATCTTCTCAGCCATATCGAGTGCCGATGAAACCATTTCTCCGCAAGCCTTGTAGTAATGGTGTCCGTCTAGCGTGGGGGCAACGGTACTTCGAAGCTCATCCAGTTTCTTCTTTGACAAGGCAGGAAACTCCACATCTATCGCGGATTCTCCTTCTTTCACAAGGTTGATTCTCTTGCCGCCCAATACGCCAGCCAGCGGATGCGGAGCCGCAGTATGCCATTCCCTGACAACAACGTCGTCAAGGTTGGACTGCAAGATGGACTTGAATGCGTTTATGGATTCGACTTTTCCGCAGACTTGAACCCCTTGCAGGTCAGATCGATCGTAGACGTCGAGGTCAGGTGGCTCGTCGAGTTCTTCCAGTCTGAACCTTTCGTTTATGGTGGCTGATGATTTAACTATGGTGAAGTTGTGGTCGAGAAGAAGTTTCGTTAGGGCGGTTGAGTAGATGCCTCGAACCCGAACTGTAGCCAACGAGTGGAAGCCTCCTTCTTTACGACTCTTTTTTCTCGATTCGATAGAGATTCTTTGTCTTCGAAACTCGGAATTTCACACCTAGGATTTTTTGGGTGAGCCATATGTTTGTGTCCAGATGTTCGGTTATGGTTCGGGTTAGATAAGTTGATTTTTCGTCAGCAAGCGCAACATATGGAACTAGCATGTCAGCTAAGTGTGTATCCACTGTTGGTTGAGGTTTGATTTCTTTAAAGAGGTTTTCAGCGGCTTCCCGTCCCACAACCTCGCTGGGCTTGCGAAGCTCGCCGATAGCATCTCCCCCGAGCAGTGCACCTGTGCTGGTTTTCGCCCACAACACGAGGGAACTGCCTTTCTGAAGAGGGTTAGACATGTCGTTGATCACTTGAATTTTTGCTTCGTGACCGTGAGCTGCAAGATATTTATTGGCTGCGTTGGCTTGGCGTTCTGCGACTTTTCGATCTGCCAAGAAAGTGCATACAGAGACGCCGCACAACTCTTCTATGGTTCCAAATTCTTCGAGACGTAGTGGACTAAGTTTCTCAGTCGGCTGAACTTCTAGGGTAACTTCTCCCATTCCTTTTGGGTAGTAACCGTACTTGTGGATGGTGAGAGAAGCGTTCAAGCCCATTCGTTTCAGCATTCGAAGAAGCACGTGGTTTAGGTAGTTTATGGTGGGTGCGTGGCGAACGTCGGTGCCGCCTTTGACAACGTGGACGCGCACAGAGTGTTTGATGAAGGCGCAAATTGGTAGAATAGTTAGCAATAGCATGGGGATGCTGCCGGCGGTTCCTATTTCGGCGTGTACGTTGCCGCTTGTGATTTCTTGAGGGGTGAACCAGAGTTCACGAGAACCCAGCGTGGCGCCCTTAAGCTCCGCGTTGCAGAGTTTTGCGGCTGTGAGTACGGCTTCTAGGTGTTGTGGTCTTAGGCCGGGTTGTGTGCGTTTTTGGCGGATGTTGTAGATGTGTAGTGACTGGTTTAGGATGGTGGCTAGGGCGATGGATAGGCGTAGTATGGTGCCGCTTCCGCTTTTTTGGCTTCCGTCGATCTCTAGCATGTTTGAGCCTCTAAGTTCTCACCTTATCTGGATTCTTTTTATGTAACAATGATGTTGCTAGGATAAAAATAAATGAGGAGCCGTATAAAATAACTATGTGTGGAGGTTTATCTGTGAGTGAAAAGAAGTTGAGTGCAGAAGAGCTGCTAGAGAGGATTGATGAGCTGCTCAATGTTTTGAAGATGATTTCTCGGGACCTTAGTGAGGTTTCGAAGTCGCTTAAGACCGTGACTGTTCCTAGTGCCCCTGAGGTTCCTGCCGCTGCTACGCCTACTGGTGCTGCGGTTACACGTGGTGTTGAGGATGTTAAGATGCTGTTTTCCAAGGATTTAGAGGATATGTTGAGTTTTGAGGAGAAAGGAGAGTTTATTGTGGTTAAGCCACGTCAGTATTTGGGTTCAGACAATTTTGGCAAAATTGCGTCTATCATCCGCGGTGTGGGTGGAGAATACATTAGCGCTGGGAAACAGTCGCATTTCCGAGTTCCTAAAGAATTACATGAGGAATACTAACCAGTTAGGTTACATCTCCAACAGAAGTCTTTCCAGCCTATTAAAACAAAGTAGACTCTAAGCTCTATTTGACCCCTATTTGGTTTATATAGACAGGGGGGTAGAAACCGTCACACACACGCAAAGTCAACCTCTATATCGAATCCTAAACCCTTCAAACTCCCCCTTATAATCCTCCCACAAAACCTCCACACCAGCTACTCTGGCTCCTGGAGGGCCTCTTCTACAAAACTCTACAAGCCTCTTCACATTATCCTTCTCCCCCTCAAAAACAGCCTCAACCCTCCCATCAAACAGATTCCTAACCCAACCACAAACGCCAAACTTAACAGCCAAACGCCTAGTCTCATACCGAAAGAAAATACCCTGAACCCTACCACCTACAAAAACATGAGCCTTAACCTTCACCATCCGCATCCCTCTCCGATATGAGGCTATACCCGTCTGTCTCTCTAGCCATCACACAACTCGATCTATTAACACTTTCACCGCACTCTCCCCACTTTCCACAATGTCGTTGCTTCGAGCTTTTTAAAAGCACTTAGAGACGCAAACTTCTATTGAGGCAAGCAACATGCTATCTAACAATGGGAAATTTCTAATATACGCTTCAAATCAGCATGGGCGTCTAAGAATCGTTAAACCCGCGGTGGCAAAAGCTGCTGAGACATTAAAACTCAGAATCGAGGTAGCCCAAACAAAGAAGCCTCTCCCCATCTATGTGTACTATCGAAGTGAATGTAGTGAGGAAGAGATTCCTGTATACTGCGACTGGGGCAAAGATGGAAACGAAGAAGACGTTTACCACGCCATCAAAAACATGATGTTCGTGCTTTCCTTTCACCCTAAGCATTCAGCCTTGCAAACTATAAGGAAAGAAATATGCACGTTGACTTGACGCAAGCGCTTTGACTAGGGTGCCTTCTTAAATTTGACAGCTTGATTTGACAACTCAAGCTCGTATATCTGGTTTACGTCAAAGGCGATGCCAAGCTGCTCGTATTCTTGTTCTGTCAGAAAAAGAATCATCTTTGGTAGGCTAAACTGGGTTCGAGTTGGAAACATGGGAAGCTGTTGTTGCAACGCTTGAACAACGCCTTGAACCATCCTCGCTTCTTCCGTGGAAGGTCTAACCGCAAATCTTGGAATTCTGCGTTCCTCAATCAATTCTATCCGTTTTCCAAGGTTCCCATCAGGGTCCCGTATAGACTCGATTTTCTGAACTCTCACTCGTATCATGTCAGTTCACTTATAACCAGCGTCTACTAACACGTTGAAGGCTTTATGCGTTTCCTAAACAAAGTATACGCCTATTCCATTTCGATGGTTGCCGGCGGCTTCGGCGTCACGTCATAATAGACACATGAAACGTTTGAGCAGACTTCAAGAATTTTTTGCGCAGTCTGACTCAAGGTTGTCCAAGGGATTTCAGACACTTCGGCGGTTAAGAAATCATGCGTTTGGATTGCCCGTATGGTAATCACGTAGGGTTGTTTTTGCGAAGTTTCTTGAACACCATATAAGACTCGGGTGAAGGATGGGTTTGCCCTGATGATTTTTGTTTGGAGGTCGACTAGGTCTTGGATGGGTGGCTGATGAACACTGTCGTTTGTTGTCTGAACTTTAACTGCGACAATCTCTCCGTAGTGTCGCACGCCACCTTTTATACCAGTTGCTTTATCTTGAAATGCCTTCACAAAGACGTGTCTTGATGGAACATTAAGATGTTGAGCTACTGTTTCTCGTATGTGCGTTAGTCTTGGATGCTGTGGCTTTTCTTCGTTGTCAATAATTGTTGCAAAGTATTGATCTGGCCGATGTTTTGCTAGGTTTTCCTCGGTTATAGCAGTAGCTTTTTTTAGCGACCCCAGCTTGTCGGTTCTGTTCTGCCCGACAACTCGCACAGAGAGTCCTGGGCCTGGAAATGGTTGACGTTCAGATAGTTCTGACGGAACTCCCAGATGTCTTGCCACCTCTCTTACCTGTGGCTTGTAGATAGACACCAGAGGTTCAATGAGTTGGAAGCCATACCGTTCGGCGGGACTGATTCCTATCTGTGATAGCACGTTATGCTGAGTCTTTATGCCCTTGGTAGTTTCGTCGATGTCTGCGCGGATGGTTCCTTGTACGAGGAATCGAAAGCTCTCCTTTCTAGCAGTCGCGCTCAAAGATTTGTAGAAGGTTTCTCGAAACGCCTTTCGCTTCTCCTCGGCGTCACGTAACCCTTCCAGTGCACTTAAGAAATGTTTTTGAACGTTCAGTATTTTCATTGGCAGGTTCAGGGGAGGCTGAGATAGTAGCTGAGCGATCCTTTCGGATTCTCCGGTTCGCATGAAGGCGTCATCAATGGTTACGCAGAGAAGGTTTTCTCCTAAGGCGCGGTGGGCGAGTACAGCGCAAGTGGTGCTGTCGACGCCTCCTGAAACCGCGATGAGAGCTTTTTCACCGTTAACTACTTTTCTGATTTCTGCTACCTGTTTGTTTACGAATTCTTGAGGATTAAACTCTTGCAAATTATGTAACCTCGTTAGATTAATTCATGCGTCGTTTTTCTGTTTATATATCTACCGTTCTGAGACATTCTACGTATTCCTAGGATTTGATAGATAACGCTTGCTGGAATGGATGGGGAAAGCTCACGTAGATTTTTGAACCTGATGAACGTTGCTTTCGATCTTCCCTGCAAGAAGCCTTTGTATTCTTTATAGGAATTCAGGCAACTTTCGCTTCCATAAGTGTTCCAGAGTTCTTCAGCGTCTCCAACGATTCGTTCAACAAATTCGCCGTAACCCCGAATTTCCTTAACTGGATGCGTTACGTAGAAAAGAAGCATTTCTGCTTTTTTGGGACCTACTATGTTTTTGCGAATAAATGCGTGCAATTTTTTTCCTGCTCTATTTTGGTTGCAGAGTCGGTTCCACCATTTTTCGTTATCCATAAGAATGTACGCATATCGTTCTGACACTTACCACACCACGCCTATTGTTAATGTGTAGCATTTTACGGCGTTTGTTCTTATACGTTTTGTAGGTTAGAATGCCTTGACTTACTAGTGTGAGGAACCGTCTTTTTAAGCGTGCGCCAACAAGATTTTCATAGAATAGAACGCTTCAGAATCCGAAGTCAAGTCTTTAGAAGTTTCTAAATGCATGTACGCATCAACTCAAGTGTAGAGACTAGAACAAAACACCAAAACAACTCTGATATGAGCCACTACCCCCCTAGGTAGGGGGGTCTATAAAGAGAGAGAATGAAAAACTATAAAAAAAATTATAGGGGGGCTATAGGGGGCCTAATAAGAGAGATACATACTTAGACAACGTAACTAACCCCTCAGAAAACACACAAACAAGTTTTAAAACCAAACCTATACTAAAAACCATATATGCTCAACATAGTTATAATAATAGCTACATATATATGCTAAGCGTTGAGGTGGAAATTAATGAAGCTTGTAACAGTTCTACTTCCTGAAGCCTATTTAGAAGGACTTGACGAACTCGTAAGAGCATCTATGTATCCAAGTCGAAGCGCGGCGATTCGAGCAGCAGTTAGAGACATGCTTAAAAAAGAACTATGGGGCAGACGAGAATAATAAAAACTGTTTGTGCATGAAAATCTAACGGAAGGAACGTTGGAACGACCAACGAATCAACAACTAAGACTGACCATACTATTTTTCCAAACAACGCATCGTAGCATCTCTGATGCGTCTTGCAGCCTCACACGAATCTTCGGCAAGCGTTATAGACCGTCCAACAATGAGAAATCGCGTACCTGCAACAATAGCTGAGTCGATACCTCCTCCCTGAACGCCAACACCAGGCGAATATATAGGAACACGGGTCTCCAAAATCGCATGTATCTCTCTTATTTTCTCTGGAAAAGTGGCGCCTACCACTGCGCCATCAGCGTTCCAAGACAACGCTTTTTTAGCAAAAATCAAGTATTGGGGCATCAACTTTTCGCTCTTGAAGTCACGCACCGTTTGACCGTATCCTTCACCGGCACCTTTATGACTCATGTACACAAGAAGGATAACTCCGCGCCCCATCTCCTTGGCGACCTCAAAAACTGGCTGAAGCCCCTCATCCCATCCGATAAAAGGGTTAGCGATGACAGCGTCAAATCCCGCTTTATAATAACATTCTGCAATTGAACGATTGGTGTGTCCTACATCGTTGATTTTACAATCCATGATTGCTGGCAAACCATAATCGTGAGCTAAGTTCACAATTTTCTGCACGCCGTCAAACAAGCCGAGCGGGAGAACCAGCTGACGATTTATCTTCACCGCACAGATGTATGGATGCACGGTCTCCAATGTTTTAACGCTTCGATGCAGAAGACGCTGGGGCGGATCAAAGGGAAGGTCTAAGGCTAAGACTATGTTTGAACCTGCTTTTTTTACGGAACGATCCATTTTGCGTTTGAAAGACATATTCGCACCCTGTTAGATAACGGGCAGAGAGATTTAATATTTTAGATGTTATGTGTTTTGTGTTTGTGTGTGAAGAGTCTAGAGTTTTGGCAAAAAATTGGTTTTTGAAACACTGAAGCCTTTTTGGTTGGCAATGGTGAAAAATCGTTTGGAGCGTATTGGAATCAAAGAAACACTCCTACCGACCATCTGCTTACAATTCATAGTACCTTCAAAAGGTAACATTTAATTACTTCAAGCGTTTCTGGTTGACGGAAAATTGGAAAAGGAGATGAACAAACGTGATCATCGTTCAAATGTCTGATCTACACTGCACAAGTGGGCCCTCATTTCTACGAGAAAAACTAACAACGGCGATGAACGAAATCAACAGGCTAAACCCAGACCTCGTAGTCATCGCTGGAGACTTGACTGATATGGGATTCAAAACTGAGTTTGAGGAAGCAAAAAGATTCATCGACCAAATCAAGTGCCCCCGAAAAATCGTAACCATGGGCAACCACGACTCACTTTACACGGGCTACATACACTACGAAAGTCTCTTCGGGCCCCCATCAGGAACATTTGAAAACCAAAAGTACAGAGTCATCTACGTCAACACTGCAAGACCAGACAAAGATGAGGGAAGAGTTGGAAGAGATCAGATCCAATTCATCAAAGAAAATTTCACCAAAGGAAAATTCAATATTCTAGTCATGCATCACCATCTGATCCCAGTTCCAGACACGGGGCTTGAAGCCGCAATGGTGGAAGACGCAGGCGACGTTCTAAAACTACTTTCAAAGCTAAGCCCAGATCTCGTATTAAGCGGTCATCGACACAGACCGTGGCTGTGGAAACTGAACGACATCAACTTTCTATTCTCAGGCGCCATTTCAACTATGAGATTACGAGGATTCTTCGAAAACTCGTACAACGTCATCAAAATCGAGAACGGAAAAATTGAGCCTAGACTGAAAGTCGTCGGAGGTTCTTTCACAGACTTCCCAAAACTGACATAGAAGCCAGACTCAGTTAAAGTTCCTCCAGTTTTTCAAGCTCAAGTTTTACGATTTGAAAATCGTCTTCAAGCCCACGTTTATACTTCAGCTGATATAATGCGGCAGCAGGATGAAACGTAGGAATCACAACCACTTGCAAACCAAGAATCCTTGTATTAAACGTTCTCCCATGAAGCTTAGTGATACCTTCAACGGGCAAACCAGCCTTAGAGAGAATATAAGAAGTTGCATGTCTTCCAAGCGTCACAATAAGCCTTGGCCTAATAATTTGGATTTGCCGATTCAGAAAAGGGGTGCAAGCCTCAACCTCGTCTGGTAAGGGATCACGGTTTTCCGGAGGCCTACACTTGAGAAGGTTCGCAATGTATATGTCGCCTCGAGAAAGCCCGATTTCTGACAATAACTCGTCAAGAAGCTTGCCCGCGGCTCCAACGAATGGTCGACCCTTCACGTCTTCCCAGTAGCCAGGCGCCTCGCCTACAAACATCACGGCCGCATCAACATTCCCTTCTCCAGGAACAGGGTTACGGCGCTGCTTCCACAACTCACACCCACGGCAGCCGATAACTTCGGTCACAACTGCTCGCATCAAATCTTGCTTAGACACCGCAATTCAACTCTGACGAAAACAATTCCGAAATGAACCGAACATGCGGTTTCCTCATTTAGCCATTGCTTCCGCTATTTCTCTCACTGCTGATGCAAGTTTATTTATTTCATTCCTTGTGTTGTAGAAGTAGGCGGATGCTCGAACGCTTCCAGACTTACGAATGATGTTTTTCATAAGAGGTAGGGCACATTGGTGTCCTGAGCGAACCATGATGTTGGCTGAAACGTCGAGCGCTAAAGCCACGTCGTGTGGATTCAAGCCGCTCACGTTAAACGCTGTGATTCCTATCTTATTTTTGGGTTCAGGACCATACAGTTTAACTTTAGGAAGTTTTATGAACTCTTCATACATCTGTTCTGTAAGCTCCTTTTCGTAGCTCTCAATGTTTTCCATTCCTAAATTCTGTAAGTAGTCAACCGCTGCTCCTAAGCCAATAGACTCTGCAATGGCGGGGGTTCCTGCCTCAAACCGCGTGGAGTTTTCTTCAAGCTTGTAGTAATCGACGCCCACATCCGCTATGGTTCCTCCACCAATACATAGAGGTTCAACTTCCTTCATCAAATCCTCTCGGATGTATAGGGCGCCAGCTCCAGTCGGTGCACACATCTTGTGCCCGCTAAATGCGAGAAAGTCGCACCCGATTTTCTGAACGTCCACTTTCATGTGTGGAACAGACTGAGCCCCATCGATGAGAACGTAGGCTCCATGCTCATGCGCTATTTCAGTTATTTCTCTAACAGGTGTAATTGTTCCTAAAACGTTTGAAACATGTGTTATCGCCACCAGCTTTGTCTTATCGTCAACTGCTTTTTCAAAGTCCGCTAGGTGTAAGAGCCCCTGCTCAGCTGGTTCGCTGGGCCTAACAATTTCCAAATCTACATGATGCTGAT
>JAUWDY010000014.1 GCA_030608565.1 Candidatus Bathyarchaeota archaeon | reverse complement strand
GAGCAAGAAGGAAGAATTAAGGTTTTCCCGGAATACTGCGGTGGACTTAGAGGTATAGCTGCTTTTTCTCATGTGATTGTCCTTTACTGGGCTCATCTGCGGGACACCGAAAAGGAGAGAAATGTTTTGTTGGTTTTTCCGGGAAGACACAAGAGGAATGTGGAAACCGGGGTTTTCGCTTGCAGAAGCCCGTCTAGGCCCAATCCGATATGTTTGTGCGTGGTGGAACTGGTGAAGGTTGAAGAATGCACCTTGACGGTGAAGGGGCTTGACGCTTTCAAAGGCTCACCAGTAATTGATATAAAACCATATATTCCATGAGCTGATTCCGTTCCTAACGCTCGAGTCCCAGAATGGACCTCAAAGGGACCTCCGACATGAAAACTAGAAAATAGGGGAATGCACGCGTTTGTGCTTATTGTGTTTTGCCTTGGCTTAGCGATTTTTTTGCTTGTTCTTTCAGTTCTCTAATCTTGTTCACAGTTGGCATGACTTTCTGAAAAAGGTCTTTCCGGGCTTGCATTCCTTCTTTTATGAAGAATGCTGCGGCCTTGGATCTGCTTTTGAAGACTTCAACTTCGACAAGAGCATCGATTTGCTTTAGGTCTTCATCGTTTAGTCTCGTCATTACTACGTTGGCTCTACCTGGCAACTCCTCACCTAGCCTCATTAGGACTTTTTCTTTGATTTTGTCTGCGTCCTCGCCCTCAGGGCAATGCATCTTCACTATGCATTTCATTTTCTTTTCCGCTTTTTCTTCATCTATATCAATATCTTTTTCCATTTGTTTCACCTCACAAACCTATTGTAATACGTATTGCATATCACGTAATATGTAATTGAGATACTTAAACCTTTCGTCAAAATCGTTAAAGAATACATGCAGAGTAATATAGTCAGCTTCTGGTGCGGGCTTGGGTAATGAAGTGAGAGGAGAGAAAGTCCATAATGAAGCTAATCTATGCTAAGCCGTGCCCGCACCATTTTAAGAGTTAGGAAAATTCTCTATTAATATCTAGTGCAGTAATCTTCCATAGAGGATTCCGTCATCATTTTTTATAAAAATTCTCTAAAACTAAGAATGGGCGTTAGACAAAGTCTTTCAGGAGAGGTGCCGTATCAGCAGGCGATAATTACCTCGTTCTTGCTCGATGAAAGGCCAGTATGGTCGAGTAATCTGATAGACGCCGAGAAACGCCCAAAGATCCCACATGCATGCGTAGAGTGTTTATCTGCGGGTTAAGGCGTATATAGCGCCACCGACGAATAGTATTCCAAAGATGATTACAAAGAATGGCCAAAGAAGGTTAAAGCCCTTCACGACCACGCCCACTTCCTGCAGAATAAAAATAATTCCTGCAAGTATTATTATCATGCCAATGAATAGTCCAAAGATTGCGCCGCCATGGGGGAGTCCAAAACATTCCTCTTCCGCACGCTTTCCAAACTGTTCTCCCCACTCCTCTGCACGTCTCCCAAATTCTTCGCCCCATTCCTCTACACGTTTTTCGAAGCGTTTCTCCCGTGAGACCTCCAAGCTTGCCCCGCACTTTCTGCAGTGTTTAGCATCTTCCTCGTTCTTGGTACCACATTTAGTGCAATAAACCATAAGTCATTCCCACTCTCGTTTTCATCACTTCGCATATAAAAGTGATCCCATAACCACCTTACTTTTTTGCGAGCGTATATGAAAATATACATTCCTTTTGAAGCTTGGCGTACAGGATAGTATGCATGCAAGAATGGAGAAAGAATGGAGAAATGATAGAGGAAAGGCGGTGCAATTCTGAATCTGAATCCCTAGTACACAATATTTTTATCATTTCAAATACACAGAATCATAGACATAGAAAAAGAAAATACAATTGATAGACGTGAAAAAGATTTGTCCCTCCAAGATTACTTGCGCGAAAAGTCTGAGGAATCCAGGCACAACCAAACACAAGCACACTTGCTTATAATTTTAGGTGTTATCTTGTTTTCGGTGGGAACTCTCCAAACAGTTCTGTCAGCAGAAAGCCCAGATTGGTTTCTAATAATTCCATACTGCACTGAACCTGCTCCATGGCATCTTCTGGGGCTGTTTTTTACGCTAACTGGATTGGCTTCAGTAGTATCTGGGGGCATCCTAAGTGTCAAATATAGATTGGACAGGGGTCAGTACCTAGGCGAATTGAAAAAAATCCATGGAATGCAATAGATGTATACCGGTTATGAACTTCAATAATGCTATTTTGAGAACGTGATGTGGGGTTGACTGAAACGTTGACAGACATTTGCGGTTGTGTCTTTTAAGGTTCACCAAGGCGTGTTTGTTTGTGTTAAGCGCTGCCCGAAGCATAGCAAACCTAAGCCAAAAAGACCCTATAGACCAAAAGCTGAATGTGTAAGACCATGAAAGAGTAGTCTTTCTAAGTATGTGTGCACGCTGGATTCTTCTCGGCTAGGTGCCTTCAGACTTGGGCGCGGGAGAAGAGGTATGTACCGATGCCTATCATCAATGCGTTGAAGCCTGTGAGCACTCCTAAGCTGATCAGCCACCCAAATGGGCCAAGCATCGGCGTTCCTACTCCTAGCAGACACCACCGTAGCAGTTCGACTCCATAAAACATGGGATCAAATAACATCGCAACTTGAAGAGGTAAAGGCACAGCATCTATGGGAAAGAACGCACCTGATAACATGAATAGTGGCCATATCACGAAGGTAGACAGTAGCTGGAATGCGTGGAAATCGTTGAGGGTTGATCCGATCGCCACGCCCAGACCCACGAAGCCAGTCGTGATGAGTAGCATAACGCCTATTGCTGCAAGTGCTCCAAAAGCCAAAGCTGGAGTTGGTGTAAAGGCACCCATGATTCCGGCGACCGCCATTAATATTATGCCCTGAATCGACGCGGTGACGGCGCCACCAAGGATTTTGCCTAGGATAATGCTGGTTCGGCTGACAGGTGCGACTAGCATTTCCTTCATGAAGCCGAATTGGCGATCGAAAATAACTGAAACCCCGGAGAACACTGAGCCAAAGAGGAGTCCCATGCAAATTATGCCTGGTGCCAAATAAGAGAGGTAGCTAACTTTGCCGACACCACCAATAAACCCGCCCAGTCCCAAGCCGAATATAGCAAGGAAGAAGAAGCTTTGGGCCACAGACGAGATAATACGTGCCTTCGCTCGCCAGTAGCGTTTCAGTTCTCGGAGTAAGACCACGTAAATTGCTTGGCCAGATAATGGTTGAACCATTATGTTTCAGACTCCTCTTGAATGGATGCGTTAGCCATGGGTCTGTCGCCCTCGAGCTTGCCGCATTATTCGGTGACGTCGCACCATCTCCATAAAGCTTCCGCGTTGGTCTCTGATGTTCCGTCCTGTTACTGAGATGAAGACATCATCAAGTGTTGGTTTGTGTAGCTCCACTGATTCTAGAGCTACTCCAGCTTCATCTACTAGTTTGACGATGCTTGGGATTCGATGTCCACCGTCATCCACCAACAAGTTTAGTCGCTTTGAACCTAGGGCTTGATTGCTGAAACTATTTTGGTTAATTGAGCCGTGTGGTTGCATTTTCTCAAGGTGTTTGGGCATCCTGCTACGACCAGTGCTTCCATGGTTTATTCCACCAGTCATCCCTGAACCTGCAGCCATTCCGTGCATCATGTTCATCATCCTGTTTGTTGTGGCTTGGTTGTCGTCAACGGACAGAAGATGAACGCGGCGTATCCATTTCTTTTTCTCAAAGAGGGGATGCACCTTTGGAATCATCTCAGGGGCTTTGAAGGTTAGGCTCACAACGTCTCCTTCTAACTGTGCTTTCAGCTTGTCCGGTGTGTCAAGTGCCACGATTTTGCCAAAGTCAATGATGAGGATGCGGTCACAGAGATGGTCTGCTTCTTCCGTGTAGTGTGTGGTCAGAATGATTGTGATTTTCTTCTCTTGATTTAGGCGTTGAATGTGTTCCCAAATGGAATGACGCGTCTGAGGGTCGAGACCGAGCGTTGGTTCATCCAAGAAGAGAACTTTTGGGTGGTGGAGTAGGCCCCTTGCTATTTCCAGTCGTCTTTTCATGCCGCCACTATAAGTTTTCACGAGGTTGTCAGCTCGGTCAGTAAGTTGAACTATCTCCAGCATTTCCTTAATTCGTTGCTTTCGTAGATTTCGATTTAAGTTGTATAGTCGCCCGTGGAAGTCTAGGTTCTCGCGGCCAGTTAATTCTATGTCCAGCGTAGGGTCTTGGAATACATATCCTATACTTCGGCGGACTGCGTCTGATTCTTCAACAATGTCATGTCCGTTTACTGTAGCAGTGCCGCTGGTTGGTTTCAACAGTGTTGACAGCATATTTAGCGTGGTCGTCTTGCCAGCTCCATTAGGACCAAGAAATCCTAGAATTTCGCCTCCCTTCACAATAAAACTTATTGTATCTACTGCTCTAACCTTGCCGTTGAAAACCTTGGTCAATCCGCTGACTTCAATGGTGTCAGTTTTTGCAGAACTCATTTCACACGCGCGCGCCTTTCAGTTTATGTATGTGCATGATTTCAGTAGACTCCTATTTATCGGTTATAGTTTTACTTTGCTGTATGCATGGTTCTTGGAAAGTATTTGCTGGTCCATAAGCCAAGTTTGGTGAGAGAGAGCATGAGAGGAACTTCCATCAACGGGCCGATGACTGTAGCTAGGGCGGCTCCAGAGCCTATGCCGAAAATTGTTGTTGCAACTGCTATTGCTACTTCAAAGTGGCTGCTTGAGCCTATGAGCGTGGTTACGATTGAAGTTTGATAGTTCCAGTTGGATAGCCAGGATATGGAGTATGTTAGGGCAATCATTGTAACGTAGTGAAGCAGGTTTGGGGCTGCTAGCAGAGCGACAAGTGGTGGATTGTTTAGGATAACTTCTCCTTTGAGAGAGAACATGACGATTAGTGTGAGCAGTAACGCGATTATGGATATTTTACGCACGAACCCAAGATATATTTCATTGAACCATTTTTCGCCTTTTTTGTTCATAATAACCTGTCTGGATAGTGCTCCCAAGAAGACGGGTAGGGCTATGAAGAAGATTACGCTGTAGGCGATTAGGTCCCATGGAACGGGTATGTTACTTATTCCCATGTAGAAGGCTGCTTGTGGGGCATATAGAGCTATCATTAAAAGAGCGTTTATGGTGGTGTTTACGAGCCCCTGTGCTAAGTCCCCTTTAGCTAACATTATCCACCACATTACCATAGCTGTGCACGGTGACAGTCCAAGTAGAATAACTCCAGCTTTCTGCAATGGGTCGGTTAATATCAAATTTGCATAAAGGGTCATTAGTGGCGGAGCAATTAACCAGTTGGCAATTATGGTGAGCAGTAAAGGTTTAGGCTTTTTCGTGGACTTGACAACATCACGGAATCTTATTCCTACCACTGTGGGATACATCATGAAAAACAAGCAAACGCCAATAGGGATAGACAAGTTACCAGCTTTCAGGGAATCCAAAAATTGACCAAATGAAGGAAAGAATCTTCCCAGCAACAATCCTACTGGGATACAAACAGCAATCCACAACGTGAGATATTTCTCGAAAATCCCGAGGGAAACCTTCTTTTTTTGGGAGTTGGGCATTTTCTGAGACCCGCTTCAAGGGGAGTTACATATTGACGTATTTAAATATAATGTTTTATTGTCGCCCAAATACATATTTAGATATTTTGATACAAATTACTGGTGAGAATAAACATGTCTAAAACTGATGCGGATAAACGATTAGCAAGGCTGGTCAGATCGTGCGTCTGTCCAACCGAAGACGCATCCAAGTATGCGAAAGAACTAAGAGACCTCGCCAATAGGATGGCAAGTAAAGAATCGGCCAAAAAGCAAAGCAGATTTTTTAAAGCCTTAGCAGATGAAAACAGAGTCAGAATCTTAAGGCTCCTAATGCTACGTGAGATGTGCGTGTGTGAAATAATGGTTGCTCTAAATCTGACACAACCAACAGCCTCTCACCACCTAGGGATACTAGAGAAAGAAGGCATTATTAAGAGAAGGAAAGAAGGAAAATGGGTTTTCTACGCTATTGCCAATTTGGAAATCATTGAGGGAATAGGAAAATTGGGACTGCTGAAATAGGGAAATATTGTTCTAACATTGTTTTCTAGATTAGGAGTTGGATGCAGTCTGCTATGAAATGAGATATTATTGCTCCTAATATGGCGAGTAGCGCGTATTTTAGTCCTTCTTTGTAAGGGTTTTCATGGCTTGTTTTGCCTACGTAGCTTCCCAGAATGAATGCCATTATGGGTCCGATTATGAATGTAAGTATTACGGCGTGGTTCATCTGGAGAACTATGAATGGGAATAGTAGAACTAGCACAGCGGCGATGGTTGATGCGAATGCGAAGAAGGTGTTTGTGTATATCTCCTTTTTAGAATGTATTCTCGTTGTTACTCCATGGTCCGTCGTTTCACGAATTTGTAATGCTCTTTCTGCTGATTGGGACATGAAGAATCCAATGGAATTTCCAAATGCGTTGGCAAAACCACCGATTATTCCTGTAATTATCACAAACCGAGTGTCAGAGGTAACTTCAGCAATCCCTATTATAAGACCTAGACACATAATTAAGCCGTCTGCAAGTCCAAAGGCGATTCCTTCCAAACGATAGGTTTCTTCGGATAGGTTTTCAGTCATCTTCCAGCCCTTTCTTGTTTGTAAGCCAGTCTGCCAACGTTATTTTATTTGTGTTATAGTGTTTCTCAGCTGAGGCGATTCCTCTCTTGGCTAACCTAAAAAGTACTCGGTGGGTCTTCACTCGTGATAGACCAGTCTTCCAGCGAATATCCTTCTGCAACATTGTCCCACCTTCAGCAACCAAAATCTCAATTACCTTTCTCTCATCCTCATTTAGAACTCGCAAAACTGCGCTAAGAGCAGATTCTCCTTTCGCAACCTTTGGCACCGAAGAAGGTTCTACCTTAGGTTTGCCTTCTCCGAGCTCTGGAAAAGTCAGAGCATACCCTAGTACACTCAATAAGGCAACAAGAGGTCCGATAAACAAGAGAAGCAAGAAAGACTGTGGAATCTGTTCACCCATTCCGTGTCCTCTTCCACCAAAACCACCTTCAAATGCAAAAAGGAAAAAGCCAAGAATGGCGAGAATGAACGAGATTGCTAGAAAGAAAATCAAAGCTTTGGAACGCATGTTTCACTCACAAAATCTAAGGACTAATCACTCCTTATAAGCTGTTTCAAAATTTGAAACACTTTGTTACAACGAACATCTAAACCAGACGGTGACCATGATTTTCTTGTGAGTAAAAGAATGGAGGTGGTAAAGTATGAATGGTAAAATGATGGCGGGAATAGGATTAGTAGTGGGTATCGTTGCCCTCGCTCTATTCGCTGCACCTATACAGGCTTACATGAACGGAAACCGCGATGTACTTCAAACACAGACTCGAGAGGGATTGCAAACTCAAGACGGTGACTGTGACAGGCTTCAGATGCAGGAACAAAAGAGACTTGGGACCCAGCATCGTGATTGCATCTGCAATTGCACACAAACACAAAACCAAAGCAGACAAAGGGCAGGAGAATACGTCACAAACGGAACATGCATCCAAACAATGAACATGAAACAGTTCAGAAATCAGCATATAGAAAGAACACGAAGTGAAGGGGATTAAGGATTGCCGTTAAGGCATTTTCATCATCTTTCTTTTTTTGGTCATGCACGCGTGCAAATTCAAATGAATTGTCTTATTTTAGCTGCTACAGTATCTAATTCACTCGATTCGCATTTTTCACGGGGTCGACATGATTTCGGTTTACCATATCTTGGGATGATGTGCACATGAAGATGAAATACAATTTGACCAGCAGCTTTTTCGTTGTTTTGAATAATGCTGATTCCTTCAGCATTTACTCCTTTCTTGACTGCGTATGTTACTTTCTTCACAATCCTGAATAAGTGTGCAACTTTTTCTTCTGGGATTTCATAGATGTTCTTGTAGTGGTTCTTTGGTATTACGAGTGTGTGGCCTTCGTTTATCGGGTTCATATCTAGAAAGGCGATTACTTCTTTGTCTTCGTAGATGTAACTTGCAGGAGCTTCTTTTTTCGCTAGTCTACAAAACGTGCATTGTCCAGTCATGAAGCAACCCTCGGGTATACATACGTGTTATAAGAATTTCTTTCTTAAATCATTAGCACGAGTTCCAATGATGTGGGCGCATGATGTTGATGGTAAGAACCTGAGAAACTAATCCATGTATGCATCGGTGTCTGAAATATTTCCGTTTCCGGAATATTTGTAGAACCGTAATCACCACTATATTTCGTCTTTCGTAAGTCTTAATTATGCAGTCCATAAGTGTTTTAACGATTAGCGGAGAACAGGAAAACGACAAAGATATGGTCAAGATTGTTGAAGTTGCGAGTGGCTACTTTCCAACGCAAACATGGGAGGATATTGGATATGTCGGGAAGCTCAGCTTTGAGCATGACTTCAAGGTGGTAACAGGCAGAGAATCCTATGGGGCCTTTCTTTTTCAAAAGTTGATTAGTAAGATTAGAAGAGTGAGAGATTCTAAGAAGTTGACGAGTCTCTTGTTGGGGATAACGGCAGATCCTATGGTGGCCATGTACCATTTTTTTGATAGAACGAATTTCAAGAGAGCGCTCTATCTTGTTCACGATTATGTGGATGAAAAGGTTGGGGTTGTCTCTCTTTTTCAGGTGAACGAGGGTTCTTCAAGCAGGTTGGTGGCTCACGGATTAGGCCACAACAGGGGCTTATGCCATCACGTGGAGCCTATCGACCTTATGTATTCTGAGTTGTTAAGTTCCTCAACACTGCAAGTGGATGGTTTTTGTGAAGTTTGTCTGTGCAAGTTGACGAAAGATAGAACGGATGCGTGCAATTGTCGACAATGACATTGTATGTATGTGCATGATGCAACCTATTTGTATTTACTTTGTCGTGCTCGGTATTCGTCCATGTATACAGAGCATGCATGCTTTCTACGAAAGAATCTTGTAAACTTTGTCTCCTTCTCTGACTCTCTGATCGACTTTCAAGCCTATACTCTGCCCAGTTCCAGCACTCTCAATATTCTCATGTTCAATCTGCATTGACTCTACGGTCTGCTCGAAATCTGATGTATCTCCTTGAATGAGTATCCTATCGCCTGCACGTAAAGTGTCCTTCAGCTCCACAACAGCTACATTAATCTTTACGAAGTAGTGAGTGATAATACCAATCTCTTTTAATTCTCTACTAGTCGACAACTTTTGATTCCCCAATTATTTAAGCGTCTGATTTCGCTTTAATGTTTTTCTAGTTGCTTGCATGCAAGGCGGGTTTGAGAGCGTAGGTAGCCTTTTAAAGACATCTAATTATGAATGATTCTTAGTGAGGATGTAGTTCATGAAATATGAAATAAAGTACAAGCCTTCCTACTCAATGCTTGTTTTCAATTTAGACCCTAATGAAACCATAACTGCAGAGTCTGGGGCTATGACCTACATGGACCCTAACATAGATGTTAAAACAAGAAAACGTGAAAAAAGCCTCTTGGGAACTATAGGTTTGAAACTACTTGGGCGTCAATCATTCTGGGTAAACGACTTCACAACCACGCAAGAAAGTGGAGAAGTCGCCTTCGTCTCAGCTCCAGTCGGCGACATCGAAACTCTAGAAGTCAAGCCAAACCAAGGCTACATAATACAAAATTCCGCATACATCGCATCCACACAGAACGTAGACTTGGATGTCAAATGGCAAGGCTTCACAAAAGGGCTCTTCGGACAAGGACTGTTCATGGTAAAAGTTTCAGGCGACGGCACACTCTTCATAAACACTTTTGGAGCCATAGACAAACATACACTGAAACCGGGACAAACCCTTATTGTTGACAACTTTCACCTAGTGGCCTTCAGCGACACCTGCAGTTATAAAGTCAAAAAATTCGGAGGATTGAAATCAACTCTGCTGGGCGGTGAAGGATTGGTTACAGAAATCAAAGGACCTGGCGATGTATACATACAAACAAAGAACTTAAGAGAATTCGTGGAATGGCTTTGGACACTGCTTGAACCCCGAGTCAGATCAAGAGCAAGATAGAGAATCAGCACAGCAGCATCCAACACACTCCTCCACTTTTACGGGAGCTAGCATTCAGTTTAATTGTGATTTGTTTCTCCCAAAGACCTGCATGCATAGATTGGTTTTGTAGGTTCTTACCATTAACATCATGCACCCACATCATTGGAACTTGTCTTAATGATTTAAAAAAGAAACTGCTATAACACGTGTGCATGTATGCACTACTTGGGCAATCATTAAAAGTACAACTCTGATTTTACTTGAGCATTGAAGGTGTTCTCTGATGGAGCGTGCTGATGGCAATACAAACATTAGTTATATCATGTCGAAAGTTAGAGAATTTCTTGAGGAAAGAGACTGGAAAAAGTATCATAACCCAAAGGATTTAGCCGAGTCTATTTGCATCGAAGCGGCTGAGCTTCTCCAACTTTTCCAATGGACTAAACCTGAAGAAAGCGAACAGTTCAGAAACAAGCCGTCAGAGGTGCAACGAATCAAAGAAGAACTTGCTGATGTCGGCATTTACTGTCTCAGCATGGCAAACATCCTCAACATAGACCTTACCAGCTCTATCCTTGACAAACTAGAACAAAACAAAAAGAAATACCCAGCCGAACTCTACAAGGGAAAAGCCTACCTCACCTCATAGAAGTTGCACGCATAGAGATTGACTATTGCTGTCCTAATCCACGCGGTATCACGACTGCTGTCTGGGTTCGCTGAACTCCATTTAAGGACATAAACTTCTCTATAATCTCTCTAAGCTTATCCATGTTGGCAAATTTGATATAGGCAATGACATCAAACTGGCCGGTGACAGCGTGGGCCATTTTCACTCCTTCAATCTTAAGTGCCTCGTCGGCAATCTCCCATGTCATTCCACCAACGCAATTGACGCATAGATAGGCTTCCACCACAAACACCATACTAAGTGTAGTTGCAGCTTCTTTATTCTATTTTCCTATGCATGCAGCAACTTCTAGTGGTTCATACATTGGAAGAGCTTTGATTTTTGACTTCGCATGTATGCAAATCTAAAACAATTTTATAGTATGAGCATAAAGGTTTATTGAGGTGGATAGATGAAAAAATTGCTTTCAATTTTTATCATTTCAATAGTAACAACTTGGGTTTTAACTTCAGCATGCAATCTTCAAAAACCACTGTATCCATTGGCATTCTCTTCGTCAGTCAATAACCAAGTCTGGGAAATTCGTGACACTATAACCCCTACGTTTGACAAGATTGAATGGTTAGAAGACGGTGCTCATCCAGAACCCCCTTCTTGGATATCTGATGGAGGGTGGTATAACGCTCATAGTCGCCAAATTCTCGTGAAATCTGGAAATTACATTTTTGCAACTTTCTCTGAAAGTTTCAACTGGCCAGTTGTAAGTGCATCTTTAGAAACGGAAGGATTTTATTTCGAAACATTCGATGATTTTAAATCGCTTTTATGTAACGATCAAACTTGGTGGCTGATGTACTCCTGGGGCCTGCCCTCAGATTGGCTGGGGATTTCGCCAAACACAACCAGAGTGGCAGCTGAATTCGATCCTAATACTTCCATAGCTTTCATAGAGATATCATGTCGCATCACTAACATACCTGAATATTTTCTGCAAATCGCTAGTCGACCGGCAGAGATAGGGATTGGGGCTGAAAAGTTGCCAAAACCCTTGTTTGCTGCTTTTGATCTGGCGGCCATCTATATTGGTGATTTTGATGCCCTGCAATTGTACGAAGACTATACAGCAGATCATAGGCATTACCGAATCTATTTCAAAGCGCCAGCTACTCTTTTGTCTCAATCTAAAGACATGTATTCGGTTTCACTTGAGGTTTCTCCGCCATACGTGGGTGAAGTCCACAATGCTTATCGATTCATGAACATTTCTATGCCATCGGATACCGAGATAAGGAATACCTCTCCTTCGAACATATCTACTGGCGTTGATAACATTGCTATGTTTGGCCTCAGTGATAGTGACAGGTATCCTCATTCATTTCAGGTGACGAGTGGTCCGCCTGTGCAAGATCTCACAGAGTTTCTTATTGAGAACACTGTTCGTTGGGCTACTGAACCTGAGATTTGGGTAGCCCTTGGGACAGCGATTATAGGCATATATGCGGGATTTCATGGAAAACGGATGTGGGGCAGACAGAAAACATACTATCGCCTCTACAGAAGCATGATAAATCTGTACGATCACTACTCAGATAACCTGTCAAAATTTAATCAAGAAATCGAGAACTTGTCAAAATCAATCACAAAATATTTTGTTGAAGGCAAAATCAATGACGATCAGTTTGACAAACTTCTAACCAGACGTGACGACCTTCTTGAAAGAGCAAAGAAACTGAAAAAAGGAGATTAACAAAACTTGCTATCCCATTTGTGCAGGTATGTGTGTATTCATATTTTGTATTCATAAAAGACAAATACTGTATACATTCAAACAATGGGCTGTGAACAGCGATGGAAGACAAGTTTGTCAAATCTTGGAAAATGAAAAGCCCAAATGCTAAACACACATTAGTAGTTGAGCTTTGGCAGAAGTCTAACGGAAAACGCTATAGAAAGACATTCAAGAAGTAACGCACACGCGATTTCCTGAATGCTTTCTATCTTATACCTCTACAGTGCGGGCATTTATCGTCGACTTTGTCGCATAGAGCCCCGCAGTGAGGGCACCACATTTTCACTATTTCTTTGATTATTATCGTTCTTTTGGCTATGCTGACATGTATGCATGTGCGTGTTATCGGATATGCATTGGTATCGGGTAGCCCGAAAATAGACTTATCGGATATGTTTTTATATCGGATAGTCGTCTATGCGTGTAGGAGTAATCAATGGCGTTGATTAACAAACGGATCCATTTGAGAGTGCTTGATAAGAAGAAGAGGCTGGACAGTTTGAGGCCTCTTCCGTCTACACTTGTGATGAGGCTGAAAGAACAGATGGCGATTGAATATACGTACAACTCCAATGCTATCGAAGGAAACACGTTGACGTTGCGGGAAACAAGGCTTGTTATCGAAGAAGGAATTACAGTTGGTGGTAAGAGTATTGCGGAAATTTTGGAAGCGAAAAATCATCCAGAAGCGATAAAATTTGTTGAGAGTCTTGTTGCTGCAAGAAGTGAAATTGACGAGGATGCCGTGCTTCGTATTCACAGGTTGATTATGTTAAACATCGCTGAAGATGCTGGGCGTTACCGGACTACGGGAGTAAGAATAACTGGTGCTGTCTTTACGCCGCCACCGAGCTCTGAAGTTAGACTTGGAATGAATGAGCTTCTAAAATGGTTGAGAGAAAACCCTGATGAGTATACGTCGATAGAGTTAGCTGCAGTTTTTCATCATGGTTTTGTTCGGATACATCCGTTCACAGAAGGTAATGGCCGAACAGCGAGGTTGTTAATGAATGCGATACTATTGAAAACGGGGTATCCTTTTATCGCTATTGTGCCGAAGCGAGATCGTGCTAAGTATTTGAAGACGCTTATGGAAGCAGATTTGGGAAATGCTTCAGCTTTCGTAAATTTTGTAGCTCGATGTGTGGAAAGGGCTTTAGACATGTATCTTGATGCTTTAGAGGAACCCGAGATACTTACTCTTGCTGAAGCCAGCAAAATTACGCCTTACTCTCAAGAATACCTTAGTTTGCTTGCTAGAAAAGGAGCTTTGGGTGCGTTCAAACGAGGCAGAAATTGGGTGATAACAAGGAGAGATTTAGACAGATACCTAAAGTCAGTGGCAAAATCCCATGAGAAACCAAACCCTTTGGGTGATCAAAAAACGTAAAATCAAAGCAGCTTTTCGGCACGTTTCATTTTTTCCTGCATGCATGTTCAGTGATATTAGTACTATCATTCAGTGGAAATCGAAACGATTAATATAGAGACATGTTACCTAGGTGGCGCTGGATGTGAGTCTATTCATGAGTGGCGCGAATGATGATAGAGTCTGGAATACCCTGAGTGAATCCAGTGGAGACATAGCCTTCGTCTTAGGAGCCCTAGCAAACAACAAAAGGTTTGCATTGCTGACATCGCTGCTCAGGGGGCCACAGACTTTCAGTGTGCTTCAGAGAGTGACGGGTCTTGGTAAGACGGCATTGGCCCACCACTTGGGGATACTCTTGAAGGCAGGTATCTTGAAGCGGATCGGTAAAGGTCGCTATGAGCTGAGCATCGATGGCGCAGAGTTTGTGAAGGCAGTCGGCATTGCCTATGCGGGTTCCAGAAGGCGACGAGAACTTGAGGCAGCAAGACATGCAGACTACATCCAGAAGGTACATACCAAACAGAAGGAACCTAAAATGAAAGAGTTTGAAGTGAAAATTGCGAGGCTTGAACCGATGCGTGTGGCTAGTGCCAATGTGATCAGCACGACACCTGAGCATGATGCTTGGGAGAAGATGCGTACGTGGGCTGAGCCTAAAGGTCTGCTTGAAGACCTTGAGAAACATCCTGTATTTGGCTTCAACAACCCAAATCCCTCGCCCGGCCGAAAGGAGTACGGTTACGAGTTCTGGATCCGTGTAGAACCCGACATCGAGCCTAAGGGAGAGGTCGAGGTTAAGGAGTTTGAAGGTGGACTGTACGCGGTCACCACTTGTAAGTTGAAAGAAGAGATAGAATCAGAATTCTTCCAGAAAGAAGGCTATCTTGAATCTTGGAAGAAGATTGTGGACTGGGTTAAATCAAGCAAGTACAAGTATGGTAAGCATCAGTGTCTGGAGAAGGCTCATGATCCAAGTGCATCAGAGGAAGAACTGGTTTTGGACTTGTACTGTCCAATCGAAGAATAAGAGAAAGAATTGGTAAAAGTCTCTGCAACCTTCCCCTTTTTTTGTGAACTAAGCGAGCACATGTGCATGCATTAACTCGATTTCTTCTTTCTTTTTGTTTTCTTAGTTGTGGTTTTCCTTTTCTCAGTCTTCTTCTGAGTTGTTTTCTTGGATTCTGCAGTTTTCTTTTTTATCGTTGTATGCATACTTCTCTCTAGGCTTGCTATTTTGTAGCTATCTACTGGAGTTCTATCCTTTGGACACACAGTTTTTCCAAGTCCTCTATCCCATACGATTTCTGTTCCACCGCAATCTGGGCATTGATATGTTTTCTCCATTTTCCATCACCTAGTTGATAGTATAGAGTTGTACTAAAGATTTGGGTCCCAAAGCCAATTGCATGCACTTAATTGAAAACTCTTTTTAGTTCCAATGTAGTAACAGAGGACAACATGAATAGGAAAACTGCTGTCGCTATTCTTTTCATTCTAGCTTTCATCGTTGCCTTACACCAATTTTATTATTGGCAAACATGGTTCAGTGTGGAAGATATCCATCACGAAACATTTGTAGTTGCTTTCATCTGTTTAGCACTCGGGATTATTTTGTCTGAAAAATTGGAGGGCACACGCGCTTAACCTGCTGTTTTCTTGCGCACGAAAAAAACGGACATGCATACATTTGTCTAGGATTCTCGTAGGGTCGCGTGTTGTTGTTTGTGCGCCACAGGAATAGCGTACAACAACAACTGTGCCTTTCGTAACGTATGCATTGGGACCGTTAAGCTCTTGTGTCGATTGTCTGATAGATGTGGTTGTGTACGATTTGTTGGTGGCGTGTTTATGGTGAGTTTAACGTTCTATGGTGGCGTGAATGAGATTGGTGGTAATAAGGTTTTGTTGGAGGATGGTGACGTTAGAGTTTTTTTTGATTTTGGTCAGCCTTTCGGTTTTGGTGGAGATTTTTTTACGAGTTGGTTGTCTCCCCGGAGCATCAACGGGTTAGGTGATTTTTTTGAGTTTGGTTTGTTGCCTAAGCTGAAAGGCCTGTACGCTGAGGAGCAGTTGAGGTTTACGGATGTTTCTTACGTGAAGCCGAGATTTGATGGTGTGTTTTTGTCTCATGCTCACTTCGACCACGTGGATCATATTCGGTTTTTGGATCCAGAGATTCCCGTGCACCTCGGCGTAGGCACTAAGTTGTTTTTGGAGGCGATGGAGAAGACGAGTGGTTTCTGTAATTATCGAGAGCATCCGTATCGGATGTTTCGTACTGGAGACAAGATTAAGGTTGGTAACGTGGTGGTGGAGCCTGTTCATGTTGATCATTCGATTCCTGCTGCTTACGGGTTTTTGATTCACACGTCTGAGGGTACGGTTGTGTATACTGGGGATGTTAGGGCTCACGGTCCCAGACGCGATATGACTGAGGAGTTTATTGAAAAAGCTTGTGCGTCCGAGCCTGTGGCCATGATATGTGAGGGCACTCGGATGGTTGAGAAGGAGAAGCGGAAGAACTATTCTGAGGAAGAGGTTAGACGGTTGAGTGACGGGGTTGTTTCTTCAACGGGTAAGATTGTGTTTATTACGCGTTACAGTCGGGACATGGACAGGTTTAGAACTTTCTATAACGTAGCGAAGAAGAATGGTAGAAGGATTGTTGTTTCTCCGAAGACGGCTCATCTGCTGAGTAGACTGGTGGATGATGAGCATCTTGATCTTCCTGATCCGTTGAAGGATGAGGATGTTCTGGTTTATTATAAGCGGAAGAAGTCTGGGGAATTCGTTGAAAAGGATTATTATGTTTGGGAGCGGGAGTTTATGGATAAGATGGTGACGCATGAGTTTGTGCACAAGAATCAAGGCAACTTGGTTATGGACTTGAATTTCTACCAGTTTGCGGAGTTAATTGACATTAATCCGGATTCGGGGAGCCATTTTATTCACAGTATGAGTGAACCGTTCAGTGAAGAAGACATTGAAGACAAGGTTATGCACAACTGGCTAAACCACTTCCAGATGCAGTTTCATCAACATCACGCTTCCGGCCACATGAACAAACAACAACTAACAGACCTAATCAACCACATCAAACCGAAGAGAATATTTCCAATACACACAGAAAACCAGCAATTGTTCAAGAAAATAAGAAACAGTATTCAAATAATCAAATACGGAAAAAAATATATGGTACACTAGAATGACGAACACCCTTCAAAATGGAAAAAGAGTAAAACAACGAGATGCATGCTTATCGAAAGCAAAACATATTACGTTCAGGATGAACATTAGATATCGGTTGGTGCCACTTGGGCGTTCCTAAGCCTACAGAGATGACTATTAGAAATTTCTTGTTAAAGGAGTTGGAGAAAAGAGGTGTCAAGGTAAATACTGAGATATCTTACACTACTCCAATTGGACGTTTAATGCCTGATATGCTTCTGTATAACGGTGCACAATATGTAGTTGAAACAAAGTTGGGTGCAGAGGCTAAACTTCTAGATGCTATGGTCAGACTTTATGATTATTCTAAGTATACTCAGACTAAGGGTGCCTTTGCAGTTCTTTTTCCTAAAGAGTTGAGGCAACCTTGGAGTATTGAGATATTAGAGAAGATTGCTAAAGACCCGAAGTTGGAATATGTTGCTACTGCTATTTTCAAGGATTTTAGACCTAGCCAACGTTTTGCTGGAAATCTTTCTCAAATGGCTGATTGGATGGCTGCTCAGGTTCTAAGACCCCTTGTTGTTGAAGCTGACACCAGTTTTGCAATCAAGGTGTTGACTGAAGCTGTAGCATCAATTACTGCTAGTGTGAAGATACTGAGAGGAAAAGAACTTGAAGATATCTTTGGTGGAAAAACCGTTTTTGAAAACATTTTGCAGTATGAGGAAGGTCGCTATCCTCTTGAAGAAATGAGACAAGCAGCGACCTATCTACTTGTAAATCAAATAATTTTTTATCATGTCCTTTCTAGAATGGATGTAGCCTTTGAGGAGATAGATGAAGATAAAATTGGAAAACCTAGTGATTTACTCAGATATTTTAGACCTGTATTAGAGAAAGACTACACTTCGGTTTTCGGCTTTGATGTGGCTTCTAGACTACCAGAGTCTGCAACAAAGACTGTAAAAAGAGTGATAATGACGATCAAAGCTTTGGCACCTGAGAAGATAGGACAAGATGTATTGGGCAAAGTCTTCCATGAACTAATTCCATTCAACATAAGAAAAGCTGTTGCAGCTTTCTATACAAACAACGAAGCTGCAGAGATTCTAGCACAGTTATCCATAGACAAGCCTGATGCAAAAGTCATAGATTTAGCTGTTGGTAGTGGCACTCTGCTTGTTGCAGCATATCGAAGAAAGAGAGAATTGCTCCGAACTGGCAGAGGTGGAATTTCCTTAGAAGATCATAAGAGATTTTTGGAACATGATTTGACGGGTATTGACATTATGCCTTTTGCAGCTCACCTTGCAGTTATGCATCTTTCTCTTCAAGCTTTGCTACATGAAACTGAGAAAGTGAGAATTGCAGTATGGGACTCGACAGAGCTGAAGCCTGACATGATCATACCAGCAATCTGCAGTGAGCTAAAGGCTGCTTATAGAAGACCAACATTGGACATGTTTAAGGAAGGAGCTATCACTCCAAGGGAAGCTTACATCAAGAAAGGTACAATTACTCTTGAAGGAGTAGGTGGAGAAGAGATACCTCTAGAGAAAGCAGATTTAGTCATAATGAACCCTCCCTTTACAAGACAGGAAAGGTTGCCAAAGGAATACAAATCAGTTCTTGCAAAACGATTTAAAGAATTCGAAGAATACACACATGGACAACTTGGATTGTATGGATTTTTTGCTTTTCTTGCAGATCGATTTGTTAAGAAAGACGGAAGAATTGCATTTGTCTTACCAGCTACTATTCTGAGAGTGAAATCTGCAAGAGGAGTCAGAGAATTGCTAACTCAGAAATACACAATTGAACATATCATAACAGCATGGGAAAGAGCTGCTTTTTCTGAGGGGGCACAGTTCAGAGAGATCTTATTAATTGCTAAAAAAGGCAAAAGAAAGATGGGCACACAGTGTTGTGTGTCTTCTCTCAAAAAGCTGCCCTCTTCCATCGAAGAAGCCAGAGTGTGCGTTCAAAAGCTGGAGACGTTTGTCAAAAGGTCAGAACTTGGTGAATTGTATACAGATGACGATATGATTGCTATGAAGGTCACTCAGGAAGAGTTAAGAAAACATATAGACAATCTATATGTTTTCATATCAACATATGATTTGGGATTGCCTTCTCTCCTAGAGAAAATTATGGTTGAAAGTTCCGATAGTATGATACCCTTTGAAACACTTCTAAAAAGAGAGAAGGGTGAGGTTTTCCGATTTGATTATGCACCACCTTTCCATGGGGCAATCATTGTTGAACCCTTCAGGGCAATCAAGAATATTGATGAATGGATTATAAAAAACTTGAATAAAACCACTATAGCGATAGAGAATAGGTTTACAAAACAGACACTGAGGGTTCCTCAAAAAGTCTTAGAAAGGGGACTTAGAAGACCTTCGAGAACGGATAAGATTGACGTTACAGATTTGCTTGATCTTATAATTGTCAAGGGTTTTAGTGGGATTGAACAGGTTATGAAGAACCCTTCAAACATAAAGAAATGGAGGAAATATGTAGAACCAAGGTTAGCTAACCTTGTAATATCAAGGCGTTTTGACATCTCAGCTACAGGGACAAGATTTCTTGCATACTACTCTGGAATACCGATGGTGGGTGTTGATATGTGGTGCATCCAAGGGATGTCTGATGATGATGCAAAGATTCTATCGCTGTGGTTCAATAGCACCCTTAATTTGCTTGCAATGCTCATTCATAGAACAGAGACTAGAGGGGCATGGATGAAACTACATGAATATGCAATGAATGAGATGCAAATGTTGGATCCAAAGAAACTCAAGAAACATGAAAGAGATCGATTGCTGCAGCACTTCGAAACCGTAAAGAACGTTTCATTTCCAAGTATTCTTGAGCAAATGAAGACAAAGTTTTCTCCCAGAAAAGAATTGGATATCATGTTTCTTCAAATGATGGGTTACTCAGATGATGAAATAACCCAACTTCTAGATAATTTGTATCCTGCCTTGGCTAATGAAATTGAAAAGCTGAAAACACTCATGGCAGGATAGAATCTTCTGTCAATTAGAATGTATGAGCCATTAGAAGTTTCTGAATGTGAGAAATGTGGTGAGATCAGGCGCAAATGAACGCCTTCCAATTCTATGCATGCATGCAATCTCCAGAATAAAAATAAGCCGTTTCTTCTAAAAACGCATCTCTCTATTAATTAATCATAAAGTTTAATTCATTTCTTACATGTATCGATGTGGATTAATATGAAGGACGTTTTGTATGTGGAATGGGTTCCAGCGGGCACATTGGTAAAAGCTCTAGTGGGATTTTTTTCTTTACTTAGCTTGTGCATACTATTGATAACCATCGCCGTTGGCATCGCTGTTCAACATCCCTTTTTGATTGTTGTCTTGGCGTCTCCTTTAGCGTTTGTGTTGTTGGTATTTTGGAATTATCGAGGCATACAGATAAAGGTGACCACTAACAAACTTTCAATTTATTACGGCTTTTTCAATCGCAAACATATTCTGATAGGGGATATAGTGTCCTGTGAGCCAACCAAAGCCTCTTTCGGAAGATATGGTGGCATCGGCATTAGATACGGCACTGATAGCTCTTGGGCTTACACAACATCATTCGGCAATGCAGTGAAAATAGTACTGCAGAAAGGAAGACCATTCGTCTTTTCTTCAAATAACCCAGAAAAAATCTGCAACATCATTAATCAGATGAAGAATGGGCCATAACAATTCATTTGATCAAACTTTGAAGCCTAACCAAGATATGCATGAATTTGTACAGTAACAGATAATTCGACCGAGAGCCTACTCTTCTCCATGGTGACGAATCATGCAGCCTTCACTAGAGAGACTGGTAGAACGCGGCGAGAAGAGCCCTTTTTATCAACTTCTAGGTATGCGAATCGTGGAAGTACGAGAGAACTATGCTCGATTGTCAGTAAAAATCGACAAGAAACATGTTCAATTTTTGGAGACTGTTCATGGCGGAGTGGTAGCGAGTTTAGCTGATTCGGCAGCAGCGTGGGCAGTTTATGGTTCAAGTAATCTGAAGGGTATTCCAGTTACAGTTGAGATGAAAATCAACTTCTTGAAACCTGTCAAATCTGGCAAGCTCATTGCTGAAGCTCGGAATATACATGAAGGCTCTAGAATCTTCGTCGCCGACGTAGAAGTCAAGAACGATAAGGGCATACTAGTTGCCAAGAGCCTTGTGACCTACTATTTGCTGAAAGAGAGAAGTTAGGGAAGCAAAGAAGCGACACAGCCACCATGCACACATGTAGAATAAGTGTTGTGCGAGCTATGGATAAGAACACTGCAATACGCAGAGAAAAGCTAAGAACAGAGCACTACAAGTGAACATTACTTCGATCTTTGGGTGAAGTGAATTATGGCAATTAGGATGCGAGATTATCATTGGGAGAAAGACTTTGAGTCTGTCCGAAAATTTCTTGCAGATATTTTCCGCATAAGGAAGGCCTATACAAATTGGATACCATCAGAGTTAGAGAATCTTAAATTTGGCCCAGGCGGAACAGAATACCGAGACGAGGAGGACGAGTATCTAAAGATCTGGGAGGCGCTCGATGAAGCTCAACAAATCACGTTGAGGATTATAGCAGTATCTTACACAAAGCCCTCCGGAGATTGCTGGCTCTCTGTTCACCCCAACTATACGTCTGTTGCGAGCGAGATAGTGTTATGGATGTGGAATCGAGTGAAAGAGATGAAGGGGGGCAAGGTCGAAGAAGTGAATATGAAATTCGTTGTCGACGACGATGATGAGGACCTTATTCTACTCTTATCAGATTTGGGATTTCAAAAAGGTGAGATTGATGGAGATAAACAAGTACGACCCATAGATTTGCCAGTTCCAACATATAGTCTACCTGAAGGGTACACAATACGAAATGCCGTTATCGAGAAGGATTTCCTGAAGTATCGTGAGGTTCAGATGACGGTCTTTCCCCACATTGTGAGCATGTCTATGGAGCTGCTTCAATTATTCAGTACTGCTTCTTTTTACCAAGAAGATCTTGACATTGTTGCCGTCGATCCAGATGGTAAATTTGCAGCATTTTGCACAGCCAGAATTGATCCTCTGAGCAAGATTGCAGAACTTGAACCCGTTGGAACACATCCTAACCATAGAAAGCTGGGGTTGGCAAGAGCCGTGATTTGTGAGAGCCTTAAGCGTCTAGAAAAGTATAGGCCATCTGCAGTTGTCATCTTAGGGGCGGCTCCCACTGATGGGGCTAGGCGGTTATACGAGTCCGTGGGATTTGTGAATGAAGGAACGCGACATTACTGGTTTCAATTGGTTTAATAAGTCTAATCAGGTTAATTTCTTCACGTGAGTTGGACCACATACCGATGAGAAACACAGCCAAGAAGACCGAGCTTGTGCCTATTCCGAAGGTGCGTTTATTCAATAGCGAGTATGTGAGAGCTGAGTAGAGGGCTAAGCAAAAACCTAATGCGAGATGCATGCATTGTGCTTCTGTACTACATAATTTTCCTCTGTGAATATGCATGCATCGCATCATTTGGCGAGTTCTCTCACAACTTTCAGGTTTTCAACATCACTTCTCCTTTCATCAACAGGAGTTTCCAAGATTAAGGGTAGTCGTCCCAACGGGCTCTTCAAGATATTTCTGAATCCTCTCTCCCCAATCTTTCCCATTCCAATGTGTTCATGTCTATCAAGTCTGGAGCCAAGACCCTGCTTGGAATCATTGAGATGAACAAGCTTAAGCTCCTTAAGACCTATTGTCTCATCGAATCTCCGCAACGTATGTTCAACAGCTCCTCGAGAAACCAAGTCGTACCCTGCTGCAAAGGCATGTGCTGTATCCAAGCACACGCCAATACGTTCTCTATCCTTGATTCTGGAAGCGATATACTCGATGTCCTCAAAGGAAGACCCCGTGCTATTCCTCGTTCCAGCAGTGTTCTCCAAAAGAAGAACCACCTTGTTATCAACCTCAGAAAAAGAGTTGTTAACTGACGCAATGATTCTTTTGGACCCCTCCTTCTTCCCATGACCCAAATGGCTACCAAGATGTGTGACAACATAAGGAACACCCAGCTCCCCAGCTCTACGTAACTCATCTCCAAGAGCCTCAACCGATTTACGATAAACATCCTCCTTCGGAGAAGCAAGATTCAAAAGATAAGACGTATGAATAACAACTGGCCATATCCCACTCTGCTTCAGCTTCTTTCTGAAGCTTTCAACCTCCCTGAAACTCAACTTCTTGGAGCGCCAACCACGAGGATTACGAGAGAACATCTGCAATGTATCACACCCCCGCTCCACAGCTCTGTCAACAACCCTGTCAATCGTGCCTGCAATTGACAAATGCAAACCCAACTTCACTTTCACGCCATCACGCATCCATAAACCACGTACCCAAAAACTGAATACTCAGCTATTTCTGTTCTTAAACAATGAAGATCCGCGCGCATAAAGTTTGCCAAAGCTAAATGCATGCATTATATGTTAACATTCATGTATGCAATTCCCAACCTACTATGTTACAAGATATACTACTTTTTTGAGACGATATTTCAATTCTGTTGTGTCTTTTAGTGAACGATGTTAACCTGGTGTATCGTTGGTTCTTAGTAAGCTTCTTATTATCTAAGTTAGAATCTCGCAGTAAGATTGGGGAATAGTAAATGAAAGTTGACATAAATTCAATCAAACCGAGTCCCTATCAACCGAGGTTAATCTTTGATGTAAATGAGCTAAAGCAAGAGATAGAAAGAGATGGGCTTCTTACTGAACTGGTCGTCCGCAAACAAGGCGAAGCTTACGAATTAATTGATGGTGAGAGAAGATTGAGAGCCCTCAAAAAACTCGGTTGGAAGGCTGCGCCTGTCCGAGTTGTCCAACTAAAACAAGGGATTATCAGACGTTCGGTGTACAAACTAAACAAGATCCGAGAGAATTACACTGTTGAGGAGGAGGCGAAGTATTTCAAGAAACTTACAGATGAAAGCATGACACCTTGGGAGATAAGCAAAGAGCTCAACGTTGATTTCCATTGGGTCTTAGCACACCTCAACATATTCAAGTTTCCTGACAGCATCCAGAAAGCATTGTGGACCGGGAAGATCAGCGTTTCACACATGGTTGCTCTAGAAAACGTCATAGGTAGGAGTATCAAAGAAGGCCGTATCATCATTAATGAGATTATCAATAGGAAATTAACCTTGAGGGAAACTAAGAAAATTATCCTTAAGCAGAAAGAAAAAGTTGAGGAAATGCGTATAGATGCAGCCAAGAAGGTTTTGACCAAGGTTGCTCCAAAGGTTGTCAAACTTGAAACTGCAAAAGACTTTGAAGAAGCAGCTAAAACACTGAAGAAGATGGCAAGAAAGAAGCAAGAGAAAGCCCTAACTCCAAAGGAGAAGGCTGCTGCAGAGGTTATGAACAAGCAAAAGCTGGAGAAAAAGAAGCTCATGGAGAAGGAGAGGAAGAGACTTGAAAGACTCCGGATAAGAGAAGAAGCCAAGAAAATGGCTCAGCGATTCAAAGAAGAGGAAAGACGTCGTATTAAAGAGGAAGCAAAAAAGGAGATGAAGATAAACATCACTGAAGTCCAAAAAGAAATGAGAAGCCTAACGCGAAAGATCAAGAAATTGGAGAAGGATAAGACTAGTTTCCTTAAAGAGAAAGCGTTTTTCTTAGAAGCATTGAACTTTGACTGCCCACACTGCCGAAATCCATGCGTTGTATACAGGAAAGGGGACCACTACTTGGTGAAAAGGAGCGCAACAGTTTCCATTGTCCCTGAAAAACCAGTTGTGCCATCTACACCCGATACACTACCTTTGAAGCGATCGAACTAGTTATGACATGCAGGTCTTCAGCATTGGCTTCCTGATTGCTGTAGCTGAAGTTCAATTCTAGCACTGGAACCAACATGATAAGCATAAATGCGAGTGTACACGATTTGAAGAAGATTGAACGAGGACTTGCTGACACTCTCAGAAAGTTGCGTAAGGAGCTGGAGAAGCTGGAAAGGGAGAAAGCGAGCCTTTTCGAGGAGATAGAAGACCTTAAAGCAAGGGGGAAGGAGAGAGTAGGCAAGTTACGAGAGGAAGTGGAGGCGCTTAGGGAAGAGGTAGAGGTGTTTAGGGGGCTTATCAGCACCCCTGAATCCTAAGATTGCATGCATGCGCGCCCCGATTTTTGGAGTTTTACGGGTTCTTTACGCTTTTTAATGTTAAAACGTAAAGGAAGTATGTTAAACGCTGTATGCATGCATTTAAACGCTGTTCACAAAAAGAAGCCCATTCCAAGCTTCAAGCTTTTCCAAAAAAATAGGTAGGGGGGTCTAGAGAGAGAATAAGAGAGAATGTGAAAAACCCGAACACAAATGCAAAATAGAACACTCATAAACAAGAAGAAATAAGCAGAAACAACTTTTTAGGACGAACAATAATATGGTTACCAAATCATTGGAGGCAGAAAAACAAGTGTTTGACGAACACAAACTCAGCGAAATCCAGAAAAAACAGAAACACTGGAAAGAAAAAACAGTTCCAGAATGGATAAGCAGACACCCTGAAAGAAAAAACAGTTTTCACACTTCATCAAGCACACACATCAAAAGATTATACACGCCAGAAGATATCAAAAACATAGATTACACACGAGACCTAGGCTTCCCAGGAGAACCCCCATTCACAAGAGGCTTACACGCAACCATGTACCGAGGACGCCTATGGACCATGAGACAATTCTCAGGATACGGCACAGCCCAACAAACAAACAAACGATTCAAATACCTACTCAAAGAAGGCGAGACGGGATTAAGCATCGCATTCGACTATCCGACTATACTGGGCTTAGATTCAGACCACCCATTGTCAGTGGGCGAAGTAGGCAAATGTGGAGTAGCAGTTTCTTCTCTACAAGACATAGAAACTCTATTCAACGGAATACCATTAGACAAAGTAACCACCTCCATGACCATCAACGGACCAGCAACCATGCTGTTGGCAATGTACATCGCGATAGGAGACATGCAAGGAGTGCCCAGAGAACAGCTTGGAGGCACAACCCAAAACGACAACCTAAAAGAATTCCACGCACAAAAACTATGCATATTTCCACCAGAACCCTCAGTCAAACTTGTCACAGACATCGTAGAATACTGTGCCAAACATTTACCCAAATGGAACCCCATCAGCATCAGCGGATACCACATCCGAGAAGCAGGCTCAAACGCGGTACAAGAACTCGCATTCACACTAGCAGACGGAATCACCTACGTAGAATCCGCACTCGAACGAGGACTAAAAGTAGACCAATTCGCACCCAGACTCTCCTTCTTCTTCGCAGCCCACAACAACTTCCTAGAAGAAATAGCCAAATTCAGAGCAGCACGAAGACTGTGGGCTAAAATCATGAAAGAACGATTCAAAGCCACAAAACCACGATCACTATGGATGAGAATGCACATCCAAACATCAGGATGCACACTAACAGCAACCCAACCAATCAACAACGTCATACGAGTCGCATTCCAATCCTTAGCAGCAGTACTAGGAGGCACACAATCACTGCACACCAACTCATTCGACGAAGCACTAGCCCTACCATCCGAAGAGGCAGTCAGAGTAGCACTAAGAACCCAACAAATAATCGCCCACGAAACCGGAGTAACAGACACCATAGACCCACTCGCAGGATCATACTGCCTAGAAACCCTAACAAACAAAATGGAAGAACACGCAATGGAATACATCGACAAAATAGACTCCATGGGCGGCGTAATCTCAGGAATAGAAAAAGGATTCTTCCAAAAAGAAATCGCTGACAGCGCCTACAAATACCAAAAAGAGATAGAAAACAAAGAAAGAACTCTAATCGGAGTCAACGAATACGCAGTGGAGAAAGACTGGGTACCCATAAAACTCCTAAGAATAAAGCAGCAAGCAGAAAAAGAACAAGTAGACGGACTACAAAAACTGAAAAAGAAACGAAACAACAAAAAAGCAAACGATGTGCTTAACAAACTACACAAAGCCGCTGAACACGACGAAAACCTGATGCCCACAATAATAGAAGCCGTAAAAGCTTATGCTACGATTGGAGAAATCTGCGACGTACTTAGAAACGTCTACGGACAATACAAAGAGCAAATTATAATCTAAAGGGGGCGAACTGAAAAAATGAGCACAAAAAGAAAAATCAGAATCGTAGTCGCAAAACCAGGACTTGACAGCCACGACAGAGGAGCCAAAGTCATCGCAAGAGCGTTTAGAGACGCCGGCATGGAAGTCATCTATACAGGGTTGTGGCAAACACCCGAACAAATCGTAGAAACCGCACTACAAGAAGACGTAGACGTAGTCGCCCTAAGCATACTATCAGGTGCACACATGACCCTCTTCCCAAAAATAACCAAATTAATGAAACAAAAAGGACTAAACGACATTCTAGTACTCGGAGGAGGAGTCATACCAGACGAAGACATCCCAGCACTAAAGAAAATCGGCATAGCCGAAGTATTCGGACCAGACACCCCCACAAACACAATCATAAAATTCATCAAAGAAAACACACAAAAAACAAAATAATCCACCTACTCCTCAAAAACACGGGACCCACATTGAACCAAATCAAACAACTCGTCAACGGCGTACTCAAAGGCAACCGTAGATCCATAGCCAAAACCATCACCCTCATCGAAAACAACCCACATGAAGCCCAAAAAGCCGTATCCAAACTCTACCCACACACGGGCAAAGCACACATAATAGGCATAACCGGACCCACAGGCTCAGGAAAAAGCACACTAATAGAAAAACTAGTCAAAGAATTACGAAAAAAACGAAAACGCGTAGGCATAATAGCAGTAGACCCAAGCAGTCCCTTCACAGGCGGCGCATTCCTCGGAGACCGCATACGCATGCAAAAACTCAGCACCGACAAAGAAGTTTTCATCCGAAGCATGGCCACAAGAAACAGTCCAGGCGGACTAGCTAGGGCTACAAGAGACGCAGTTAAAGTGTTAGACGCTTCAGGTAAAGACGTAGTCATAGTTGAAACCGTTGGAGCCGGACAGTCTGAAGTTGATATCATAAAAGTCGCTCACACTGTGGTTGTTGTGCTGGCTCCAGGATTAGGCGATGACATACAAGCCATCAAAGCAGGCATGATGGAAATAGGAGACATCTTTGTGGTGAACAAGGCTGACCGCGAGAACGCAGATGAAGCTGTAATTGACATAGAAACAATGCTGAACATGGGTTCAGAGAAGGAAAAATGGAGACCACCAGTCATCAAGACAACGGCAACCAAAGACGAAGGAACCGCAATGCTTCTCAACCGAATAAACCAACACATGAAATACCTGAAAAAAGAGGTTTTTGACATACAGCGAAGACAAAAAGCTGAAACAGAACTAATTGAAGCAATCAAACAAAAGACAACAGATTCTATCATAGACGAGTTGAGGCGCAAGGGCGAGTTGGAAAAACTCGTTCAAGAAATTTTGGCAAAGAAAACAGACCCATATTCAGCTGCAGATGCACTTCTTAAAGAGAGGCTGAAAAGATTCAGAACAAACGGGTAAGGTAATGGAGAAACCGTGATGACGAAACAACGATTGGAAAAAGGGCTAACCCAGATCTATACAGGAAATGGAAAGGGCAAGACATCAGCCGCACTCGGACTAGCATTACGCGCCATCGGATGGGGTTTCAAGGTTCACATGATTCAATTCATTAAGGGCGGCGACTTCAAACATGGTGAACTCCACATTATCAAGCAACTCCCAGACTTCAAAACAAGGGCTTTCGGACGAGGCAGATACATTACGGAAGATCCTCCACTCGAAGAAGATGTCAAACGAGCCGAAAAAGCCCTGAAGTTTGCCAGAAAAATCGTCAACAGCGGCGAATACGACATCGTGATTCTGGATGAAATCAACGTAGCTCTACACTTAAAATTGATAAAGACTAACGAAGTGGTTGAACTAATTGAAAACAAGCCTAAACACATAGAGTTGATTCTAACTGGTCGTTACGCGCCTTCTGAAATCATTGAGGCAGCTGACCTAGTCACTGAGATGAGAGAAGTCAAGCATCCTTATGCCCAGGGTTCACTCGGAAGAAAAGGAATCGAATACTAGAACAACATCATTGGAAGAAAAGTGACGTTTCCATCAAGAAATCGGTTAACCCGCACTCGTCTTATTCTTCTCTTTTCTCGGGTTCATGTACTAGAAACAGAATTATCAAGATCTCGGGAACAACAAACACTACCGGAATAAGAAACGGAAGTTGAGGAGAGACATGTTCATAAATGAAACCACCAGCTAACGTACCCAGCGCCATTATGATGTAGTTAACGAAGTTTGAAGACCCAATGATTTTTCCTCGCTGCTCTTTAGGAACCAAATCAGCTTGCAGAGCTGAAAATCCAACCATCAGTAGTATTTGTGCTAGACCAAATAATGGCATACAGACATACAGCTTTGCCAAATCTCCATAGACAAAGAGCAAACTGGAAGGCGCAAGGAGCCCTAGCCCTAGGAGTATCGGAATCTTTCTTCCCACCTTATCAACAATTTTGCCAACAGGAATGGCGAATATTATCATTGTCACAAAAAGGAACATCCCCAATATCGCCCAGTCAACAGTTGAAATATGTAGCACAGATTCGTGCACGAGGTTCCCGTACGCATCATAAGTGTCCACCGCATAGACATTGAAAAGAAGCATACCCATAGCAAAACCGAGTGTTCCTACCAGATTGGACAAGAAAAGATAGTACATTGAACGAGGCACCTTCCTCCAAACAGCCACACCCTCCTTTATCGCTTTTGGATAAGAGCTCACGAACTCTCGACGATCTATACTCCCACCCTCACCCACAGTTTCTCGCAATCGTGACCTCAAAGTAGCTGCAATCAAGAAAAGAGCCACCAGAATAAAATAACATATTCTCATACCAGGAACAAACTCGTAAAAGGTTACCAGAAAAGCGGCTACTGCAGGAGCAGGAGTCGTCGCAACACGGGTAATAAGGGTGATGATCGAGAAACCCATACCCCTTTTCTCAGACGGAAGCGAATCTGCGACCATAGCCAAAAGAGCCGGCTGATAAATCAAGCAAAGACTTCCAACCATGGCTCCAACTAAGATCGAGTGCCAACTGGGAGCTAAAGCATAAAAAATGTATGACAGTGCTACTCCGAAAGTCATTGTTGAAATCAACCATTTTCTTCCATGTCTGTCAGCCAAGTAACCCCCAGGAAACTGAACCAGAGCTAAGGCTAAGAAAGAAACAAACCCTATGACGCCGAGGATTGTCTCTGTCCCCCCTAACGCAGGATCGATAACGTAAAGCGAGTAGTATGTACCTGGCAGTTCCATAGCAAAATCCATGATGATCCAGCTTAACACAAGAATGGCGTAGTTCCCTTGAATGAAAGAGAATTCTTGTTTCAGCCTAGAGATGATTGGCAATCGTATTGCTCCTGCGTTTATGCCTATTGTTGGCTTACTTACATTTTAACCTAATAATCGTCTTGGTCACTACGGTTATCTTTTCTGGGAAAAAGTGACCACCTTCTCTGCAAGCATCAATTAGTTCCGCAAACAAAGCGGTGATATATCCTCACAAATTCTTCCATTTTGTCTGTAGTTCGCTCTATTCCAACTGTTCTATAGTAGTTTTCGTCAAAGCTTTTATCCGGTCAAACTCTGATATTTCCCCGTAGCCCACAAGCGTAATCGCGGTTCCCTCACGTCCCACTCTAGCTGTTCGCCCAATCCTGTGAAAGTACACTAACGCATCTAATGGGATGTCATAGTTTATTATGTGGGTTATTTCCTGAATGTCTAGGCCTCTTGCAGCAACATCCGTTGCAACAAGCAGTTTCAATTTTTTGTTTCTAAAAGAGTTAAGAACAAAGTCTCTTTGCGATTGTGTGAAGCCCGCATGTAAAGGTCTTGCGTCGTAGCCTCTTTCCCTCAATTTATCTGCTAGTGTGCTTGTGCCTATGCGTGTTCTGCAAAATATTATGGCCCGTTCTATATGATTTTCGTCTAATATGTCACACAGGATTCTAAATTTGCTCTTAGGGTTTACAACCATGTAATACTGATCTATCTGTGTAAGGGCTATTTCGTCTTTGCTTACAAGTATTTTTTCAGGGTTCCTCATGTATCTGTTACATATATTCATTACAGACTTGTCTATTGTTGCCGAAAAAAGGCTTGTCTGCCTGTCCGCTGGCACCTTTGAAAGTATGTATTCTATATCGTCTATGAACCCCATATCAAGCATTCTATCAGCCTCATCAAGAACAACAATTTTCACTGACGCCAGCCTTAGGGTTCCTCGCTTCAGATGATCTATCATGCGACCCGGCGTGCCCACAACAATGTGCACGCCTCTTTCCAATGCGTATATCTGTTTCCGAATAGATTCTCCGCCGTAAATTGGCAAGACTTTGAATGGTGCGTATTTGTTGAGCCGACTTATGTGTTCTGCAACCTGTATGGCAAGTTCACGCGTTGGCTCCAAGACTAGGCCCTGAACACGGTTGATTTTCGGGTCTAGTCGTTCAATCATCGGAATTCCGAAAGCCGCAGTCTTTCCTGTTCCAGTCTTCGCCTGCCCAATAACATCTTTTCCTTCGAGCAATGGGATTATTGCTTGAGCTTGAATTGGAAAAAGATTACTGAATCCAAGCTCTTCAATGCCTCTCATAACTTCTGAACTTAACGGCAAGTCTTTGAAGTATTCTATCTGCATATATATTTCACTTCTCCTGTCACAAAAATTCCGCATGTAATCTTTCAAAAGCCTTCAAAAGCTTCTTTAATTCAACATGAGTTAATGTGACAACTCGACTAAACAGCAGCCCTCATATAAAAAGGTTTAGCAAGTGCGAAGGAAAATTGGGGTAAATCCAACGCGTAACGCGCGGTCACCGTGTCACAACTAGCTCTATACAACCAGCATTTGGTCTTTAGTCGCGATTGTTTGAAGGAGAATTTTGGCTATTCAAGCCTCTTTATCACGTGGTATCCAAACTTCGTTTTTACAGTGGGCGAAATTTGTCCTTTCTGAAGAGCGAAAGCGGCGTTCTCGAATTCCTTCACCATCTTCCCTCTGCCGAATGTTCCAAGGTCTCCGCCACGTTTTCCTGAGGGACAGAGCGAAACTTCCTTGGCGATGTTTGCGAACTTTTCTCCTTTCTTCAACCGTTCCAAAACCTCGTTTGCCTCTTTCTCTGTCTTTACGAGGATATGGGCGCAACGAACTTTGTTTGGCATAAAGAGTGGTTACGCTAATTCGTTTATATAAATTATTGATCTATTCATTTCTCGCCAATAGTTGAACGCCAAAACTCATCTTTTCTATGTAGCAGTCACCTGTTTCTTCCAATTCAGTAAACCATGTTTTGGGTGTTCAAGAGCAAAGCTTTCAAAAGGCAAAACCATGACAACACTGTGGGGGTCATGGCACAATGAAGAAAGGGATTGTACACATTGGCATAGTTGCATGTAGCGCGGAAGGAGCTGCTCTCTGTTATCGCACAATCTGCATAGAAGGGATGAAACTGATGGGAAAACACTCACATCCCGAGGTCACAATGCATACTCATCCCCTCAACGAATACATGCGATACATCGAAGCAGGCAATTGGGACGGTGTAGCAGATTTGATGTTATCGTCGGCAGAGAAGGTGGCGAAGGCAGGAGCAGATTTCATTATATGTCCCGATAACACAATTCATCAAGCATTTGACCGAGTCATCGAGAAATCACCGTTGCCTTGGCTTCACATTGCTGAAATAGTTGCTGCTGAGGCAGCGCGTGAAAACTATAGATGTGTTGGTGTGCTGGGTACGCGTTGTTTGATGGAAGGTCCGGTTTATCCCAACAAACTTGCCACTGTGAGTATTGAACGCTTGATGCCAACGGCAAATGAACGGGGACGCATTAATGAGATAATTTTCAATCAGCTGGTTAAGGGTCAGTTCACCATAAAATCTCGTGCTTACTTCACCAAGGTTATCGACCGATTGAAAGACCGAGGCTGTGATGCCGTGGTTCTCGGCTGTACCGAGATACCTCTTCTTATATCTCAAGAAGATTCGCCCCTGCCAACGTTAGATTCTACGCGGTTGCTGGCAATGGCTGCACTGAGAAGAGCAACGGATTCATGACTCTGGAGCGTATTGTTTGAGCATAGATATTCTAGGGCGCAGGCGTTAGCGAGCAGGGGGTTTTGTGCGAGGTGCAATATCAGTGGAAAAACTAAATGACTAGTGGGTAAATTTCCTTTGCAACATACTCTAGATACTTGTCTTTGTCGGTGACGTTGAATATCGTAACCGAGGCATCCCGTGTCACACCAACCACGTATCCATATTCCTTAGACCTTGCCACAACATACCATAGGTCACCGTGCTTTCCATAATCCTCAAAAAGCGTTGTGCCCACCAAGTCCGGCCCATACAAAGAAAGCTTATTTATATTAGGAATGTCCACATTGTCAAAAAAAGTAATCTTCGTGTCCTCAGGATTCTTCATATGGAAATCTCGAAGGCTCTCCGGAGGTATTCGCGCTTCCAATATGTGTCCAACTCTTTCATAAATTGTTTCACTGAGTTTGTTTGCGATAGAGTTGGCTATTTTCTTCTTTTCAACAACTGTCAAAAACGCTCGGTCTTCACGTTGTGCAAAGCTGAATAATGCCTCAACGGTTCGCGGAAGCGGAATCGTTTTCCCCCGATGAAACGCCTGGGTCACATAGTCGTAAGAATATACGCCTGTGAGAGTGTTGCCACGAGGCATGAGACGAACAATCTCTGTGATTAACGTGAACTTGTAGTCCCCTTCTTCGTAAGGTTCCTCCCTTTTGTAGCCACTAAGCCTAGACGCCAGATCAGACAGCGGCGTGGGCTCAGTCAGCTTAAAGACCTTTCCAGCCGTAACCATGCAGTTTCCCTTCCTTTTTCCACCCTTTGATTGTGCTTATAGAAATTTAAGCTTTAATCCCAAACCCAAACATAAACATGCATGTATGCGTGCGTGCGCACATTATTGGATGGAAAGATAAGAGGTTAGTTCAAAACTTTAGAAGAATCATTTCATTACTTTTTGAAAGAATTGGATCTGCCGAGCAACTGAACGAACTAAATATCCCTTAGGTATGTTAGCATGTCCCATCGCTGGTTCAACATGAAATTCAACATGGCTGCCTCTTTCAACAAGCTTATTTGCAAAATCCCATACTGGTTTCAGTGGAGTTCTGGTATCATTAGCAAACTGGACTATTCCTAAAGGCTTTCTAACTTTTTCCCAGTCCGTTATAGGGGAGGCTTCTTTTAGGAATGAGCGACTTTCTTCTATTGGACCAAAAAGATAAGCAATGAAATCACGGAATAAGGCATCACTGCTATTGCACAGATATTCAAAATCTGAAATAGCTGCAGTTGCCCAACCTGCGGCAAACTCAAATATTTCTGATTTAGTTAGAGCTCGTAAAGTCATGTATCCGCCATATGATCCTCCAGTTATAGCCACCTTCTTAGGATTCACTTTGTATTTTTCGATTAGCATTTCAACTCCACTGACTATGTCCACTAAATCTGCTTTCCCTATCTCTCTATAGTTAGCTCTTTGAAAAGCCGCACCATATCCTGTTGAGCCACGAAAATTAGGACGAAAGACAACAAAGCCTTCTTGTACTAAAATTTGATACGTTCCTACAAAAGAGTCTACATCTTGTCCTGTAGGCCCACCATGAACAAAAACAATGGCAGGATATCCTTCTACAGGCGGTGGAGACTGCGGGACCATAACAAAACCGTGGATTCCAAGTCCATCTTTCGAGTTCCAGTGTTCACTAATTGAATTAACCAAAGGAAACTCATCGGTTCCAATTTTGGGAGAACGCTTTCTTGTTAGTTGCTCAACATTACGTGACTCCAAGGCAAACTTCCACAAATTCATACGTGTAGTTGCATCCGCATGAACAAAAAACAGAATTTCTTCGTTGTCCATTTTTCGTATTTTGCCTATTTTGTTAATCCCCTGGGGCAACGGAAGAGGATTCAGTTCTTGTGAATCTAAATCAATTGAATAAATTTTGTCCCTTGCATCTTTTGTTACCGACAAATAAAGAGTCTCACCATCAATGCTCCAAACAATTTTTTCTATTTCTCCTTCTGGCTGTGGTAAGGCTATTTTTTCACCGGAATCCACATTTAATATTGTTAATTTGCCATCTCCTTTATTCAGAAATGGAATAGTCGGTTTCTGGGGATGCCACGAACCATTAAAGGTAAAAGAACTGACGACTGGAATAGTTCGAATGATCTCGCCTGAGTTTGGGTTCATTATTATTTCATCGAATTCATTGGTTTTACCATTTACTCGAGTGAATTTCAAGAAATTGGGATGTCTCCAGTGGAAAACTTGAACCGTCTCATCGCCTTCCCATAAAGAATGTTCATCTGTTTCAGCTTCATTCGGTTGAATTACCACGTGATTTTTCTTCTGTTTGGAAAATCCCCAAGCGATTTTTTTCCCATCTGGGCTCCAGTCAAAACCTAAATGTCTTCCTGCGATTTTGCTAAGGCGTTCTATAGGTATTGGTCGTTCAGGATTTGACGCAGATAACCGATACAGTGCACTTTCTTCTTTTCCAGTGTAATCAACAGGAATCGCAATCCAAGAGTCATCCGGAGAAAATTCGGCGTCAATAGCATAGGCATTTTCTGGGAGAACAGGACTATGATCATTAGGATTTTCCAAAGGTGTTAGATGTAAGATAAAAGCATTATTTGGTGTTAGAAAAGGCCCAGTAAACAATTTCTTTGTGTTTCCAATATCAAATGGGATGTAACCCTGTGTTTCGATTATTAGTTTGATCTTCTCAAACAGATCCATCTTCATCACAACAACTTGCTTAATCCAAACAGAAACTAAAAAATTTTTGCTTTCAAGAAGAATTCATCAGATGAAAATCATCAGAAGCTGGACAGCAGTTTAACTAAAGATCAGAACAAGGATTCTACAATTATTCCGTCAATACCTGAACGCATAAGACAAAATCGAATTCAGAATCAGACAATCTTGTTTACTCTCAAAAATTATATACTCACATAGCATTAATCATAATTTCAGATTGGCAAACGCAAAGGTGAACATGTAATTTGAAAGCAAGAGAAGGAAGTTTCACGTTCCAGTTCGAAACGTTCGGTCAAATGGAAAATGCCCTAGAACTCATTTTTTCTCCTTCCGCAGCTTCAGTGATACTGTACACAACGGCAATAAAATGCGGCGTACATTTATACCAAAAAACGAAAAAAAAATTTAACAAAAAAGAAGAGGCACTCAACTATCTTTCCTCATTGAAAAAGGAAGAGAACTGGGGAAAAATGTCTTTCCAAGAAGTTAACTTCAAAAACGGATCCGGACGAGTCATAATAGACGACTCATTTGAGGCGATGACTCGTAAAACAAGTCAGCCAAGTTGCCACTTTTTCAGAGGTTTCATAGCGGGTTTTCTCTCAGAACTCTTGAAAAAAACAATCATTGTAACCGAGGAAAAATGCGCTGGAAAAGGAGACGAACACTGCGAGTTTGTTTTCGGAGAACAACAAGCTTAGACTCCACAAGTTCAATTCAGATTGCGCATTACATGTTATCGTCAAACTAGTATTTCACGTCGCAAAAGCCCACGCCACCATACAAATCTCACGTGGATCACTACCTAGACAGAACATCCACAACGCTTGGAGATAGGGCCGAAACACAAAAGCAAACCTGGCGTAAGCCGTGACCCCTCCCCCCTAGGTAGGGGGTCTAGAGAGAGACAAACACAATGTAGCAAAAAATTAGGGGGGGCTATAGGGGGGTCTATAAAAGAGAGAGACTAGCACAAATAACGAGACAAACACACGTGCTTAAATCCGAAAAAAGGAAAAATTTAAACTCCAAGCTACAACCAAACTAGATGAGGAGAAATAAACTTGTCAAGTTTTGGAAAAGCAATCGACAAATTCGTCGACAGAATCAAAAGAACCGAAAAACCAACCGAACAAACTCCTTCCACAGGTCTTCCCGCCAAAGTTTACCTAAGAGCTCTACCTCTACGCAACCTTGACGACGTAGACACAGTCAAACGCGAAGTCAAATCAGGAAACATCCTCATCCTAAGAGTCAGCCCACTCGCAAAAAAAAGCATCGAAGACATCAAACACGCAGTAAACGAGCTATGCAAATTCACTGAATCAGTAGGAGGCGACATCGCACGATTAGGCGAAGAACGCGTCGTCATCACCCCCTCCTTCGTCCGAATATGGCGAGAAAAAACTACGGTCTCCGAAGAGGAAACACCTACCGCAGCTTGACAGTTTCCAAGATCTCAGGTGCTATTGTTTCAATGTTATGCCTTCTCCGCAAAAAGTTCGCTAGACCCAAACATTTTGTTCTCTCACCGTGACACACAACTATCCTCTCAGGTTTCGGCATGAGTCGACGGATATAATTAATAATCTGTCTCCTGTCGGAATGCCCAGAAAACCCATTAATAGTTTCAGCCTTCATATTTGATTTTATGATTTCAATTCTTCCTTCATTATTTATTATAGGTGTTTCTGCCAGACCCTTTTGCACCCGGCGCCCTCGTGTCCCCTCAATTTGATAACTCACAAAAATTATCGTATTGCGTTCATCTGATGCCAAACGCTTAAAGTAATCTATCACCGGTCCACCCTCAAGCATGCCCGAAGTCGCTATAATAATGCATTGATCTCCATCCACAATTTCTTCTCGGGCACTAGGATGCTCCACAATCGTGAAATAATCCGATTGAAACGGGTTAACCCCCTCATGTAGAATGCTGTTTCGCACTTCCCTTGCCAAATACTCTGGATAAGCTGTATGGATAGCAGTTGCCTCAGAAATCATACCCTCAATAAACACGGGCGCTTCCCTCATCAATCCTCGTCGCATATACCCATCAATGACCAACATAATCTCCTGAGATCTGCCGACCGCTGGAACAGGGATTAAAACTTTGCCTCCCCTGTCTAAAGTGCTATTTATGACAGCCGTAAGTTTTTCTTCAACTTCAACTCTAGATGGCATCACATCTTGTGGAGCTCCATACGTGCTTTCAGTTATTACAGTCTCTACTCTAGGAAACTCTGCGACCGCAGGTTCAAGAAGCATCGTTTTCCCATATTTGTAATCGCCGGTATAGACGATGTTATGCAAACCTTCTCCAATATGCAAATGAATGATCGATGAACCCAAAATGTGTCCAGCGTTGTGAAGGGTTAAACGAACATCTGGAGCTATGTCAGTTACGGCGCCGTATCGCAGTGGGATGGTATGTAACACGGTTGACCGTACATCTCTTTGATCATAGGGCGGCATCACCCCTTGTTTACTCGCTACGTCAAGGTAGTCTAATTGAAGCAAAGTCATCAGATTTGACGTGGGGGCTGAACAATAAACCGGACCATCATATCCATATTTGAAAAGAAACGGAAGGAAGCCGCAGTGATCTAGATGTGAATGGCTTATTACAACAGCGTCTAACGTGTCCAAATCAAACTGAGGTGCGTCAAGTCTTGGAAAGGTTAAGAGCGAATTTGAGGAGCCCGGGTTTATGCCACAATCCAGTAGGACTTGGCTTTCCCTTGTTTGTACAAGGATGGCAGATCTTCCCACCTGTTGAAAGCCACCTAACGCAGAGAGCCGAATGTCTCCGACTCCGTAAACTGTTGGTCTGAAAATCCTTTCGCCCACTGTACGAAGTATTCTTTCTCGTTCCTTGCTTTCGGTGTGGAGATAATGTCGCATGTGGGCCATGATTTTAGATGGTATTGGAGGGCTCCTTAGAACGCGGGGTCTCCATCGTGACTGTTTTATGATCTCTTGTAGGATAACTCCGTTTTTTCCAATGACCAAGCCGGGCTTTTCGGCTTCGATAATAACCTCGCCGAGGCTGGGGTCAAAACTCATTTCTGAAATTTGTGCTTCTGGAGGAACGACTTTCTGTATGATTCTTTCTGTGTCCTTCTCTGGCAGTCTTACCGAGGGGTCGGAACGTACAACGATTCGTTTTCTGATTAGGTTGACGATGTCTGCGATTACGTAACTTTGTTCGATGAGAACTTCTGGCTTTTTTGTGTAAACGGCTAGAGCTGGGCCTTCAAATTCTATTCGTGTGATTTCTGCCTCTTTAGGAACGCGTTCTAGTATGGATTGACTGATTTCTACTTTTGTTTTGTCGGGTGCTGGCACGCTGTTTTATCGCTCCTCAGAGCCTCCTAGAATGTTTCTCTTTTCTTCGTCGTTTAATTCGTGGAATCCTTTTTCGTCTATGATTGCTACGTCGAAGCTGTCTCCGCTTGCAGCGTCTCTTTTCATAGCTGAGTCAACGGCGCGCACGACTACAGATAAGAGATCCTTGATTATCATGTTTTCTTTGTATTTGTCTTCCAGTACTCCATAGGCTATGGGAGAGCCTGAACCTGTGGCAACGCATTTTTCTTCAGTGAGGCTGCCGAAGGGGTCTAACGAAAATATGTGTGGTCCTGTGTCGTCGATGCCTCCGATGAGGATTTGGGCTATAAGTGGGGCTAGGCGTGCTGAGAACAGAAGGTTTGCGATGAGTCTGGCTGCTGAGTTTATTGGTATTGGGCGTTTGGTGTTTAGTTTGTATAGTTGTGCGTTTGCTTTGAGGATGTCTACGGTTCGTTGTGCGTCGGCGACGCTTCCCGAGATGGTCATTGCTAGGTGGTTGTCGATTCTGTATACTTTTTTTCCTTTTTTGTGGGCTACGAAGGTTCCCATTGTTACGCGGGTGTCTGAGGCTAGGATGACTCCGTCTTTGCAGATTACTCCTATTGTTGTTGTTCCTTTTAGTGTTGGACGATCTGGATTTTGTTGCATTTGTTGTTCCTCCTGGATAATTGTTTGTTCCCAAGAGATTTTCTCGGGAGAAGTGAGAGAGATGTATTCATGGCGTGTTTGCATAAAAACTTTACGTTATTTTTTTGTTTTTGTGGTGGTTTGTGAGAAGCTGACTTGTTAAGAATAGACGTGTTTTCTGTGTGTGTTTGTTACGTTATTTTGCACTAGTCTCTCTCTTTTTAGACCCCCCTATAGCCCCCCCTAATTTTTTGTTACATTGTGTTTGTCTCTCTCTAGACCCCCTAC
>JAUWDY010000044.1 GCA_030608565.1 Candidatus Bathyarchaeota archaeon | reverse complement strand
GTTTGGCTTTCTCTTTATGAGAAGAGCAGGTATGGGATTTATGCGTGCAGAGCAGGTCTTCTGCGAGGGCAACCCCGAAACACAAGCATATTTTCCAGTTTAAATGATTTATGAACTTGAAATGTCCTTTTGCACGCATGCGATGGGTTTTTCCAAACCACTAAACAATGGAGATATCCCCCGCAAACCCCCATTTTTTTCTGTTTCTTCTTCATCAAAATTGGATGTTTGTCATTAAAGGTTTCTAGAATAGTCTTGTGAAGCACTGCATGCATCCACGGGTTTTATTTCAACTTGCATGGGAATGTGGGATAGCTTTTTGCCACACTTGGGACATTTGCCATTTAAAATCTCAATGATTTCATAGGGAGGTTTCAACTCTGCGCCCTCATAAAGGACAGTGCCGCAATCTTGACAAGTCACTTGTAAAGGCATCAGTCTCGCACTTTTACCATTCGAGGTCTTTCTCTGCTATTTTTTGCCAGCAATTCCTGCAGATTGGCTGTCGCTTGCCCTTATGGTAGATGTAGACTTCTATGTCTGTTTTCTTGCATTCGCCATTCCAGGGGTTTTTACAACGTTCAACACGATGAGTCACGGATATTCCTCAAGTGGACTTCATCTTTCCATAGATTTAAGACAATCCACCGAACGTCAAGTGAGAGAGCAGAGGGAGCTAGATGAAAGTAATGCCTGCAATACAGTCTTGAGATTTCGCACTGTTCCTTTCTACCAGAAGGGTTACCTAGGAGGAGGGCTATTAGACGTGTCTATTTCTAGGCTTGTTAAAAGTTCTACGTAGACTTTCAAGGCTTTCTCCTTCTCTTCCACATCTTTCATATCTTCTATTCTTTTGCGTGTATGGATTAGGTCTCTCTTAATTCTGCGCACTATTTCAATGTCGTTCAAGTTTGTCACCTTCAAGCCAAATAAGGTCTACTTGAAAGCTATCATTTGCTTTGTTAACATGGAAGAATATTGCGCGGTATATGACCCCGACATGAAGGGCGCGAGTAACGGTGTTGCCTTTTTACTTTAGGTGTTAACAATGAAAATGCTCTTTTACAAATATACAAATGCATGCATGCAAAAATTGACACACTCTTAATGCGCGCGCACTTCGTCTTAGGAGGCTAGATGAAACAGAATCATGAACGCACGTGCGCCAAAAAAGGAAAGACTAATAAAATAATACATTTGTGATTGAAAACATGTTAACTGAAACGGTTGTGGCTGTTTTTCTCCTTGTTTGTTTGGGGTGTTTCTTTTCAGTTAACTTGCATAACATTCTAAAAGTTCATAAGCGTAGGCGTGACCTGAAGGTCTACGCAGAGATTGAACGTCCATCAGGTTTTATTGTAAGCCTAGCCGCAGTTGGAACAGGAGTCTACTTTCTAGAAGTGCTCTTGTATCTGTTCCTTACTTTCATCGGTCTCATATATGCGCTACATGATTTTCCTGTTCACTTCAAATTTCCATTCATTCTTCACGTACAAATCATAGGCTTAGTTCTCACATCAGTTGGGTATTTGCTGTTCATCTGGAGCGTTATTGTCCGGGGTAGATGTGCTGTTTCGTGGGAGATGCCGGAGAATCAAAGGCTTGTCACTTGGGGTCCATACCGTTATGTGCGGCATCCTTCATATCTCGGCTATTTCCTTATGTTTTTCGGCCTCTTCTTCTTATGGCCTAACTTGTTTACTCTTTTTCCTCTAGTCGCGATTCCTGGATACTTCAGCTTAACTTTTGAGGAAGAAAGGCTTTTGGTGCAACGTTTTAGTGATGAATACGTGAAGTATCAGAGGAAAACAGGACGGTTTATTCCCAAGTTTCGTTGATGTTGCACGTGCACATATGACTTGTCTAGAAACAAGGCAGAGAAAAAGCTACGGCTTTTGGAGCTCCGCAGAAAAGTAGAAAAATTATATGGAGTCTAATGAGAGACACTCAAATAACGTGTCAAACATAAGAAGGCGAAATATTATTAAGAAAAAACATGCGATAGACTTGACAACAAACAACAAAGATGTGATCACAAAATGAAAGTTGCAATAAACGGATTCGGAAGAATCGGAAGACTCCTATATCGAGCAGCCCTAGAAACAAAAACAGACATAGACTTCGCAGTCGTAAACGATCTAACCGACGCGAAAACCCTAGCACACTTACTAAAACACGACACAACCCATGGCCCACTACCATTCGACGTAAGAGTCAAGAATGGAAACATCATAGTCGACGGACAAAAGCTAACCGTCTTAGCACAACGAGGCCCAGCAAAACTACCATGGAAACAAATGGGCATCTACCTAGTCGTAGAATCAACAGGAAGATTCCGCAAAAGAGAAGACGCAGCAAAACACCTCCAAGCAGGAGCCAAAAAAGTACTAGTCTCAGCACCAATGAGCCCAGCTAAAAGTGCAGACCTAACCGTAGTTTACGGCGTAAACGACGACAAATACGACCCTAATAGCCACCACATAATCTCCCTAGCCTCCTGCACAACAAACTGTGTATCGCCAGTAGCCAAAGTGTTAAACGACAAATTCGGTATCAAAGCTGGACTCATGACAACAATCCACGCAGTCACAAACGACCAACGTCTACTCGACATGCAACACAAAGATCTAAGAAGAGCCAGATCAGCAGCCTTCAACATGATACCAACAACAACAGGAGCAGCAGTAGCCGCCACCTTAACATTACCAGAGCTTGAAGGAAGAATGAACGGCCTCGCCTTACGAGTTCCAATACCAGACGGTTCAATAGTTGACTTCGTCACTACACTGAAAAGAGATGTCACAAAAGAGGAAGTCAACGCCGCGTTCAAAGAAGCCGCCCAAAAAGAACTGAAAGGAATCTTAGACTACAGCGAAGAACCCCTAGTATCATCAGACATCATACACAATCCATACTCCGCCATCGTAGACGGCCTTTCCACAATGGTTATCGGAAACTTGGTCAAAGTCCTTGCATGGTATGACAACGAATGGGGCTACTCAGTCAAAATGGTGCGAATGATAGAAAAGATCTGCAAGATGGCCAAGTAACAGGCAGTACGCAATCTTTCGAACCTGTACATTTCCCTTTTTTCAAAGTCGGTGAAGAACACCGACTGAAAAAAACGATGAGGCTACTTTGTAATACGTTTAGTTCTTCCCTTGTACTCCCGGGCTACGATCATTGTGGATGTTAAGATGATGCTTGGTACTTTTCTTATTTTCTCCGATAGAAATTCTTCCAGCGTCTGCATGTCTGAAACAGAAATTTTTGCAATTACGTCGTATTCACCATAGATTATCCCCACTACTAAAACGTCGTCAAAATCAGCGAGTTTCCTGCAAGTCTCCCTCTCTGTTCCCGAGTTAACCTTGAACAAAACATAAGCCTGAATCACCATTCAACGCACCCCGATAAACTACTCTCTATCAATGTTATCAATTTAATTGTTTTCCCATTTTGGCTTGTATATGTGCATGCATGCATACGTTAAAGATGCTAGAAAGCATAGTTTCGGATTATGCACATGTATATTATATAGTATCTTACAAGAGGGGGGTCCTTATGACGAGCAATAAGCATATATGCAACTGTGGTAGCCCGGGGGAGATTCGAACTCCCGTCGACGGGTCCAAAGCCCACCATGCTTGTCCACTACAATCGGCGAAACATTTCTTCTCTACCGGGCTAAACCGAGTTTCCCGGGCTACGTTCACATTCTCATATAATTTTCTGGTTTATATTAACTTATCACCGATGTTCATTAAATATAAATAACCGTTTTCAGGCAGAGCTACAACATTTTGCATGCATGGATTTAGAACAACGTTGTTTTTAGTGGTTCAAAGTTTTAGGACTATGTTGTATGAATGTAGCAACCACTAAAATCAATGCATGCATGCAAAGAGCACTCTAATCATTCAATGCCTTTTGAATCGCCAAGAGCTTCGTTAAATCCTTGTCCAAAAAATCTGTCCAACCACGCTCAAAATGAAAACTAGCATTATCACTAACCAACCTAACATCACAAACATAGCGACCATCAACATAACCCTTACAATCAGACTCCTTAACCGGAACGAGACCACACTTTGCCCTACACAATTTCTCAATACAACCATTTATCACCAAGTAAAGTCGCTCCGGCTTGAAATGAGGCATAATCCTCTCCGAAATCATCTCAATATTTTCACGCTCCATCTCACTTTCAGCCGCTTTTGTAAACCGCTTCCCAATAAGGATACCCTTATCATAATTCCGCTTCTTCAACACCGCACTCATCTCCTTAACGGTATCCACACCAACATATCCGGCCCCTGAACTGGCGCCTGTTATAACACGTATTAGAATCTTATCATCTGACCCCGAAGGCGAAACTGTGAAATCCACCCATCCCTCCTTCCTTCGAACTCTCCTACTTTCATAGTCTCTAATCGCTGAAATCAGCTCAGCTTTCCTAACGAGGTCTTCTCCACTCAACACATCGTCCCTCTAACAACCACAACTTCAAAAAATGTTCAACTAGACCATGACGTCCCATTTCACCCCATATATTCTCACGGAAGCTTATATACTGCTCCATAAGGTCAACTGTTGGGTTTCTCCTTCTATGAGCAAAAACGACCCCTTTCTTTGTAACGTGCACCCAACAATCCAATGGAAACCCTTTAACAGTAGGTCTTACAATTGAAACGAGGTAACAACCAAATGAAAACTGGGAATGGATTGGATGCTAAATAGAAGATGGGCAATGCGAGGACGACCTCGAGGCAGGGGCCATTCAACACGTGATACGAGGCTTCTCCAGTATCTCGTAACAATTTCGCTAAAACACCGAATTGACCCAAACAAGCTCTTCAACAAGATTGTGCATGCTTGGAAGAATGGAAGATCTAAGTGCAAACAATTAACAATTCAGTGCCGCGAAAAAATGAGAGGCCGGGCCGTTTTTCTTATAACCACACATTACAAGGTAGTTGCGCAATTTCCGATGTCAATGTACCTCCTTAAGCAAACAGCTCCGCTGAAACGGTTTGCATATGCAATCGAACGTGAGAAAGAAGCTCTAATGAAGAAAAGAAATGCTAAAGAAGTGACGTGCCATAAAATTAAGGATTTGAAGGCTGGAATGAAGCGGATCAGCTTGAAAGCTCGTGTTCTCGCAATTTCAAGACCACAACAAGCTCTGACAAAATACAACACATATGTTGTGTTTGCCAATGCAACTTTGACAGATGAAACTGGCACTGTGAAACTAACTCTATGGAACGGTAGAATAAACTCCCTTTCCGTCAATGACACAGTTGAAATTGAAAATGCAAATGTCACTGCTTATAGAGGTGAAACTCAACTGAAAATCGGAAGACATAGCAAATTAAGAATCATTGATAATCACAACAGAGTCCGCGCAAGAGAACTAGAACATACGCCAAGTCTAAACAGCATCGCAACGCGCACACATGGA
>JAUWDY010000029.1 GCA_030608565.1 Candidatus Bathyarchaeota archaeon | reverse complement strand
AATCCTAAGCTTTCCAACCGAGGACATCGAAAAGGGAGAATACCTCCTCATACAAGACTCTAAACACAACAGAAGCCTCGTCACACAAGTAATCGACATCCAATTCGCCAACATTCCCGGCATCCTAGAAGAACTCCTAAGAAACTCCACAGAGGACAAACACATCTACGGAGAAAACCTCGACCCGCTGGAAGTAGCTCCACACATAACTTACATCCAAGACGCACGAATGCTTGTCTGCAAAATCCGAGGAACCATACAAAACGGAAAACTAAGCATAAACACAGCATGGCTCCCTTCACGCTCCCAATCAAACATCAAAAAACTTCCCGTGGCTTCTCTGCTGGCACAAGCAAAAATCAGCAAAAGCCGTCCTATCAACCTCGGCGAAACAAGAGAATCATCTTCCATCACAATTGACGCTCACATGCTTGACGGCAAACTCAACATAGTGACAGGGAAGAAGGAAACCGGAAAGTCTCACCTCTCCAAACTCCTCGTCCTCAGTCTCATAGACTATGGAGCCCCAGTTGTTGTTCTAGACCTAAACGGCGAATACACCCGCCTAGGTTTCTCGTCAAACGGCGAAAAAAACGAGTACAACAAAAAGGTTCGGGTGCTCACTCCAGGCGACAACTTCAAAATAACATTGGTACAGATGAGCCTGCGCGTTATGATGAACATCCTCTTCCACGCGCTTGACCTGCCAGGCACCTCTGCACGAGAGTTTCGACGCATATGGCGATTTCTAAAAAACCGCGACACGCTTACGATGCATGAACTAGGCGAGGCTATTAGAAATCGACAGTGCAACCTGCATGTGCGAAATGCACTTAATTCTCGTTACTACAGCCTGTTAAACTCTGGGTTTTTCACCGACAACCATGCAGAAGCAACAAGTCTTGAGGAAAACTTTCACATCATGCAGAGTGGCGGAGCATTGATCATAAACCTACGAGACATTTCTTCGATTGATCGGCAAGTCGTGGTAGAGTTTATGCTTGGAAAACTTGTGGCACTTCTGACTCAGCGGAAGTTGAGAGCAGTATTTCTGTTTGCTGAGGAGGCTCATCTTTACCTGCGTGAAACCTATTGGGACGACATTGTTACGAGAATGCGCCACTTCGGAGTTTTCACAACCTTTGTGACTAATCAACCTAACACCATTCGAGAGAACATCTATCGCCAAGCAGACAATATATTCCTCTTCAACTTCACCAACGAACATGACCTTGAGGCAGTGTCAAGAGCTGCCAAGGTTGACGCTGAAACCGTCAAGTCAGTTGCACGAGACCTATTGCCACACCATTGCCTCGTTCTCGGAAAAGTTGTAAAAGACTTCCCTATCGTAGTGAAGGTGAAAGCTCTTGACATCCAAACAATGGGGCAAACAAGGCTATTTTTCACAGATAAGAACTAGAATCCTTCTAGCTCGTTTCGATGTCTTTTGAAGAAAGAACGGAAGGAGGTTGTCAAGTCATAGGTTTCAACTTTATCTAGAGAAACCCATTTTGCGTCTAATACGTCACCCCCTGACTTTGGAGTCCCACTTTTAGGGCGAATTAAAAACTGTAGCAGAACGTAGTGATATTGAAGCCGTTTGTTTTCATCCATCATGATGTTATCAACCGTATCCAAAGGTCTATCAATTACAATCTCAACTTTCAACCCGCTCTCTTCCTCAGCCTCCCGTACAACGGCGTCTCGAACCTTTTCTCCAAGTTCCACCGCTCCGCCTGGAATACTCCATTTGCCTTTTCCAGGCTCCACTCCCCTCTTGACCAGAAGAAGCTTACCCTCGTCCACAATGACCGCTCCAACGCCGACAATAGGCTGAGTAGGATATTCACGTCTCAAATCCAAGCCTCCGACAACAATATCTTCACCGATCTCTTACACTTAAAAAGCGATTTGTCTAATTAAAGTTCGGGAGAGTTAGTGGTGAAGCAGCGAAAGAAACAGATGAAGCCTTTCAGTTTTGTTCACGTGGCTGATCTACATTTAGGCTATGCACAGTATAATCTGGATGCTCGACGTGAAGATTTTAACGCAGCATTTCGAGAAGTGGTTGACAGAACCATTGAGTTAAAGCCTGAGTTCATGATCATCGCAGGAGACATATTCCATCGCGCTCGTCCCACCAATATCACCCTTGAAAACGCCATAACCAATTTCAGGCGACTAAAAGAGGCTGGGGTACCCGCGCTTGCAGTAGACGGCTCTCACGACTCCGCGCCAAACGTGATTACAGGAACCATTCTTAATCCGTTGGACAGTGCAGGCTTGATTCGTTATTTGCCCCGTCATGAGAGCGCTTCTTGGCGAAACAAGAACTGCTACGTATATGGCATCCCTAATTTTCGAACAAGAGGAAGAACTGAGGAACAACTACCCATCTTTCTAGAACAGAACAAGCCCGCGCCTGGCTCCTCCAGCTTCAACATCTTCGTTTTCCACATGGCTCTCGATATCCCCCGACTGACCCCTCCGCAAATGGAAGCCGAAGCTTCACCTGAAATGCTTCCCGACGGCTTCAACTATTATGCAGGCGGTCACATTCACAAGCCAAGTAAGATGCCCTTCAAAAACGGTCTTCTCGTCTACAGCGGCTGCACAGAAACGGTCAGCCACGACGATGCTAAGGTCGACAAGGGCTTCTACCACGTCAAAGTAAACCAAAAAGGAGTAGCTAAACTCCATCGCGTCAAGCTTGAAACTCCACGTCGATTCATCATCTTGGAACGTGACTACACAGGCTCAACTCCACAAAAAATAACCAAGATGGCGGTACAAGCAGTAAAAGAGGCTGATGAAGCTGGAGCAGTAATTGTACCTATATTGAAGGGAGCGTTGCCAGTCGAAGCTGGACGCGGAGAGATCGACATCACCAAGATCAGAAATGCGGCGAGAAGGGCGCTCACGGTACACCCACTTGTTCGGTTAAGAGAAACAGAAATCACTGAAGAGCTAATCCGCTCCATATTCGAAGGCGAATTGAAAGACCTCAAAACGAAGGCGTTCGAATACTTTTTCGAAATCTTCCGTGACCGCTACGCTCAGGAAGAAGCTGAAAGAGCGGCAAGACTCGCCCTTGACCTCCTTGAACCGTTAGTGGGAAAAGAAGAAAAAAAGGTGAAGGAAACGTTGGAGGCTTTCACTCCTGAGAATTAAAACTGTGCAGCTTGAAAACATTCGATCTCACGTAAAAACGGAGGTTCCATTTGCCAGAGGTTTCAACTGTCTTGTCGGCGGCTTGGGGCGCGGCAAGTCAACCGTTCTCTACGCTATTGATTTTGCCCTTTTCGGAGACCCACTCGGGAGAAGCTACGACTATATTCTCAGAGAAGGAGCGGACGTAGGCAAGGTAACTATGCACTTTGTTCACAACGGAAAAAATTACAGGATTCTGAGAGGTCTTCGAAGACATGATAAAGGCATTAGCCAAGACATGGAACAACTCAAATTCTTTGAAGAGGACAAATTAATCGCAAGCTCAAAGGGAGAAGCTGTCGTTGAACAATTGAAGGCACTAACCGGTCTCGACAAAGACCTTTTTCGCGAGGTTGTATGGGTGCGTCAAGAGCATCTAAAAGAAATGCTGAACATGACCCCGCGGCAACGACAGAAAAAGATGGACCAAATGTTTGGACTTTCCGATTATGAAGTCGCATGGAGCGGTCTAGCTGGATTTCAAAAAGAATATCAAGGTGAAAAGAGAGCCTACGAACGCGATTTCGACGTAGTTGGAATGGAAAAGCTTCAAACCGAGTACAACAAGTCGGTTGAAGAGTTTTCGCTGATTGAAAATGAACTTGAAGACTTGAGAAAGAAGCTTGTTCAAACCGAAACCGCCTTCAAAGAAGCCACTTCACGTCTTCAGAGCCTTGAGAAATTAAGAAAACAAACAGATAAGTTGCGTAGAAGAGAGGCAGAATTACAAGCAAACGTTGCCAACATTGAAGACACATGTGCAAAGTTAGCGGATGAAATCGAAAAAAAGAAAACATTCATCCACGACCTTGAAGAACGCCTAACATCAATAGAAGCCCAACAGAAGTCGCATCGCGAAAAGCTCCAAGAAGTGGGACTAAAACCTGACCAAACAATCAAAGAGCTCAGGAAATATCTTGTGGCTCTTGAAGACCAGATGACAAGCACTGGAGGCGAACAGGAGGCTGCTAAAAAAGAAATACAAACCTCCAAAAAGCGCATTTCAAGCTTAACAACTGAAAACAAATGTCCACTATGTCTTCAAAATCTCACTGGAGAGTACAAGAAGAGCCTTCTCGAACGACTTGATAAAGAAAACGCTGAGCGTGAAAACAGACTTGTTGAACTTCAGAAGAACTTTGACGAACTGGAAGGACTACGCAGCGCCGTCAACTTCGTCGTCTCAAACTTACAACTACTTACCCCTCGAATTGAAGAAACAAAAGAGCGAATCCAAGAGGAACATGAATCCTTAAACAAACTTTCCACAGACTTTGAAGACAAACAACAGAAAGAAAAATCGCTTCGAAGTCAACTTGATGCTGCGCGTGCAGAAATCATCAAATTCGACATCGACGAACTTGAATCTACTCGAAAACTTCGTGACACAACATTTGAGCAATATTCCGCTGTGAAGTCTAAGTTAGAAATAAAGGAAACTCGAAAGAGAGACATCGCGTTGAGAATAGATACCCTCAGAGAACGGTTAGACCATGCACAACAAAAGATTAAACGAATGGAGAATATCGAAAAGCTTCTCCGCGTCATGGACGATATACGAGGCGCCTACAGAAGTATTCAACCCAAACTGCGAAGCGAGTTCGTCACCTACCTAGAACGAATGGTTCAACACGTATTAGACGACCTTAGCGGACCGGAAGGCCCAATTCTAACGGTTAAGATTGATGAAACATACACGCCTATTATTAAGAGCGAAGAGGGGTATGAGCGAGAAGTTTCTAACCTCTCAGGCGGAGAACGAACACTGCTTGCATTCGCCTATCGCCTCGGCCTCGGTCAACTAATTATGCAGTCAAGAACTGGTCATGGGCTTTATCTGCTTCTCTTAGATGAACCGACAGAGAGTTTAGGGCGAGAAGACGGTTCAGTTGACAGGTTAGCTGAAGCCATTTCCCGCCTAAAAGCCATAGAACAAATAATCGCTGTGACCCACAGTGAAGCGTTTGCAGAGAAAGCAGAACACGTCATACGGGTGGAGAAAGAAGCAGGCATAAGCAAAGCTTCTATGGAAAGGTAATCACATAGAGCGAGCTTCATCTCTAAAATTTGCTGTTGGCTACGGTCTCACGCATTCTGCTTTTGCTCGGGCACTAAGCTTTGTCTGGCTTACATCAAAACATTTGTCACAATTGCCGCAGTACCATAAGCGCGCTAGATATCGCAGTCGTCCTCCACATTTTGGACAACGTCGACCGACCACCCTTGAACCCTCCTAAATCACGAGTTGAAACGCATTGATGAACCTATTTCCTTTGACCCAGATGACCAGTTATTCTTTCTTTTCAGTTTCTTTTTTCTCCTCAGAGCTTTTTGGAGCAACTGGCAATGGTGGCGGCGTGGAAACCATTGTCCAACCGATCCACACTACAATGAAGAGAAACACGTATACGATGATTGCGACTGGAACGATTACCGCCCAATCACTAAGCGGTCTCCCCAAGAAAGGGGGAAAATCTTGGGGCACTAGGAAAAGCCAACAAAAATATCCAGTCATAGCAAGCACACCTAGAATACACATAAGCGCACCTAAAGTCTTATCACGCACGAGTGTTCGTCCTCCTTGAACTAAAAGCTTAAAGCACACATCACTTAAAACTTTCGAGATATTTAGATGATAAAAGATGAAGCAAGAAAAGATAACTGAGTCCATAGCCTCTGCGATAAACCACCTTGAAGGTTCAATGAAGGCCCTCGCGAAAAAAGATGAAAAAAACTTGGTAAATCTCGTTTGGCGAGCAGGTGCCGATTTAGAATATGCACTTTTTCTTTTTTCCCTCATACATCAAAACGAATCTGAAAGTTCTTCATGGAAGGTTGGCCCGTATCCAAAGCAAGTTGAGGTAAGTTCTACTTTTTTATCTGTTCAAGAGTTGCTTCGAGAGGCAAAAGACAATATGGAAGCAGGTGAACTGGTTGACGCTCATAAGAAAACGTGGACGGCACGCGGATCTCTCTTGAGGGTTCATGACACATTTGAAAAGAAGCGAAAAGAACAGCAAAGAGTTAAATGATTTCCATTCTGCCTGCTGAGCAATAATAAAGCCTATTCTTCTCTAGCTTTCTTCCTTTCTTTGATGGTGAAAACGTTTTCTTTGCTTGAGATCACGCGGAAGTCTTCTTTCAGCTCTACTTGATGCAGGAATTTTCTGATAAGCACCCGCAAATATGCCTTGGAAGGAGCATTCTCTTCGTTTATGGTAATCTTGCCGCCTACAACTTTCACTTCTGCATCTATTCTTTTTTCCAGAAAACTTATCAAGTCCTTCACCGTTTCACCGTCGGCCTTATCGCGAAGCTCGCGCACTTCAATTGTAATTTTCGGCGTATGCTTGCACCTCCTATGCTGTTATCGACGAACGACAATTATTCTAACCTGGTCGCAAGCGTCTTCACACCAGTCAGCTATCATCTCGATGCTTTCAAAAAGTTGGCTTATTAAAACAGTGACCCCTGCACTCATAGTTGTATCTTTAGCCAACAGCAATCTAGCGTCTTCGTAGAGGTCGTCTACTTTCTCCTCTTGTCTTTCAACCTGATCTGCTGCCTCAAGTGCTTCTTCAGGTTTTTCTGTTAGTCGGTTGATGCATTTCCGAAGCGCAGACGTGCATTCTCTGGCTCCTTTAACCATCTCAACGCATGCTTTCTTCAGGTTTTCTGGCACTTTCTCCATTGAAATGACGTTGAGTATGCGAGTGGATTCGCGGCTACAATCTGCCACCATGTCCACTCTTTTCACGAGGTGCATGAGGTCTTCTCTATCTGTTGGTGATAGTTCTCCTCGGGCCAATTCATCCATTATTTCTCTTCTCAGCTTGTCCGCTTCTTTTTCAGCCTTTGCCACTCGATTTATGCATAGTTTCTTTCCTTTTCCATCGTTACTTATTGCTGCTTTTACAGCTCTTTCTAAGTCTTCAGCAATGCTCATGGTCATCGCCAGATGCTGCTGCGTCATTGTTAATACCTTTTCTTCTCTTCTTTTTCCAAACCATTTTAACAGTTCACTCAAGCGTCAGCTCCTCCCTTAACCCTTTGCGTGGATAGGTGAAAATATAACTTTTGTTAGGGGAAAAACTGACAGTAACTCTGTCACCTACGTTGAACCATTCTCCCATCAACGTAGGACGAACGATTGCTATCCTATCCTCGTTTTCAAGTAGGACGTCATATCGAATGTTTGTTCCTTCAAACCTAAACTTTTCAATGTGACCAAACATCGAATTAACCCTTTTTTTTCGTCCTTCTTCCATCTTAAACGTTTCCGGCCTAACCATCAAAACAACTCTTTCACCCTTGTTTTTCGTCTTGTCGGAAACGTGAACGGTTAATCTTCCCCGCAACTTAACAACTGACCCTTTCTTATTTACCTCAGTGATGTAGCCTTCAAGGAAGTTTGATTCTCCGATGAAATGAGCTACAAAAATGTGTTGGGGCTTCATATACAGTTCTTGAGGAGTTCCAATCTGCAAAATCTTTCCCTTTCTCATCACCGCGATTCTGTCCGAAATGGCCATGGCCTCTCCTTGGTCATGAGTAACGTGTATGGCAGTCAATCCAAGGTCTTTCACAAACTTTCTCAATTCGTACCTTAATTCAAACCTGATTTTAGCGTCCAAGGCGCCCAGTGGCTCATCTAACAATAACAGTTTGGCGCCTGCGGCCAACGCTCTGGCCAAGGCAACTCTCTGCATCATTCCACCGCTCAGCTCAGACGGTAAAGCATCCAAACGTTCATAGAGCCTAACCATCTCCAACATTTCGCGTCCAATTCTTGTCCTTTCTTTGTTTCCCCACGCCTTCACTCTTGGACCATAGGTTACGTTGTCCCAGACATTCATGTGAGGAAAGAGTGCATAGGTCTGAAAAACGAACCCAATACTCCTGTCTTCGGGCGGAATGGGGTTTACAAGCTTATTTTCAATGCGAATTTCGCCTTCGTCTGGTTGAACTAAACCAGCAACAATTCTGAGCAGAGTGGTCTTGCCACATCCGCTTGGACCAATAAGGGAAAAATATTCTTTATCTTGAACACGAAAGCTTACGTTATCCACTGCAACGATTTTACCTTTTTCAAACGTCTTGGTAACGTTCACTAGTTGAACCTCGGGCATCTAACTTAAGCCTCCGTAAGCTCGTGTGCAATTGTAGTAGTATGATTCAACTACGCTGGATATTTTAAGCATGCTGATGCCCTCTAGCTACGAGCCTTAAGATTAATAAGATTATGAACGACAACACGATCAGAAAGCCACAGCCTAGACCAATTTCTGAAGGCAACATTCCACTCCCTGGCTTAACCCAACTAACCAATAGAACTGGAACAGTCTGTAGCTCAGTTACCACGGCCAAAGTGGCGCCAGTCTCGCTTATACTCCGCGTAAATACCATGATTGCTCCTGCCAACAGAGAGTATTTTGTTAAAGGCAAAATGATTGTCCTAAACACGGTGAACGGTCGGCTACCAAGAGTTCTGGCGGCTTCTTCGAGATCTATGCTAATTCTTTCAACCGCGGATGCTGCAGACCTCACGAAGTAGGGATAAGTAATCGACATGTGTGCTAGAATCAGTAACCAAATTTCAGGGAAAAAGGCGAAGTTTTTCCAGAAAAAGCTGAGGGAAATCCCGAGTGCAATAGAGGGGACTATCATGGGAACGTTGACCAGTACGTCTAGAACTGTTGAAGATAACGTTCCAATTCTTCTTCTTGCGATGAGAATTGCCATCGGCAAACCAAGTATAACATTTAATATGGTGGCGATGGTTCCTACGAAATAGGATAAAACAAGACTTTGCCAGTATCCTTCCCATGCACCTGTGGCGGTTATTGCTTGGTTTATTGTGCCATCCGAGATGGCTTGTATCGCTGGGAGAGCCACGAAGAGCGATGGGATGAGAACGAGAACAAGAAATATCAAAAGGGTGACGCCGTTTCTCAAGGTCACTACTTTATGGCCACTCAGTTTTCTCTCAATCGCTGGTCGAATCTTCTTAAGGGGTATTTTTAGTCTTGTACCCAGTAGCCTAATAACTAAAAACATCAGGCAAGAAACTGCTATTAAGATGAAGCTGACGAAAACCAACGCTCCTTCATAACCCGTTTCACCGGCGGTTTTAAGGTTATTAATTAGAACTGGCCCATTTTCAAATACCCCCGCAACCATCATAGTAGCCCCCGTTTCAGAAATCGACCGCGCAAACGCCAATACGAAAGACGCTATTAATGCCGGTTTCAGGATGGGGAGCGTAACCGTTCTATCGGCAGTTAATGGTGCCGCACCCAGAGTTCTAGCAGCTTCCTCATAAGTTCGCTCATAATCAAGAAGCCCTCCTACCATCACCCTAACTACAACGGGAAAAGAAAACGTGAAATGAAGCAAAATGATTAGCAACCAACCAGGTGACACAAGACTACCTTCAAACATTGAAGAAACACCCTCTGGCCCACTCCAGAACAACAGCAACGAATAACCAAGAGTCACTGTAGGTACGACAAAAGGAATGTCCGTGAATGTATCGAGAACATTTAGCCATCTGGATCTACCTCTCGTGATAAACCAAGCCATCGGCAAACCAGCAGCCAAGTCTATTAGTGAGACAAAGATAGCTATCGCAAAGGACGAGAAAATTGCCGTTGTCGCTCTAGACATCAAATCAGGATTTTCAAAAATTTGTCCCATCGTATTCCATTTGAGAAGTATACCAAGAATCGGCGGAATTAAGATCAACCCAAAAAAGGAAACAACGGCACATGAGTAAACCATGTATCGGATAATAGGCTTGGAAGAAAGAGAATCAAGAAATTTTGTGAAAGCAGAATCGCCTAAATCAATTTTTCTGCCTGATTCCCTTTCCCCAACTTTCAATCAAACAGTCCTCCGCCGTCACGAAATCCTCGGTTTCAACAGATATCGTTGAATATCCTCTAGTAGTGTTTCGACGCCATTTTATATCTTTGTTAGATCTGAACTTGGGTTGAAATGTAATCGAGCTAAGCTCTTCTATCCACGATTTCCCTAGTGCCAGGTCCTGTTCCAATAAGCGTCACTGGCACTTTGATTTCCTTTTCAATGTTCGCGATGAACTTTTTTGCTTTTTGTGAAAGTTCTTCATAGGCTTTAACTCCTTTGCACTCTGGAAACAGTATATCAATTTTCGTTATGGCAGCTTTTGTTGCCCCATTTAACATCACCGCCCTCTTTGCAAGTTCATAATTGAATGGCGCTGCTCTTCGCCGTCTACCGGTCACCGTGGCAACCTCAGCCCATCCTCTCTTCTCTGCTTCCTCCCATGACAATTCGCCTTGAAGCGGGCCTGCTCCAACCCTAGTTGTATACGCTTTGAGAACAAGAATAACATCGTTAACTTTTGTTGGCCCAACGCCAACATCTGAACACGCAGCTGAGGCCGTTACGTCCTTGGAAGTGCAGTAAGGGTAGGTTCCATGAAAAAGGGAAAGATACGTTCCCTGGGTTCCTTCAATTAAGACATCCTTTCCTTCATCGATTGCACGGTTTACTTCCGCAGGCACATCTGCCAAAAATCTCTCAAGCTCTGGCAAGTCACGAGTCAATTTAACGGTTCTTAACGCTCTCTCCGCGTTGCATGGACCTGATCCCGAACCTGTTGTCTTTATTTTTTTCGCAAGTTCCCCTTTTTTGTCGGCTTCAACGTGCCTTGGTTCGATGACTGCGCATTGCCCGTCAACGCCGACTCTGTCCTCGGACTTGGTTAGTTGTATCTCGTTTAGAAGAATTTCTGGGTTTACTAGGACCCCTGGGCCGATTAATAATCGGCATTTATTGTAGAGGAAGGCGCTTGGAAGCATTCTTAGCTTGTACTCTTTTCCTTCATAGACCACTGTGTGACCTGCGTTGGGACCAACGCCTGCTCTGGCAGTTACTGTTATTTTATCCTTCAACGAAAGATATGAAATGACCTTTCCTTTACCAGTGTCTCCGAAGAAACCGCAAACTACAACTGTACAAGACATGATTTACCTCTCCAAATATTATGAGCACTTTTGTTTAAATTAACTCCAAATAAATAACTTTTTTTGCCTGTATTACGTTTAAAACAAGAATCGGTCGCTAGTCAAGCATCACGGCTCTTGGCTTCACAGATTCTCGTACCAGTCATCCGAGCCGAATTGTTTATGGCGCTAACTGGACTTTTACTATAAACTTGTAACAATAAAACTTCAATACTTCCGTATCTCTTCATCGAAAAACAATTTTCGAACAACACCGTTTAGTATCAAAACGAAATCTTATTGGGGTGCGCACATAAGTCTCTCCTTTCTCTTTCAGCATATACGCGTTTTGAATGTGCGTCTGAAATGCGCACCCCAACTTCACTAAGGGTTTGCGACCCCTTATAAAATTGTAGTCAAGCTATAACTAAACTACTGCATACGCAATCGACAATACCATAGGAAAATTTCAAAATCCGCGGGAGAAGTTTTGCTTTAGAAGACGGTTTTTTGCAACTCAAACAGAACAAACTTATCTCATTTGATCGCTGCGAGTTATGACGGATGTGTTGGTGAAGGATGAGTGCTTCTCAAAAGCGACGACATATGACTTGGAAAAAATAATATTGCTTAACAACCATAACACACGATGAAGCTGGAAAACGCCATGAAACTGGTTAAAACACAGATAATGCAGTTAGACGAAATTCTTGGAGGGGGTCTCCCCGACAAGAGCGTCATCTTAATGCTGGGAGAGCCAGGCTCTGGAAACGACACTCTCGCTCAGCAAATCATGTACCACCATGCACTCAAGGAAGGAAAGGTCGCATACTTCACAACCTTTAGGTCACCCGACGCCCTAACAGAAGATTTTAAAACATTTGGCTGGACGGTTTCACCCTTAAGAAAGGCTGGGCGCTGGACCTTTATCGATGTTCACGCCTCAAAAGCTCTCCAAATTCTTCAAAAAGAAATACCCGTGAGAGTGGGAGAGAGATGTTGGACTGTCATTGACTCGTTGTCTTACCTCCTTTTAACCAAAGAGTACAAACAGGTCCTCAACACGATCCAGTTGCTGTTAGACAATACACGAAAATATGGTGGGATTCATTTCTTACTTCTCACGCGAGGAATGCATGATTCCCAAACAGAAATCACCATGCAACACTTAGCTGATGGAGTAATCGAAATAACCGCACACAAGGTTGCAGGTGGAATCGACAGACGAATACGAATAAAGAAAATGAGAAAAGTGGTTTATGCACCGAGGCTGATTCCTTTCAGCATAACCAAAAAAGGAATAGTCATTGAAACAGTTGTTCGAATACCATAACCATGAGGAAAAAATCTTGGACCTGTTTGAGGTGATTAGAGAAAGAAGGAGCATCAGAACCTATACAAAAGAGGAAGTTTCAGAAGAAAATATTGAGAAACTGATAGATGCTGCAAGGTTGGCTCCGTCAGCTGGAAACATTCAACCTTGGGAATTCGTCATCGTGAAAAATGCTGAGATAAAGCGAAAGCTGTCAGTAGCTGCACTAGACCAAAGGTTCATCGAAGAGGCGCCAGTAGTTATCGTCATCTGTGCCAATGAGGAACGATCCAGCTGGAGATATGGCCAACGGGGAAGAGCTCTTTATTGTCTACAAGACACGGCGGCGGCCACACAAAACATTCTCCTCGCGGCCCATGCCTTAGGACTTGGAGCCTGCTGGATCGGTGCATTCCACGAGGAGGGAGTAAAAAAGGCTCTGAACACGCCTACCGGTGTAAGACCTGTCGCAATTGTTCCGGTTGGTCATCCAGCTGAGAAACCGGAAGCTCCACCAAAACGATCTATAAGGGAAATAGTTCATTATGAATCATTCTAGGAGAAGAAACTTATGAAGGCGCAAAGGTTTTATCTAGGAGAACTTACATGGCCGGACATCAAAGACTTCTTATCAAATCATGATGTGATAGTGATTCCAGTTGGAAGCTGCGAGCAACATGGTCCGCACCTGCCCTTGGACACGGATGCCTACAATGCTTTTTGGCTGTCTCTAAGAGCGGCGGAGAAGTCAGGTTGCGCCTTGGTAGCACCACCAATTTATTACGGAATTTCATTTCATCACATGGACTTTCCGGGAACAGCGACGTTATATCCTCACACTCTGGAACAACTGGCGTACGAAGTTGCAGTTAGCTTCATTAAGCACGGGTTTAAGAAAGTCGTTTTTGAAAATGGACACGGCGGCAACATACCAGCATTAAAAGCAACAGTTCAACGTATAAAAGCGGATACAGGCGCGTTCGTGATTGTTGACACGGTAAGCTTGATCCCAGATTTCATCGAGAAGTTTATTGAAACACCGTATGATGCACACGCTGGCGAATTCGAGACTTCAACAACTCTTGCTAACCGTGAAGAACTCGTAGTAACTGAAAGAATTAAAAAGCCGACGATTACGCTTCCAAAGTCAAAGTACACGAAAATTGGATTGAAAGAGAAAGGCCCACATGTTTACTGGGGATTTCGAACAAAAGAAATCAGCGAGACAGGGGTCATAGGCGATCCAACAAAGGCTTCGAAAGAAAAGGGAGAGAAAGCTTGGAAACTCGCTGTTGAACGACTTGCAGAACTGTTAACCGAACTAGACAAAATGGAACTCAAGCTTGAGGATGATTGATGTCCAGTTGACTGCGAAACCGCGAAGGCTCAGCAAGGCGGCTGTAGCTTTAGGTGGGTTCCTCATAATGGTGGGAATGCTTCTGATAGGTGTTACATTACTTTTCAGCATGACTGGCATTACAGTAGGGTCTGAATACCGAACGCTATTTATGTGGGTATTGCTGGCAGTCAGCGTTTGTGACATAGTAGCAGGAGTTATCCTTCTCTTCAAGTGATTTAGTCATGAAAATTAGAAAATTTGTCGTTACATTCTTTGGCGTAACGCAAGAGGTAATAGGCGCTTTAGCTATCGTTTTCGCCTATGTCCTTTACTACAACATTTTGGATATTCGCATCAACTTAGAAATACCCTTAGAACACGTTTCTGTTTACCTTCTTCTCCTTTTTGTTTTTGGTTTTATCTCCATTCTCAGCGGCTTCTTTCTCATACGCGAACGACTAGAGTTGGAAGGAGAAGGCGGTTTATGAACAAATCCAAGACGCCGAGGGAACTAGGACTCTTCCAAGCGGTGATGATTGGGTTAGGCGGCGCTGTAGGAATTGAGATCTTCGTACTCCTTAATTACGCAACTTATCTTGCTGGGCCGCGCATAGTCCTCGTGCTTTTCGTATGTGGAATAATTAATCTGTTGACTATGCTCAGTTTTTGTGAGCTTGGAGCAGCCATTCCTGAAGTTGGTGGAGAATATTCCTACGCAAAGGCAGCATTTGGAGGTTTCCTAGCATTTCTAACAGGCTGGTTCAGGTGGATAAGCAACGTGTTCGGCGCAGCATTGGCCGCCTTAGGCTTCGCTTATCACTTTTTGTATTTTGTTCCAACCAACATTATTCCAGTTGATGAATCTCTGCTCGTAGCCTTGGTGGCTGTTGCAATAATTGCTGTTCTCACAGTGTTGAGCATTCGAGGAACAATGCAGATGGGAGCTATAATAGTTATAGCGTTCATAGCTGTATTCCTAGTATTCATCGCAGCTGGAATCTTGCATGGCCTAGAGCTGAAGTTATCCTATCCAACCACTCTAGGGGAGTCATCGAATTTTGTCGCAGCAGTTACCTACACTTTTCTTATGTTTTTGGGGATGAGGGCAATAGCAGCGGGAGGTGCTGTTGTAAAGAAGCCTGGAAAAAACATTCCTAGGGCTATAATTCTCTCTGCTGTCTTGCTGATGGTGCTTTACTGTGGCATTGCATACGTGACTATCAGCGTTGTTTCATTAGAAGAAATTGCTGCGCCAACGGCTTTGCCTTTGTCCATAGCAGCGAAGGAGATTCTTGGAGAGGCTGGAGCAATAATACTGACGATTGCTGGAATAGTTGCAGCGTTATCTTCTTTAAGCACAGCCATTATGGTTCAATCAAGCATTACTAGAGGATTAAGTAGAGATGGATATCTACCCAAATTTCTATTATCTACTCACAGACGTTTCAAAACCCCTCACATAGTAATAATTTTCGGTTCAATTTTTTACATTCTATTTGCTGCAACCGGAGTCGTAGAATTCGTAGGCTCTGTTGCGGCATTCGCTTCTCTGTTAGGGTTTGCATTAGTCAATCTTTCCCTTATGAAGCTTAGAGTGAAAAAGCCGTATCTGCCGCGACCATTCAAGGTTCCATTGTATCCATACACTCCTATCGCTGGAATCCTAGTATCACTCATCCTTCTCATATTTATCGAGCCAAGAGCATTTTCATTAGGCATTGGACTCATAGCTTTAGGACTGCTTGCATACTACGTTAAAATGGTAGGATACCACCGCATTCGCATCGCATTTGGAGGAGTGAGCCTAGGCATAGGAGGATTTACAACATTTTTGGCATATCGGGTAGGAACAGGATTTACGGTGCCATTAGCGCTCTCACCACAATTAACAACCATTCTCTTTTATTTCTTAATCTTTGTCAGCATAATTTCCATTTTAGCTGGTATCTTCAATATTGTATCCAAAGGTTAAGGCAAATCCAAACATGTGAAGGGATCTTTTGATAAAAGCAAACTTTAACTGTAATTCAGACAATCATATTTTGACCTAAATGCCAAAGAAGAAAAAAAGAAAGGAGATTTTAGTAGACACTTCCCTTCTGAAACGCGGAGAAGAGGAACTTCTTAAAGACACCACAGGATTGGAAAGCTACGATGTTTTCAAAATTTCCGCAAAATTTGGACGACTCTTAGGTCGCTTAGTAGCCGCTGTGGGTATTCTATTTCTCATCCTCTCATTATACACTCTTTCTACCGGTGCACAATTCTTGTTTCTCGGTTCTGAAGTCCTCTTTTTCATTTTTCTAGGTTTTCTTGGTGCAATAAACATTCTTGGTGGGCTGTTACTCTTAGCAAAAGAATAGCCCATAATCTCTTCAAAACACCTCAACATTCAACTTTAATATCTCTCCGCACTCTTATTAACGCGGGATAACGTTTGCGATACTCACTCATTGCAGACGGCTACGAAAAAATTGAAGCCACAGCTAAAAGGCTGAAAATGACAGACCTCTTAGTTAAACTCCTCAAACAAACTCCTAAAGACCTAATCGACAAAGTTGTCTACTTGACACAAGGGAAGCTCTATCCCGACTTTGTTGGAATTGAGATAGGGATTGCAGAAAAGTTAGCAATACGTGCAGTCGCCAAAGCAACGGGTTACAGCGAAAAAGAAATCGAAGAAAATGTGAAAAAAACAGGGGACCTAGGTGAGACTACCGAGAAATTTCTAGAAAAGAAAACTCAAAGAACATTTTTTCAAGAACAACTGACCGTCCATATGGTATATGCAAACCTAGATAAGATGGCAAAAGCTGAAGGCCCCGGATCTATTGAACTAAAGATAAGCCTTTTGGCCGGTCTATTGGCAAATGCTACTCCTAAAGAGGGAAAGTATGTCATTCGCACAATCACAGGCAGCCTGAGATTAGGAATTGCCGACATGACGGTTCTTGATGCATTGGCTGTTGCGTTTGGCGGAGGAAAAGATGCTCGAAAATATTTGGAGCGGGCGTACAACATTTCGTCTGATTTGGGCAGAGTAGCAAAAACAGTTTTAGAGCAAGGACTGGAGACTGTTAAAAAGTTTGAAGTTTCGCTCGGAGAACCTATTAGACCTATGCAGGCTGAACGACTAAGCTCGCCCATTGAAATCCTTGAAAAGCTTGGAGGAAAATGCATAGCTGAATTCAAGTATGACGGAGAGAGAATACAGGCCCACAAAAAAGGAGATCAAGTCACTCTCTTTTCTCGACGACTAGAAAACATCACAGATCAATACCCTGACAGCTGTGAATTGCTCAAAAATCACGTTCGGGCAGAAAATGCAATCGTTGAGGCAGAATGCGTTGCAGTTGATCCTGACACTGGTGAAATGAGGCCCTTTCAGGAGTTGATGCATCGAAGACGTAAATACGGCATCAAAGAAGCCATGGAAGAGTACCCCATTTCCCTTTTCATGTTCGACGCTTTGTATATTGACGGAAAAGACTTGACACTAGAACCATACCCAATTCGACGCCGAAATCTTGAAAAAATAATTGAACAAAGCGATCACATCAAGGTAGCAGATTACATAGTCACAGATAATCTAGACGAACTGGAGCGGTTTTTCGAAAAAGCAGTGGAGAGCGGATGCGAGGGGCTGGTTTGCAAATCAGTAGCCAAAGACGCTGTATATCAGGCGGGAGCAAGAGGTTGGCTCTGGATAAAATACAAACGCGACTACAAAAGCGAAATGACCGACACCGTCGACCTAGTGGTAGTAGGCGCATTCCACGGAAGGGGCAAAAGAGCAGGGACATACGGTGCTCTACTTCTTGCCGCATACAATCCCAAAATAGATATGTTTGAAACAGTCACCAAATGCGGAACCGGATTCACCGACGAAGACCTAAAAAAACTCCCAAAAATGATGAAAAAACATCAGATACCACATCGGCACCCAAGAGTCAATTCAACGCTTAAGGCAGACATATGGTTTGAACCAAAAGTCGTCATCGAAACCCTAGGCGCCGAAATAACACTCAGCCCAATTCACGTATGCGCTATGAACGCTATTAGAAAAGGAAGCGGACTGGCCATAAGGTTCCCACGATTCACAGGAAACTACCGGCTAGACAAGTCAGCTGAAGACACAACATCTGTTAAGGAGATCATTGAAATGTATAAAAATCGGCTGAAAAAAGTGGCTGGTTAACCAAATGATCAGTTACGGGCCAACTCGAACTGCGTTAAAGATCAAGCATCCAACAACAAAAATAAATGGGTTAATTATCCTAATTCAATATGAGGGATGAAAGTGAAGAAACAATGGCTTGAAAAGAATGTGGATTTGAATACGCTTGCTGAACGCATAAGACCATTTTTTCATGAAATAGATTTTGAAACTATGGTTGAAAAAATGCAAGAAGGATATATGATTCAGGCAATTAGCAAAATTCCGAACTTGAAGTTAAAAATTGACGTAAAAATTCTAGGTCAACCAGACGATTTTACGGTGGAGTTTTCGGCTGGAAGTAGAGGAGGATATTTTTCACCCTCAATGATAGCAGGATATTTAACAACGATGTTCGGAGGAGGATACCTCGTATCTAGGGAAGCCAAGAAGCGAGAAGCCTTAGACATGCTTGAAAACGACTTCTGGAAACACACGCAGATGCAAGTGGCAGATCTGGTGAATTCAGCGACACATACAAAGAGACAGAGCAAAACTTCAACTTCCTAATGGCCCCCTATTTTTTGAACTCTCTTAGCAATGAGCTGTGATTCGGTGAAGAGGGCACTCTACGGCTTCGTAATCGTAAATGTTGTTGATATCTCAGGGCAGTATGGCGTTCCACAGATTTGAGGCAAGTCGGTGTAAGCGTTAGCATATACGGTTCCTATGCCGACATACGCCCATTTTGGAATCTGCAGGCCTACGTTGAATATTTTGGTTGTATCGGGCGGAATGAGCCAGTCGTGCAACACGACATGTCCAATAGGTACGTTGCATTCGTCGTAAACTGTAAGGGTGAATGTGGCGACTTTCGAGGTGAAGGCTATGTTCTTTACGGTTATGTTGAAGTTTATGTGCTCGCCTTTTGTGAAGCTGTTTTTAGGGCTACCGTATGTATCGGCTGTGTCTACTTGGGTTATTTCTATGATCCAAACAAACTTGAATGTACAAGTGTCATTAACTTTTGTCTCGCAGATTTCAACCGAACCGTAAATGGTCCATTCACCGAAGAGAGATTCCGCCTCTTTGGCTTCCCAAGGTATTCTAAAGCTGGATGTGGCGATGCCTTCCGCATTGCTGGTAGCCGTTCGGAAGATGACAGGTTCGTCGCTGGGGTTTTTCACCTCGAAGACCACGAGTTTGTTTTGTACTGGTTCGCAATTGTATGACACGTAAGCATAGAGGATGACCTCCTCTTGAGAACCAAAGGCATCACTTGGCATGTTTGGTCCCTTCCCACCGTAAGGGTCGAGTTTCTGGGTATAGACGTCAATCGCAGGGCCTATACATGGTGGCTGTGGGGGCAGAGGAACAAAATCATACCAACTATTAACTGCTGTGTGAGGAATTGGTTGACCTGTGGGATCATTAAGCTCTGTATCGTACAGGTCTAAATTGCATACTACGGTCTTGGGGTAAACGGTTGTGTATGTGACTCTAAACTTGATGGTTGCAAGTATTCCATGGCCCTCAGCGGGAAGTGTAGAAGCTAAGAGTGCAATATTTATCAATATGTAGCTTTCTGGGTCGTGTATTTCCATTGTGGTGGAGGTGCTTCCGAAGCTCTTGAGGAAAGGTCCTTCTGTGATGTTGATGGCGTCTAAGAGTGTTGTGTTATAGCCTAGCTTGAACTTGAAGGAGGAGAGATTGGTGGCGTTGACGATAACTACATCAATGAGAAATTCTTCGCCTAAATAGTATGCTGTGTAATCTGAAGAATGCAACTCGGGTAGATAAACGGTTATGGTTTGGGATGTGTTATCTAGAAGTCCTTCACTGTCAGTTACTACTAGGGTCACCGTGTAGTTTCCTTCAGCGGCATAAACATGAGTTGTAACAGGATCGGTTACGATATTGAATTTGCCGTCACCAAAAAACCATGTATAGTTGGAGATGATGCCTCCGTTTGGGGTTGAAGCTGAAGCGTTGAAGGTCACGGTTTCGTTGACGTATGGGTAAAGTGGCGAATAGGTGAATGCTGCTTTGGGGCGTCTTCTGACAATTATTGAGGCGGTATCAGATTCAACGCTTATGTTCACATCATCTGTTACCCTCAGATGAACTAGATAATAGTCCATGGTAGTTGGAGTAAATGTCCAGCTGCTATGTATTGCGTCAGGAACTGTTGTTCCGTTCAGATACCACTGATAAGTGTAGGGCGAAACACCACCGGAGACGATTGACGTAAATAGTTGAGATTCACCAACGTCCATAGTTGCAGACATTGGAAAAATAGAAGCCGAAAGTACTAGATTGACAGTTACCGAGGCGATGTTAGATTGAGCAGTCACGTCAACAGCGTCTGTGACATTCATGTAGACTTCGTATGTGCTGGGAGAGGTAGGGAAGAAAGCCCAAGTTGGGGTAGTGGCGCTTGAAACAGGAGCGTCATCAAGGTGCCATTGATATGTATAGGGTGTGATACCACCAGAAACGGATGATATGAAGGTTACAGATTGACTGACATCCATGACAACTGAAGTGGGGCTGATAGAAACGGAGAGAGGTGGTGGTTTTTGTTGAAAGAGAACTGTAGAATCTTCTGAGTGTGGAGACCATGCTATGTGGCCTGCTCTTGTGGGCGTGTCTGGTATTATTTTTCCGTAGGCGTCAAGGTGTATTCTTACGGTGGTTAAACCGGAGAATGTTGCAGAAACTATGATTTCTTTTTGTCCTTTGGGTGGTATGGTGCCTAAGTTAATGTGTGTGTCGTTGAACCATGTGGGGTAGACATCGTTTGGCCATGTCCATATGTTGTAAGGTTTGGGTGTGCCGTATTGAAACGCAGCTTTTGGTATTGTTGTACTGTCGATTGTGAGGTTGATTAGGTTGTTGTAGGCGATGTTATCAAGGGCGATGATCAAGTGTGTGTCATATGATGTGTGTGTGTGGCTTGTTGAATTGACTCTCACGCGAAATGTTAGTGATGGTTCTGTTAGATTTAATAGCCAACCTTCATTTTGCCATGGATCTGGGTTTGATCCCACAATGTTGCCATTTGGTAAAGAGACGCGTAAGATAACTGGATTTGACACTATTATCGTGGCTGTGGTGGAGTCGGTTAAGTCGTCGTTGTCGGTTACGGTTAGGGTTGTTGTGAAGTTTCCGGGGTTTGTGTAAATGTGTGTTATGGTTGGGTGAGTTGTTGTGGTGGTGTTTTCGTCTCCGAAGTTCCATGTGTAGCTGACAATGTGGCCGTTGGGGTCGTATGATGTTGAGGCGTTGAATGTTACTGTTTCATATGTGACTGGGGCGCTTGGTGAATACGTGAAGTTTGCGATTGGAGGTTTCGCGGGTGTATATGCTATTTCTAGATATGGTCGTTTTTGTTTTGGTGGGGTTTCTTTGCTTGCGAAGAGTGTTTCGTATTGTGGGTTTGAATCTTGACATTCAGGGTCGTCCATGGGGAATTTTGCGACTATACTTAGTGTCTTGTCGTTTTTATGTTCAGTTTGGGCGTATGGTGTGATGTCCCATGAGTAGAAGTTGTTTTTCTTGTCAACTATTGTGGTTGATGCAACGGGTGTGTCCACTGGTGGAGCATTATTCCATGTGATAGTGTGTTCGTTCCAGTTGTCCTCGGTTTTGTGAATGTTGACTGGTGTGTCACCCTTGGGATCTGTGTCTACGCAGTATAGGTATAGTTTGGCGGAGATTATTTCTTTGTCTGTGGGTATGGTGGTTAAGTTGAATTTTAGGTATGCTCTTTTGATGGTGTCGCAACTGGTTTTTATGTGGATTTCTCGTTCTGTGCCGTGGTTGCAGTGTGGTTGTGTGAGTTCTATCCATGAATCATCAGTTGGGTATGTGATGTCGGTGAAGATTGTCTCTTCTGTGTTTGAGGAGGTTGAGGGTGTGGGAATAATTGCTAATATGTTAATCATTAGTAGGATTAGGAGACTCGTCTTCGCGTATTGCCGTTTCAGGACTGCCTTCTCCTTTCTTCTTTTTCGTTAGTATCGTCACTGAATGGGTGACTTCATGAATTTATCAGCTGTGTGGCGTACTTATAGTTTGTTTCCCATTCGGAAAAAGAGTTTTTCTGTTTTTGTGTGTGTCTCTCTCTTTTTAGACCCCCCTATACCCCCCCCCTAATTTTTTGCTACATTGTGTTTGTCTCTCTCTAGACCCCCTACCTAATTTTTTTTTGAAAAGCTTGAAATGAGCTTCTTTTTGTGAACAACGTTTGAATATTGCTCAAGTCACGATAGGATTAGATGGGGAAAGATGCCGAAAGATAGGAAAAGATACGAAAAGATAGCGATCGACGGCAGCCCTATTGGAGAACGCGGGTTTTTCATGTGATGTTGTAGACGCGTGTGGTCTTTAACTGTGAGTTCCCCTACTTATGCGGAGAGAAGGGTGTTGAGGCCTTCAATCGTTTCTGTGTGTGTGGTTGCTGGGTTGAGGGAAGTTTTTTGTGGTGAGGATAAATATTAGAAAGAGTTGGCAATAAGAGGTAGGAACAGCGAATTGTTGAAGAGAAGGTGGAAATCATCAGCGATAGCTGCATGATCGTGGTTGGTACGAGGCCTGAGATTGTGAAGATGGCGCCGGTTATTCGAGCGTTGGAAGAGAAGGGTCTGTCTTATGTTTTTGTTCATTGTGGTCAGCATTATGATTATAATATGTCTCAGAGTTTTATTGAAGAGCTTGAACTACCAACGCCGGATTACGGGTTTAAGGTGAAAGCCGATTCGCCTGGGTTGCAGACGGGGAGAATTCTGTCTTTGATTGAAGGCGTTGTCAAGAAGGTGGAGCCGAAGGTTGTGTTGGTTGAAGGTGACACTAACGGTGTGTTAGCTTCAGCCTTGGCGAGTGTGAAACTTGGTGTTCAGGTTGGTCATGTGGAGGCTGGGCTTCGGAGTTTTGATTTGCGTATGCCTGAAGAGTATAATCGTCGTCTTGTCGATCATATGTCTGCGTTTCTTTTTGCTCCGACTGAGAATGCTCGGGGGAATCTTGAAAGGGAGGGTGTTTGGGGCAAGATATTCGTGACTGGGAATACGGTGATTGATGCTGTGGTGCAGCATCTTCCTATCGCTGAGCGGAAGTCTAGCATTCTGGATAAAATAAGGTTTGAACGGTTTGCGCTTGTCACCGCGCATCGAGCTGAAAATGTGGATGATCATGATGTGCTTGAAGGTTTTGTTGAAGCCTTCGCTGAGGCGCCGATTCCAGTGGTGTATCCTGTTCATCCGAGGACTGAGAAGCGGTTGCGTCGGTGGAAGATGTGGGAGAAGCTGTCTTTGGCAGAGAATGTGCAGGTTTTGGGGCCGGTTGGGTATTTTGATTTTCTTGTGCTTATGAAACACTGTGAAATGTTAGTGACGGATTCTGGTGGTTTGCAAGAGGAAGCTACGGCGCCGTCTATTCGGAAGCCTGTTCTTGTCATTAGGCTTTCTACTGAGAGGCCGGAGGCTGTGGAAGCGGGTTTTGTGAAGGTAGTAGGCGTGGAAAAGGCGGGTATTTTGGTTGCGATCGAGCAGGTCTTAAAAGGGAAAGGTAGGTTGCCGGTTGTTTCGCCTTACGGGGATGGAACGGCTGCTCAAGAGATTGTTAAGGTTGTTATGGAAGAAATATCTAAATAGGAAAATTGTGTGCGGCGTGTTTGTTGTGCGGGTTTGGTCCGCTTAGGTGAATAGTGTTGTTATATGCCTAGGGCATGTTTCATAATTATGGTTTTGATTTCCTCGACTTGTTTCAGTTTTTCGTCGTTTGTCACGAAGGCGTTTGCGTTTTCAACGAGTGCAGCTCCTAACTGAAGGGCGTCTGCGGGTTTTATTCTGTATTTGGCTCTTAGCTCAGCCGCTTTCTCAGCTGTGTGAAAATCGATGGGTTTGATTTTTAGATTTGGGAATGTTTGTAGTATGAACTTGTACTCTTGTATGGCGCGGTCGTTTTCTTCTTTTTCGGGTTTAACGAGTATCTCCATTATGGTGATTGTTGATGTGATGCCTTTTATTGCTCCGTTTTCGACCATTTCGAAGAGGACGTTTGTGAATGGAAGGTACTTGTGGTTTTCTTCGAGATGATAGATGAAAGCTACGGTGTCTATGCCTACGATGGGGTGTTTTTGTAGGAGGGTTTTTATTGATGTTGTTGTGTCCATGCTTTTCTTTCCTTTTCAACGTATTTAGTTGCATCAATGCCTTTCCAGAGGTTTTTGTGAAGACCTCGCATATATTTTGTGTAGCTTTTGGGTTTGGGTTTCATGATGACTCGCCCATCTTTTATGGAAACTATGAGTTCGTCTCCTCGCTCGATTTTTAGGGCGTTGCGAGCTTGTTTTGGGATAACTACTTGGTATTTCTTGCTGATTCGAACGGTTTCTGTCAAGGGCTACACTTCCGTTTTCTACTTTACTCTTATGTTTTTGCTTTACTATAAACTTTTTGTTTTACCCGATGACTTGCTGTTAATTTCGTTAGGACAATAGAAGGTGGTGAGTTTTTCTTCGTCTTGGTGGTGGAAGGTTTGTTATGTTTGTAGTTTAATTCCCGTTTTGATTTTGTAACGTTATTTGCGCTAGTCTCTCTCTTTATTGACCCCCTACCTAGGGGGGAGGGTGTGAGTTGTGTTTTGGGGGTGTGGGTTCTCTTTTTCCGTATGTTTTTTGTTATTTTAGAATATCTTTGATGCCTTTTGATAGGTTCCATTTGGGTTCGAAGTTGAGAAGTGTTTGTGCTTTGGAGATGTCGTAGACGAATACGGGAAAGTCGAAGGCTCGTGATGGTTTAATCTCCATCGTCAGGTTACTTCCCATAGCGTCGATGCATTGTTCACATACGTCTTTGATGCTTGTAGCTCTTCCTGATCCTATGTTGAATGCTTGACGGGTGTGTTCTGTTTCGAGGGCTAGGAGGTTTGCTTGTACGATGTCTTTGATGTATATGAAGTCGTTTGTTTGTTTTCCGCCGAAAATTAGGGGTCTTTTCCCTTGTTTGAGGCGTTTTAGAAAGGCTCCGACGGCTCCCCAGTCTTTGTCTTTTCCGTAGATGTAGCCGTATCGTAGGATGATGTATGGTAGGTTTTTGCCGTAGATGAAGATCCATTCTTCTGCTTGTTTTTTGGTTAAACCGTAAATGCTGGCGGGTTCTCTTTTGGCGTCTTCTCGGATTGGAATAGGAGCATCATGACTGTAAACTGACCCTGTGGAGCTGTAAACCAGTCTTTCTGCTTTTTTCTCGATGCAAGCTTTGATGATGTTGAGTGTTCCTTCGATGTTCACTTTGACGGCTCTTTGAGGGTTTTGTTTTGCTTGGTCAAATCTGGCGATGGCTGCTAAGTGTAGGACTTTGTCTTCTTTCTTGATGATTTTTTTCAGATTCTCATTCAGTATGTTTATAGTGGCTATTTCACATCGCTTGTCTCCTTTGAATCTGGCTTTCAATTCGGAATCTGTGATGTCCAATGCTAGCACGTTGTAGCCTGCGTCGAGCAACCCTCTTACTGTGTGTAGTCCTACGAATCCGTTTGCGCCTGTTACGACAACTTTCATTCGATCTGATCTCCACAGCGTTCTTTTCATCTGCTCTTAGGATTTAAGGACATAATATTTCTGTAATATAATAGCTTTAAGTTGCTTCTTTATTCAGATCGTCCTAACTTATTTTTGTGTGCCTATGCCTACGCCGCGGTAAGAGAAGCCAGCTTGCTTACAGTCTTCTGGATTGAAGACGTTTCTGCCGTCGACTATTACAGGTGTAGCAAGGATGTTTTTGAGCCAGTCTAAGCGGATATCAACGTATTGCTTGTGGCGGGTTACGATGATCATGCAGTCCTTGTTTTTCAGGGCATTTTCTAAGTTGTCTGTGAGAGCTATTCCTTCAAACTTTTTGACGTATGGATCATGGACTATTACTTCCTTGCAGGTGTCTTTGAGGAGGTTGTAAAGGGGCAACGCTGGCGTGTTTCTCGTATCATTGGAGTCTCCGAGGAATGCAAAGCCTAATATGCACACCCTTGCGTCTTGTAGTTTCACGTTTTTTTCATGTAATG
>JAUWDY010000006.1 GCA_030608565.1 Candidatus Bathyarchaeota archaeon | reverse complement strand
GGCGACACAGCTGGAATATATCTAAGCAAAGTTGGCGTAGTGATACCTACTACTCCTCCACCCTTCCATCTCGAAAAGACCCTGACTTCAATCAGTCGACTGGTCGAAATGGCACCCGAAAAACTGTATTATTCGCATTTTGGTCCAGCAGATGACGCGGTTAGGAAACTGAAAGCTTACACAGCTCAACTGAAACTGTGGGGAGAAATTATCTCTGATGGAGTGAAATGTGGGGAAAAGTTTGCGACTATTTATGAAAGAGTTTTGGAAAATGATGCTTCGATGAGGCAAGTGGATGATTTTGTTGATAATCATGTAGTATTCAGGGAGTTCAGAGCACGGGACGTTCAAGGCTTCATTGGATACTTCAAGAGATTTTCTGAAACCCATTCTAAAAGCAAAATTCGCATCTAACGCCGTATTCATCGCATAACTTCAAGATTTTCAATTTCACTTTTTTAAAGTAATCGTTTCTAGACCAGAATACGTTCTTGTACTCCGGTATCAACTCCGGATAGTGCTGCTTCAGAAAGCTGATGACAGAAGGCCACACGCCCCAGCGCATGTTGAGGCGATCTACCATGACATAGTCCACTTTCACTCGAGCGAGGTTTTGAATCATGGTGCGGAGGCTTTCGTCGTTGTCTGTGATATGTGGCAACATAGGTCCTAGAAAAGCGTATGTCATTATTTTTCGGTCGTGAAGCTCTTCTAGGGCGGTCAGTCGCTCCTCTACTGGAGATGAACGCTGTTCATACTTCTTTCTTACTTCGTCGTTAACTGAGGTGATGGTGAAGCCTACGTCGCACTCTGGGAACTTGGCAAGCATGTCGATATCTCTCAAAACAAGCGACGACTTGGTTTGAATGGTTATGGGAAAACTGTGTGCCAACAGTTTTTGCAGACATTTCCTAGTCAATTCGTACTTTTTCTCCAGAGGCTGATATGGATCGGTGACCGAGCTCAAATATACAAGTCCCTTAGCCTTCTTGGAAAGCTCTCGAGCTAAAACTTGAGGCGCATTGATCTTCACGTCGACAAATTCACCCCACTCCTCTTGGTGACCTGTAAACCGCTTCATGAACCGTGCGTAGCAGTAGACGCACTTGTGCTCGCATCCTCTGTACGGGTTGACCGCATAGTCCATGGCAGGAATACGTGATCGGCTGAGCATCGATTTACACAGGATTTCTTTGACTACTACCATGAACTCTACTTTCCCTATTTTTCTTCTTCAGGCTTCACGGGTCTTTACTCAGGAGTATTCACCCTCCAAAGCGTTTATTTCTGTCGCATCCTCAAGCGGTCATGCAGATTCAAACCTTTGGTGTAAACACCAAAATTGTTTATATATCCACCAAGAATCTTCCTTCATTAAAGGTGATTTAATGAGTAGGGGAAAAAGATTCCGTAGACCTCCTTCAAAAGTCCCGCTTGAAAGAATCGACGAATACAGCTGGCGGATACCTCAAAAATACAAACCCGGCATGCGAGTTCCCGGCATAGTCTTCGCCGACGAAGACCTACTTCAAAAGATAAAAACGGATCGAACCCTTGAGCAGTGCTCCAATGTCGCCCACCTGCCTGGCATCTACAAACACGCCATCACTTTACCGGACGGCCATGAGGGATATGGCTTTCCCATCGGCGGCGTTGCAGCCACCGACTACAAAGAAGGTGTGATTAGTCCCGGCGGTGTTGGATACGACATCAACTGCGGAGTTCGTATGCTAATCTCAAACCTCTCTGAAGAAGATATCCGCCCCAAACTTGCTGAAATTACGGATGCTATGTTCACTAATGTTCCATGTGGACTTGGCAGTCGCCGAAAAGACTTTCGCTTGACCCCGCATGAGCTTGATCGGCTGATGGCTGAGGGTGTGTCGTGGGTTGTGGATCAAGGGCTAGGCTGGCCTGAAGATGTTAAACATTGTGAGGAAAACGGGTGCATGGAAATCGCAAACCCCGACAAGGTTTCAACCACCGCTAAAAGAAGAGGACTGACTCAAGTTGGCACTCTAGGATCAGGAAACCACTTCCTTGAAGTTCAAAAAGTCGACAAGATCTACGATGCTCGTGTTGCCAAAACTTTTGGTGTCACTCATGTGGGACAGGTGACCGCTATGATTCACTGTGGTTCACGAGGATTCGGACATCAAGTATGCTCGGACTATCTGCGTGTCATGGAACGTGCAGTTCATAAATATAACATCGTTTTGCCAGATCGCGAACTCGCCTGTGCACCTGGCACCAGTAATGAGGCTGAAGACTACCATCAAGCCATGGCTTGTGCCGTCAACTACGCATTCAGCAATCGACAGGCGATTACGCACTGGGTGCGCCAGAGCTTCGAGCAGGTGTTCAAAAGACCAGCAGACGAATTTGGCTTACACTTACTCTATGACGTAGCTCACAACATCGCAAAAGTGGAGGAGCACAAGGTAGATGGACAACGGAGAAAGGTTTGGATTCACAGGAAAGGAGCAACAAGGTCGTTTGGACCCGGACGTGTAGAAGTTCCCGCAGACTATCGAGACGTTGGACAACCTGTACTCATCCCTGGAAGCATGGGAACCAGCTCATGGCTGATGGTTGGCACGGCCAAAGCTATGGATGTTTCATTTGGATCCACAGCTCATGGAGCCGGTCGTATGATGAGTCGAACCGCTGCGAAAAGAAGGTTCTGGGGTGGAGACGTGAAAAAGGCTTTGGGACAACGTGGAATCGTGGTTAGAGCTGCCAGTTCTGTTGTTTTAGCCGAGGAAGCTGACCCAGCATATAAAGATGTGGACAGAGTGGCGAAAGTGAGTGACAAGGTTGGAATTGCAACACGTGTGGCCCGCTTGGTTCCACTAGGGGTTGTTAAGGGATAAACCATCCTTAGTTCTTCATCGAACCCTACCACCCTCTTTTTTCTACTTCAACTGTTAGGCAACCTGAGTGATGGAAGGGTGAAGAAAATCGGTGCACTAAAAGCCGAAGACCTGAAAATCTATTTTGGTTGGTGCCTTTCGTAGTGGAACAGATACTCCTGTGCATACCCCGCGTATGGCCCAAAATATCTTTGTCCAAACAAGCTAATCTCTCTATATTCGCGAGGTGTAAGCGATCTTTTGTTCCGGATTTTTTCGATGAACAAAGGTTCAAAATGGCGGGAATAATATTTTAGGATTATGCGTTTCATCCAAACGTCCACGGGAAACGCCTTGAGTTTGTCTAAGGAGAAGAGGAGGATGCAGTCTGCAACTTTCGGTCCAACGCCGGGCAGTGACAAGAGTTCGTTTCTAGCGTGTTCATAATCTGTTTTTCTGAAAGCTTCCAAATCAAGTTCTTCCTTGTGCATAATTCTAGAGGTTTTCAAAACTCGCTTTGCCCTAAACCCTAGCTTACACTTTCTCAAGTCTTCGATATCTGAGTTAGCCAAGTCGGTGGGTTTGGGAAATGTGTAGAAATCATAGTCGTCAAATGTTATTTTTGTTCCAAACTGTTTGGATAGGTTGAGAATCATTTCTTTAATTGCTGGAATGTTCTTGTATGTTGCGCAGATATAAGAGATTAGGCATTCCCATGGTTGTTGTCGGATGATTCTTAGCCCAGAGAAGCGTTGGATAGCTCTTCTTATGTGCTCATCTCTGCTGATTTGGGACAGTATGTGCGGTAAGTTGTCATCCAGCCTGAAGTAATTCTTCACAAAGTCGGCATCCATTTCTTCTGGAAAAGTTTGAAACCACAGCTTATCGGCAATCTGTCTAATCTTAACGATTTTTTCATCGACAACACCACACCACCAGTCGCCCAGTTTTCTCCATCGAAACGACTGACCACATCTTAAAGTATGCTCTAAACTGAAGGGTGTAACCAACTGATTTAGTGGAATCTTCAAGCTAGCATCAAGGTTTTTGACGAAGCACATCAAATAAGCATTTCTTTGTTCACAGTTCCGCCCTAAGAAGCTTTCTTCCCGTCTTTACCACGACAAAATCGAGTTTCAACTTTGTCAGTTTCTTTTTTTGATGCAAGCCTTTACAAGTCTATTATTGAAAATATATCACTGAGTTTCTTGTATAAGAAAAGGCAATTATGCGAACTCGGTTTGAAGGGTATAATATGCAGGCGAAAATTGTCAGCATCGTAGGTCTTGTGGGTTTTCCCTTAGTGAGAGCCGGAGACAATCTAGCGAGAATAATTGTTGAAACTGCAAAAAAGAACAGCGTATCCATAGACAATGGGGACATTGTGACTGTTGCTCAAAAAGTGGTGTCAAAGGCAGAGGGAAGAATATTCCAGTTGAAAGACGTAAAACCGTCTGAAAGAGCGAAAGAAATAGCGAAAATTACGTCAAAGGACCCCAGGCTCGTTGAGTTGGTGCTGCGGGAGGCAAAAAGAATTGTGAAAATTTCTCCAGAGATACTCATTGTGGAAAATGAAAGCGGCTTGATATGTATAAATGCGGGAATAGACAAATCTAACGTATCTGGTGAAGACTCTTATGCGCTCTTGCCCAAGAACTCTGATGAATCCGCGAAGAGAATACGATCTGAAATCATGAAATTAACTGGCAGTAGAGTAACGGTCGTTATATGCGACACATACAGTCGTCCGTTCAGAAGAGGGCAAGTTGAGTTCGCCATAGGGATAGCTGGTATCAATCCGTTCAAGGATTATCGGGGTCAAAAAGATCTGTTTGATTATGTATTGAAAGTGAAGAACGTTGCCATAGTAGATGAGATTGCTTCCGCTGCGGAGCTGGTTATGGGGCAAGGGAAAGAAGCTATGCCTGTAGTTATTATTAAAAACTTGACTCGAACTGAACTGAGCGAGGATTTTTCGATAGAGAATCTAAGTATTTCAAGGGAAGAAGATTTGTTCAAGGAAACCTTGTAAGCGATCATGCGCTCATTTGTAGGAATGGATTACTGTTTTTCTCCTTGCCTATCGTAGATGTTGGGCCGTGTCCTGGATACACTTTCACGTGTTCTGGTAGTGTTGCTAGTCTTTTGATGGAGTGTATGATTTCTTTGTAGGATGCGCTTGGAAGATCGTATCTGCCTATAGACCCTGCAAACAGTGTATCTCCGGTGAAAATGACATCGTCGCCTAGGAGGGATATGCTGCCTTTGCTGTGTCCTGGTGTGTGAAGAACCTTGAGCGTAGTTTTTCCGAATCGGATAAGGTCTCCTTCATGAAGCGTTTTATCAGCTGGTGGAGACGTCATGCGGAGCCCAAACAGTTTCGGCAAGCCTCCGGTAGTGTCAGTTAGCATTGGTGCATCGTATTCGTGAATTAAGAGGAGTGCGTTGGTTGCTTCTTTAATAATCCTGTTGCCTCCTATGTGGTCTGGGTGACCGTGTGTGTTCACAACATACTTGATGTGTAACTCTTGTTGTTTTACCTCTTTTAGAACTTTTTCGGCGTCTTTTTTTTCTTCGAATCCGGGGTCTATGATTAGTGCTTCTTTGGTTTCAATGCAGCTTACGATATAACAGTTCGTGTATAATGTTCCGAGGGTGAGCATCTTTACTATCATTGGTATCTCCTCGTAGAGACGTTTGGTGTTAAAATGTGTTTCTTTTATGGGTGTTTGTGTCTGTGGTGGGGTGTGCGTGTGTCTCTCTTTAGACCCCCCTATAGCCCCCCCTAATTTTTTTATAGTTTCTTATATCTCTCTCTTTCTAGACCCCCTACCTATAAGGGTCTTGTAGCAAAAGTCATCATAAAGCCACCATAAAATGATGACAAAGTTCATTTATGTTGCTACACCAATTCTACAATTAGGTGTGACCGAAAATGGACGTGAGTAGCAAGCAAGTGTGTGTCACATGAAGTTTTTGGCATGCATGCATCGATTTTTCCCATTTCAGTTCACCTTTTGAGAAATTGACAATATTTCCTTTAATATCTTACGAATGTGTCATACGTGTTAGATGAGTTCAATTAGTTACCACGCGCTCTAAAAGTCCCGAAGAGTTAACAGAACATGCATGCATGTAGCCATCGCCGATTAGACTTTTCTAACAGAAAAATAGTAGAGTGTCTTAATCGTTTTTTCTCTTGTGCCTAAGCCTCCTTGCGATGATGGCGGCTGATATCGTGGCGGCAACCGCTATCACTATGAGAGGCGCGTTCACCCATAGTAGCACACCTAATATTCTGAGGTAATTGGCTGGGGCGAAGCGTCCGCCGACTGGGGCCTCGCGAGGGTTTGCTGTTGTTTCTTCGGTGGCTTGTACAGGCGTCGTTATCTCATCGCTGGCGATTTGTACGACGTTAAGCATTATTGTGCTGTCTGATAGATCTGGGGCCACCTTAACGGTGACGGTGATCGTGTGTGGGCCGTCTATGGGCAGAGTTGTTATGGTCCATACGTTGTCGGTTCCGCCGTCTGGAGCTGGTGTGGCAGACACGAAAGCCACGTTGCTGTCGTATGTTTCTGTGATGACGACATTGTTGGCTATCATGGTGCCGGTGTTCTCGTAGGTGATCGTGTAAGTCAACTTTTGACCAGCCACAACAGGATCTGGGGCATCTGTCTTGGCTATACTTAGAATGGGTGCTGAGGAGACATAGTGGGTCACAGTGTTGCTGTCTGTAGGAGCTAGCTCGTCGCTTTCGATGCTTGCTTGGTTGTTAATAGTCGTTCCGTTATCGAGAGGGGTGTTCACTGTAACTTGGAATGAAACCGTCTGCCCAGTCGTACCATTAGTCAATATGCCTCTAGTCCAATTTATGTGCGTAACGGGTGGCGTCTCCGATGAGTTGTAGGTTGAGCCGCCGTCGTGGCTATATGTAATCGTAGTGCCAGTTCCAGAGGCAGTGCCAGTTATATATGTCGTGCCAGTAGGCACTGCGTCGATGATAACTACGTTGGTTGTATTATCAGTGCCGGTATTGTTGTAAGTGATTGTATAAGTAATCGTGTCTCCCGGCTCCACAGTGCCCCCACCAGCCGGAACAGAAGACTTTTCAATTCCTAGAACCGGTGCTTGTGCATTAGCTGGCAAGGTGAGCAAGGCTGAGAATCCCACTCCAAGAATCACCAAGGTCACCAAACTCAGAACTCTTCTCCTATTAAGAATCATTCTCATTTCAATCCCTAGAATACAATTAGATAAAATATCTCTACATAATTGTAGATATTTAACATTTGTCACGTCCTCCAACATACAGTCATCATGGTAGAACTCCCCGTTATTCAAAAGTTTTAAATTGTACTGCAGACGAATTCCAATCGATTGAAAAAGACACATCTTTCTTTGGGGCCAGTCATGGATGGGAGGAAACGAAGTGCACTTTCCAAGAGAAAGAAAAACACAAAGCTCAAGTCGAATCATAAATGGCTAAAAGCAACATTTGTGGTCTTTGTTGCCATTTTATTTCTGTTCTTTGCGAGTTTGCTCTACCTAAATAGTCTTTCTGATCAGCCAAATACTACTGGGTCAAGAGCTGCAATATTGGATGGACTATACAACACCAGGCCCAATTCAGTCTTCACCCGAAACCTGACGAGTATTCTTAAGGCGGCAGGCTTCCACGTTGACCTCTTCCAAGGCGAAAGCGTAACCATCGATCTACTGAGAAACATCAGTGGATATGAGCTTGTGATCCTCAGACTCCACAGTGGCATACACACCGATAAGTTTCTCTACCTGTTCAGCGGGGAGCCTTATACAGAATCCAAATATGTAGCAGAACAGCTCTCTCGGGCAGTTAGGGAGGCATATCCCTTCGATGAAGAAGAAGCCCCAGTCTTCGCCTTGAACTCAGTCTTCCTAGGAATTAACAACCCAGAGGGACTAACTGGGTCAACAATCATATTGACTGGCTGCAACGGGACAAACGACTCTTATGCAATACAGAGATTTTTTGAAAGAGGAGCCAAAGCGTATGTGTCGTGGAACGGCTACGTTGACCTATCCCACTCGGATTCAGCAATACTAATGCTTGTAAGATTTCTGTACTTAGATGGATTGAACTTGGAGGAAGCAGTGGAGAAAGTCTTGAAAGACATCGGCCCAGATCCCTTTTACGCAAGCACCATGGAATACTATGTTCCCGCATAAAGAGAAGGCAAGGGCAAATACAGAAATAGCAGAATTATTCGGAAGCTGAGCGGTTACAACGTTGGGAGAGGTGTAATGATGGTTTGACCAGAGAATCGGAAGACCCTGACAGAACGCTCAGAGAAGATAAAAGTCGTGCTCGCGCGCCTGTCCCTACTTCATTCTGAAACACTTCATGAAGATTTGGGCCACGGCTTCAAACTCCATCAACCACACTATGGCGATACATGCATGTCCGAGGTATACGAAATCAACATTAAAAATGTGCCAACTTTGGACTTCGTATACCTTTTTGAGAGAAGCCTAATACTACCTTCTTTTCGGAAAAGAACCGTTAGTCTAAAAGGAATTCGTATACTTTTCGTATACCTTTTGTGACAGAATAGTTTTGCACCTATTCTGCACCACATTCTTGTAGCAAAACAATGTTGTTTTCACCCATCCTACCCTCACCTAGGGGGGTAGTCCATTTTGAATAGGCATGCATGCGCTGAGGGCTTTAGTGTTCAGCTGCGTGTGCATCTATTTTTTTGGTCCCTGTCTAAGATGTGATTTAGACCGTATTTTGCGGTGTCGAGTTTTTGTTTTGTGTCTTTTTATGAACACGTAAGCTAGAAAAACGATTGCTACAGTGACGGTTAACCCTAATGCGACTATGATGATTATGTCCGGAGAGTTTGTCTCAGTTTCAGTATATGTGAAGGCTAGTTGTGGACTGTACTCCAGGTCCTGGGGTGTTTGGTCTTTTGAGGCGAAAAGCGAGCGTGCTGTTCCTTCGAGTGTGTCTTTAACCTCTAGAGTTAACGTTATTTTTTCGTAGTTTTCTTCGTCGGCTTTCCTAACGAAATTGGTCACGTTCCATTCGTACCAAACGTCTTTGGAGTCCACTCTGACAACATCTTCTGGGTTGGTTCTGAAGAATCCGCTGAATGAAACAAAAGTTAGGTTTTCTTCGTTCCAAGTGTTGTTTACGCACCAGTGGACACCAACGATGTGTGGAGAAGCTACATAGAAGCAGTATAGCCGCAGCTTTATTTTGGACGAAGCGTTAAGAACATGTGAAGCTTTTGAAATGTCAAACATTAATGCGATGATAGAAAGTCCGCTTGCATAATCTGAAACTTCTAAATGATCTCTGTCGCCATAGGTGGAGTCAACTGAAAAAGCGTCGACGTATGTGTCTGCTAGGGGTATAATCGTTTCTGGTTCTGAAGCGTTTGCAGTGCGAGATGAGGAAACGAAGAGTATTAGAAGAATTGTGGATGTCAGAATTTTGTGTTTCACGTTACATCGTCTTCAAACTTGTATTGCCTTTTCAATAAGAGTTTTTCTAAATAAACGACGATGACAACTTGAGAAACCTAGAATGCTTTGGGCAAAAATCGTGTTAGGTGACGCAAGGCTAGAAAAATAGGGAAGGTTAGGTTTGTTTTTTGGGTTTGGGTTTTCGTTTTCTTAGTACAAAGTAAATTGTTGTTGCGACAAAGATTACTGTTGTTTCAATAAAGACGTACATCAAGTTAAGGGCGTTAGCCATTTCGCCTCCGAATTCATACTTTGACTTCAACTCATTGAAACTGGCTTGTAGGGATGAATGGTCAGAGAGAAGGGTGTGGTAAGTAGAGTTTAGAGAGTCGTAATTTGTTTGTAAGTTATTGTAACTGGTTTGAAGAGAATCGTAGTCTGTATGAAGAGTGTTGTAACTACTTACTAATGAATCATAATCTGCAAGTAATTGATTGTATGTTACCTGAAGGTCTTCGTAGGGTTTGTTTCTTAGGTAAGTGACTCTAAATACGCCATCGTTAGACTGGTCCTGCCACGATGATCCACGCTGAACTTTCCAGGAGCAAGATGTCTGACTGTAAACCAAACCTGGATCTACATCATCTGGGATGTCCACCTCGAAGTATTGGTCTTCAACTACGCCATGAGACAGGTCTACATTTTGGAGAGCATAGAAAGAATAGAACCATCCAAGATAGCCTTGAGACTTGGAGCCATACATCCTCAAGCGTACAGTAACGTCTTGAAGTTCTTCTCTTGCTTCAACTCTTATTCTTATAGTCATTGTGTCGTTTGGATAAGCCTGATAAGGAGCATAAATTTGGATGTCCATGCCTTCCCAATAGAATGTCCAAATAAGTCTGGATTCAGTCGCGCTAGTAGAGGACACAATAAAGGACAAAACAAACATCAACGCCATGACTGTAACTATTTTTTTCAAGAGGTCATCCCCGTTTCATTATTGGAATACGGTATTCGGCTCAACAGAATTAAGATTTGTGGAATGCACGTGTTTTCTCAGCTAACATCGACATGGGTGAACGTCGCGCATTTCTGTGAGCGACATCCAAAAGTGAAATGAAAAGGAGACGAGACGTATGGGATTTCCTTTGGCAACTGAGGGAAAGAACGTATTTTTTGATAGAAATTGAAGAAGCAATCAGCGGAGATTGCAGTTACTCATTTTGAGTAGAAAAAACTATCAGGTCTATCTCAGTTATCTAATTTGTTCTTTGAGACTTTATCTCTTTTTTCGTGACTATACCATATCTTACCGCACAATCTGAACATCTTAGTTTGCATCGATTACTATAAGTGACAGAAACTACTAAACTGCCTACATCGAACTCTTTGTCGCAATCATAGCACTGTAAGAGCCTTGGGTTGTTTGCGATTTTGGTGAATATGCGTTGTGTTATTTTATAAACTTTTAGCATATACTCACCTCGCAGGGTTTTTTCCTCTTCCTTGTTGGTCGGTTTGGAAATTGTTTGTGCAGATCGTCTAGTTTTCTCGTTGTCATGATGAAAAAAGAATGGGCTTGGATGGAATAATATGTTGAGTGTAACGAAATGGTAGCAAAAGGTGGAACTTCTTTGTTAAGGTTAAATACTCTGGGTGTAACTGGTTGGTAGCAAAATTTGAAACCTCAGTTTTTTAGGTTGAAAAATCTTTTATTCTTGGAGTTCTAACTAAGATTGGGGTTCTAGGATTGCGGCGAAGGAAGGTTATTGCGGTTCTTTACGTTGTCTTAACGTTTGTGATGGTAGCCTCTATCCCCTTTCTTCAAGGAAGTTCATTGTTAAGAGCCTCCACATTGGTGATAATTGGCGCTGCATTCATGTTTCTTACTATTGGAGTAGTAACATACTCGATAATGTTCCCTGAAATTGTGATTGAAGAAGACCAGAAATTCAATGTCGAAGAAGGATTTCCAGCTTCTTTTGAGGGCGCTATGAAAGTCTTACGTGAAGATGAGAAGGAGGTTTGCATGGCAATTTGGAAAGAAGGTGGAACCGTGCTGCAGAAGGATGTAAGGTGGGCAACGGGACTCTCAAAAGTGAAAACTCATAGAGTAGTAACAAGGTTGGCAAGTCGAGGAGTTATCACCGTAAGAAAGGAGGGCAATAGAAACACGCTATCATTAGCCTCTTGGCTATACAAGAACACTTCAGACAAGAATCCGCGTGAATCGGAAGATTTGAATAAAACCTAGGCATCCATCTAAATGTGTAAGACCATTAGCGGTGTTAGTACTTGCTTGCTACGAAGTAAGCTTTTTCCAGCATTTTTGCTACATCAGGCCACGTAGCCACGTTTTTGTGGCCATTGGTCCCCAGGGTTTTCGCCTTTCTCGGATTTCCTAAAACCTCAATTATGGCTTTAGCAAGTATTTTCGGACTCGAAGGTGGGATTAATACGCCGTTTACTCCATGCTTGATTCTGTGAGGGATCGCGCCGATGGCGCTCGCGATCACTGGCTTCTTTTGGGCCCATGCTTCAGATATGACTATGGAGTAGGCTTCAACTAGATCGTACAGGCTTGGCAAAACGAGAGCGTCGCAAGCTGAGTATGCTTGGAACTTCTCTTTCTCTGAAATGTACCCTGTAATTATTACATGATCTTGAATTCCCAATGATTTGGTTGCGGAAATCAGATTTGATTTCATATCTACATCTTGCCCCACTAGAACCGCTGTGACATCTGGCCTATGCTTGATGATCTCTGCCATGGCTTCAACGAGTATGTTTGTGCCCTTGGCATGATGTAGCCTACCCACGTACAGCACGATTTTTTTGTTCATCAACCCGTATCTGCTTCGGAATGCGTTTCCATCAAAATCATCAAAGGCATGTTTTGGGACTCCGTCAGGAATTAAAAGTATTCGATCGGCATTGAAACCAAGTTCAATCAGCGTTGCTTTGTCTCCTTCATTTTTTACGTGAAAAATGTCAGCTCTTCTTATGAGCCTCAAAGCAATCCTTTCGTAAGGGCCAGCCATTATACGTATAGGCAAACGTGGATGGCGCATCCAGCCCCCAATTGAAAACAAGGTGGCAACTGTGGGCTTACCGTCCAAATACTTTGAAACTAACATCTCTTGAAGACATATTGGTTCTATGCTGTGAATATGAACGATGTCAAATTCTTTGCACCTGCATGTGTGTGCGATGTCGAATTCTTTTTGAGGCAGCAGCGGTAGGTGAATTAGGCGTTTTAGTCTGTGCACATGGATTCTGTTGATGGTCTCGTGGGTGGTTTTTCCATTGAGGGTGATTACATGTACCTCGTGGCCGAGTTTAACTAATTCTTCAGAAAGAAAATGTACTGCGTTCTCTATTCCGCCGATATTTGGATAAAAAGACGAGACGACTTCGGCTATTTTCATTTACATAACACTTCTGTACATCTCCTCGTATCTGCGTATTATGAGGTTCCAGTCGTATTTTGCTGCTTCTTTTCGTGCTCTTCTTCCGATTTCCTTGATTAGTTTGGGGTTTTCTATTAGTTTCTTTAGGTACAGGTACACTTCTTTTTCTTCGGCGAAAAGAAAGCCAGTGCGTTCGTGTTCTATATACTCGTTGATCGGGTTAATGTTGGAAGCAATTACAACTTTCCCGGAAGCCATCGCTTCTAGGACGGTTATAGCGCCAGTTTCGAATATCGAGGGTGCAAGTATTATGTTACACATTTTGTAAAATGGTAGAACGTCGCTCTGATAACCAAGATACTCAAAGCTTTTGTACGTTTTCAGCGAAGCCAATGCCGCGTCAGCATAGTTGGCATCTTCTATTCCGCCTGCAAAGGTCACCGAAGCGTTTTTCTCTTCACGTAATATTCTCTGTAGAGGTGCGATTATTCTATGTACTCCTTTTTGTGAACAGAGTCTGCCCACGTACCCGATTGAGACGTGTTTGTCTTCATCTGTTATTGTGACTTTTGAAAACTTTTTGTAATCTATTCCAACGGGTATTACTCGAATTTTGTTTTCATTTACACCCAAATTGGTAAGATACTGCTTTTCTAAGAATGTGAAGGCGTAAACTGCGTCTGCAATTTTGAAGGGATATGTCGCCAGCGTTCTTTGGAATGGGGCGTTCTTGGCTTTGTGGTATGTAGCTGATGATAGGTCTGATCTCATGACAACTTTGGATTTTTTTACTATTTTTAAGGCGGCGCCTAAGAAGGATGAATATGTGTTGAAAGTGTATGCGTGGATTATATCGAAGCTACTTAAGATTTGTCTAGAAGGCAAATAGATGGGTGAGAGCATGTTTGAAAATGGAGTGGGAGTTTTGAAACTTGGCGCGTGTATTATTTTTGTTTGTGAAAATCTTTTCTCCCAATTCTCAAATTCGGCTGTTTTTATGAATCTCCAATCTGAAGAATATCTTGATGTAATTACCGTGTTGTCGTATCCTCTTTTTTCTAGCAACTCTACTAATTTTATTTGATCTCTCTCAAATCTGGCGTCAAAAGCGTCGATTAAATGGAGGACTTTCATGAAGCCACCTCACCTAGCTTTAATATATATGCATGCAATGCTTTCGACTTTTGTTGGCAACATTGTACACTGAAGCATTTGCTCCATGCTCTCACGCAGTCTATTGTTTTTGATTTTCAATGCGTACACTGTGTTCTTCAAATCATCGCCAACCTACGTGTAACATGTTCATATTAGGTTCTGCAAATAAAAATTAGGTCTTTAGATCTTCTTTTGTCGATATCTCCCAGCACACAATAGACTTTTCTTAGAAAGCCATAGTTGAATATTTTCTCGATTATAGGAAAGTGGGGGGTACTACCATAAGTTCTTGAGATCTTGAACCCGCTTTTCTTCACCAACATCTCCACATCTCTATATCCAAAAAACGACTTGTGTCTCCAATGTTTCTCAGTCTTTGGACACGGATATGCATATCCATCATATCCAATGATCAGTTTGGCGAGTCTTGCAAGGGGCGCCTTGGCATTGGGTACTACTATGATACATTTTCCATAACTCTTTAACACCCTCTTTGCCTCTTCTAATACAGCCTTTGGTTTTTCCGAATGCTCAAGTACATGGCAAATATTTACGGTGTCGAAGACATCATTCCTGAAAGGTAAGTTTTGCATATCTCCTACAACAAGTGGAACATATGATTCTGTCGGTTTAATGTCTAATCCAATCGCATTTTTATGGGGAGCAACGACTAAACCATCAAAACTTCCGACATCAAGAGTTTTTCTTTGCAGATTACTTCTGATGATACCTAAAGTTTTTTCAACGAAGCAGTCCTTGAACATTTCTTTGTCTGTTCGCACGCTGATCATCTAAAGGTTTTCTTATGAAGATTTCACCAAGCATAACTTGTTCTTAATTGTGACCTTATAAAAGATTTTTCGCAAGAAGCGTGAATGCGATCGAGGGGAAGCCCTCTACTCAAGCTTGAGCTTATTGTTCAAACGTATGTATGCTGGGCACATTTTTATGATGTGTGTTTTTCGTGCGCGTGTTCATAGGCATATCTTGCTATTTGCACCCGAATATCATGTACCCCAAAGGGAATACACGGAAAAACCCTATTTTGTCAAGTAGCTTCGGGAAGGGCAGGAACGGTGCTTTGTAACGACTGATACTATGTAATCTAAATCCATGCCTCTGTAAGGCGTCGATCACGTTCCTAAGGGAAGGTACAGCGGTGTAGCCTCCGTGTGCGCCGTATGCAAATGAGTGCACACAGGAAGGTAGGAAACCGAAAAAGGGTAAATACGAATGACTTTCGATAGGGAAGTACCTGTTTGGTAGTTGGACGATTACCATTCCATCCTTTTGCGTTACTCTCTTTACCTCATTCCAAAAGTCTTCCCTTCGATCGATTGGAATATGCTCAAGGATACTGAGAGCGGTCACTGCCGAGAAAGTTTCATCTTTGAATGGCAGCTGAGTTGCGTCAGAAACGATGTGTTGATAGTGCTTTCCTATTCCTTTGATTAAGTCGACACCGACACGGAGTTTCGGCGTTCCGTCGTTAGATAAGCAGAGAAAAAGCAAGCCACTGCCGCAACCCAAGTCGAGAATTGAGTCGAAGTGATAATGAGAGAAAAAAGACCGAAAATATCTAATTCTCTCCAGCCATACATTGTATTTCCGATCTAAGAGGTTTGCCAAATATCGTCTAACATTATCATAGAGGCTGTACATGTACAACAGTCCACATGACTTAGTTGTAGTCATGAAAACTTATAAAACACATGTCCATTTGTTACGTATCTTTGCACACCAGCGTGATGTAATCGAAGAAAGCTATATTTTTAATTCCGTCGGCATCAAAGTTTTGTAAGCATATATAAAATTCGGTTGGCAATTCGGAGTTATATTTTTGGTGCCATATCTCGCTTAGGTTAAATTCGAAGAAGCCTTGGAAGTCAGGCAACTCGATGTACTCTGAACTAATATTGGCGTATGAAGTTGATATTGTTATTTCACGTTGCCATGAAGTATCTGTGACTATCACTGCCGAATGGTCAAGATCGCTGTTGAAACCACTCGTCGCATTTACGTAGAATGATAAAGTCATGTTGCTGGCATCCCAAACATATATTTTTTTGTGAGTCCAACAGGCATAATACCCCTCTTCGTCTCTTTTTGCAGTTATCATAAGGCTTTTGTTTCCATGATAAGCATGATTTGGGCTTATTGTCGCCTCACCGAAGCCTGTTTCCTCACACTCTGGGTATATATAGAACTCCCATCCAGTTTCAGTCGGACTGTCGTATTCGAAGTCGTCTTGGAAAGCTACTTCTGGATATTTACATGAGAAACCAAAGAGGGAGGCATTACCCACTTTCTTCACTAGGTCGAAGTTTGGATTTTGAAGAAATGGTTGAGAATTCCACTTATGTTTGGACATCTCAAAAATACTTGTATAACATCCTATGAAGATATGAGTTATATTGAGATACTTCATGAGGCTACATGCTGTTGCATTGAGGTTCCCGTTCTCTAGCAAAGTGCTGAGTGTTTGATATGAACGCGAATAGAAGCTCGCCGTGCGAGGGAAGATTATTTTGCGGTGAGAGACGCTGGGTATGAATAGCCCACTCTCAAATTGATTCACTAGTATGACACTGTCTTGTGGCAAGTTATCTCTCATCCACAACATAAGTTCTAGGTCATCTGTAGTCGTGATAGCCCACACTCCATAGGCGCCCCTAATCTCTTGAGGATCACAAAAGATGGTGCCGTAAGCAAACGGGGAATATACCAGCATACCTGCTAAAAGCACTGCCACCAAAACTCTTGAGTTCTTAGTGATACTAGATCTAAGTTGGACAAGATTGGTTTTCATAATAGCTGTTTTCGACAACCTCAGGAAAACACTGCGGCAAAGCCATACGGCAAGCACTGCGATGAGCATATCCAAAGACAGGTAGAGCATTATTGGCTGAGGACTGAATACAGAAAATAGAAAGCTTTCAGCTAGCAATAGAATCAGCATCTGTCCCGCAATAGTAACTATAGATAATTGAACAATTTTATTGTTGAATGCGTCATTTTTCCTTTTGACGATGGTGATTATGATACCAAGAGAAGCAATTATGAGATATATCACTTTCAACATGATGTATGGACCTAGCATATTCCAGAAGTAGTGAATACCGTTGAGAAGAGCTCGTAGGGTATCTTGATAATTTGAGAGTGCATAGGACGCCCAGACGTTCATCGGTATTTCTACATCTTCAGCGAGCCCAATGTTATGGTAAGGATACGGATACCAGATTAACCATCTATACAGAAATGGACTCACGGTGATCAAACTTATAAGAAAAACAGCAAGGATAATCCATATCCGTGAGAAAGCTCTTTGTTTTCTTCTTGCGATGTTAAAAACCCACAACAATCCAATAGAAGCAATTAGCGTTTCGAATGGTTGGAGATGTACTGCCCCCAAGTATCCAAATAGGGTTCCAATGACAACCATTTCTGATACACCAAATTCTCGTTTTTCCTTCAGAAGTGACGGCACAAAGCTAAGGCAAACGAAATAGAGGGGAATACTCGCTATGAAGGCATTGCTCCCCCAAGTAATATACTTTGGATATGAGGCCACGAAGGCTGATACAAGTGCCAGACTGACACCAAAATACCACTTAGGCGACAACGCCCTTCCCAAATAGTATGCACCTAGTACGGACAACGCGCCAAAAAGGATGGTAATGTACAGAACTGCACTCGGCACCAAACAATCTGAGATGCATACAAAGTAAGCTACTATCGGGTGAAATCCCTGAGGATAGATTATTCCTTCAGTTGCGTAAGGTTGAAGCGTCACAGGCACTTGCCTATTTTCTAGGATGAGTTGAACAAATAGTGAATGAAGAGATGTGTCATGAATGCTTCCAAATATCAGATCAGAAATAGGAATCACCCGTATGCAAAGTGTAACCAGAAAAATGGTCAACACAGCCGCGCATCTTAAAGCGTCCCATTTTTCAGGAAACCTAGGTCGTTTGAGCAGCAACTCTGCAACTATAAAAGAGACGGAGAAGAACAAAGCAACCCATACTGTAGCAGAACTGAATAGACCAAACGGCATGATTGCAATTATGTATAGAACTAGCCCGCCCAAACAGACATTAAGCACCAGAATCTGAATAATGTCTAGATTCTTGAAGAGCTTCGAAAAGCGACAAAATAGAACTCTTAGAGGCTCCCCAATTACCGCTAAAGAGAACATGAAGAATACGAGGCTGAGAAAAATATCTAAAGTCGACTCAATCATCGCTTGTTCTTCCAGTTTTCGTGTTCTTAACCATATGGTGTAACTATGAATCTTTAAGTTTAATCGCTAATGCACGCACGCCTTAGCTGTTTAGTGTTTTCATGAACAGATTAGCTATATAATTCCAATCGTAGTTTTCTTCTACAGTTTGTCTCGCGTTTTTCCCCATTTCAGCTGCAACCGACTCGTTGTTCAAAAGATATATAATATCTTCAACCCATTCATCAACATTGTCAGGATCAGCTAGCATTCCATTTTCGGAGTCAACGACGACTTCACCTATTCCATCAAGATCACTGGCAACAACTGGCTTTTGCATGGACATGCCTTCAAAAAGCTTCAGTGGGCTTGCGGCGTGAGAAACTACGTTTCTGGGGAATGGAACCAGAATTACATCTGCTGCAGACAAAATCTCAGGTACATCTTCATATGGCACTTCCTTCATTATTGTAGTGTTCTGCAGATCCGTAACATTTTCGTTTCCATGGCCGACTATTAAGAATTCAACTTCTGGGTGCTTTCGCTGGAAAATATCGCATAACCTAGTAATGATGTTAATCCCAGCCCACGATTCTATGCGTCCACAGTAAACACATAGCTTCTTTCCTTCTTTATCGGCCTTAGACTTGCTATGTGGAGCATAGTTTTCTGAATCGAAGACTTTAGTATCTACTCCATTTGGGACAACAAAAATCCGTTTAGCATTTACCCCCAAAGACCGAGTATATTCTTTAATGAAGTTTGTAGGTGCCACGATTTTGTCTGAACTTCTCGCTATAAATTTTTGCATGTAAATCATGAAAGTTGCCATTAGACCATTTCTTTTCAAATCTAGGAAATCTGCAGTGTACTGTGCAATTAAGTCATTGAAATCTAACAATATTTTCTTGCCTAACATCTTTCCTGTGATCAGACCCAGAAATCCAGTGTATATGCTGGGATAGTTGAGAACAACTACCTCTGGATCGATTTTCCTTACAGCAACTAAGATTCTAGGAAAAAGCAGAATCAAAGTTGGAAAAAAAGCCAATCTGTGGGATATCTTCCACAATTTTAGGATCAAACGTGGTATCCTGCTGAAATGTACAGTAATTCCGTCGATCCTCTCTACTACGCCATTCTTTTGTAAATGAAACTTGAATGTTCCTTCCTCCGGCAAAAACTTTCCTGAAAGCAATCGAAATGGAGGCATAACAATAAAATGAATTTCGTTTGTTTTTGAAATCCTTTTCATTATTTCATAAATTCTGCGATCACTGCCTAATTTCGGCGGGAAATATTCGACAAACACAACTAATTTCATAGGATTTTTCCTCTCATACACGCAGCACAAATCCCAAAGGTCCAATTCCCCAATGGACTGCCCCTTTTTTCAATAACTTCTTTGAATATAAATGCGATTAGATACTAAAAAGTAACCTCGTAACAGAGCATACAAATGTTCCGCGAAAACATTCTTGACTGGAGTGTCTTCAGACCTATAGGTGCGCTTTTACCATTTTCCAAGCTTGGCCTTAAAGATGTAAGAGAGGAATCCTCGTATCTCAGCAAGGGTAAGCTTTGACTTGCCCACTTTTCTATTCGTAAAGGTTATCGGAATTTCTTTAACAGCGAATCCTTGACCTTGAGCTTGTTTTACAGTTTCAATTTGAATGTCATATGTTTGGCTGTGGAGGTCGCCTATTACGTTTTTAACGTACCGCAGAGAATAGCATCTTAAACCACTCGTACAGTCATTTACCCGCATTTTAAACATCGTAACTGCAACAAAATTAGCAACTCTGCTGATTAAGTACCGCAGAGAATTCCATCCAACTATTCTTCCACCAGAACAATATCTGCTGCCGATAACAAGGTCGTAACCATCTTTTGCATACTGCATCAGACGCGGAATGTCCTTAGGATCATGTGAGTAATCTGCATCCATAGTAACTATATAGTCTGGAGGATTTTTCATCGATAGAACAAATCGAAAGCCATCAGTAATAGCGGTGCCTAACCCAAGTTTGTTGGGGCGAACAAACAATTCAATGTTATATTCTTCCCTGAGTTTTTCAGCAATTGCTGCCGTTCCGTCTGGGCTAGAGTCGTCAATGACAACAATTAATGGATTGGCGTCTAAACTTCCGATCTCTCGAATTAAATTTTCGATATTTCCTGCTTCGCAGTAGGTTGGAAGCAAAATGGCAACTTGAGGTCTATTCTGATTCTGCGCAGCCGAGTAACCCTCGGAAAATAGATTTGAGAACTGGGTTTGCCCCCCTTGAGAAACATCTGAGATTTCCCTCATTCACCTCACCTAGATTAAGGTTCCACCTACCCACTTACAATATGGACTTTACGTATTTCTTTAGGTTTGATATATAAGCGTATTTATGGATTGTTATGCGCACATATGAATTGGAAAAACAAGTTTCTATCATTTGAGTGCTTTTTTGATTCAGACTTCATGCAGGGATGGATGAAAGGCTGGTGAGGATTGTTGTTCCTCGACTGGAAGGCTACGGGACACTTGAATGAGCTTCTAGATGTTTTGAATGACCTATAAGATGTGGCTTCAGGAGCCTATCTGTCTTCTTTTGAAAGAAGGCTGGTTTTTCCCTGCCTTTTACTTGTGGGTGGAGAATGGTGTGAATGGAGTTTTTTGTATGGAGTTTATTTCTATAACTTAACTTTTGATATGAATTTGTATATGGAAAAACTTTTAAATGGAAATTTTGTAAGCTATAGTCGCTACGAATATAATTCGTAAAAAAAGAGGAAAATAGAAATGAAAATGTCAAAAAGAAAACTGTTGGCGATAACACTAACACTAACAACATTCTTAGCTATGTTTGCGATTTTGAGACCAGCTGTTTCTACTGAGGTCTTGGACTTAGACGCTTACTGTTGGGTTGAAGGAGTGCTTGACAGCGACACTTATGCTTTGTATCCGTATGCTCAAGAGAGCCTAGACATAGGTTTCTCAAAGTACGGTGAGATGATTGGCTACAACGATGACACGGGGATAGGAGTTGGACTGCAATATCCTGGATATGCAGGTGCAGGAAACACTTACGACCAGACTGAAGATACTTCTGTTGATCCCTTCGCTAACGAATACATAGCCCCCGAATGGTGGATGAACGGATGGTTCATAGATATCAAGTATAGAACACCAGCCGGAAGCGATAGGGAGATCTGGGCAATGGCTATATTCAGTGACGGTGTGCACTACGGAGGAGATTGGATTGTTATGCCCTCTGTTCCAGCAGACTCTGCAGCTAGGCCCTTGTGGCAAGAAGATCCGCCTTATGCCCATCCAGATTCTGACGCTTACACGGGAGTCCTAGATCCTATACCTGCATGGGGTGGAAGAAAAACCAATGGACACTGCTTGACAGAAGACATAGAAATTATATACAATGGACCCAGAAAATTCATTGGCATTACCAAGACAACGGTCAGTGATGTAGGTGCCGGCACAGACCTTGTTTCTCTGACTTTCACATTCATCTTTAACAAAGCAGAGAAGAACGTCATTATACTTAAGGACGTCAAAAGGCTGTACACCAAGCAACCTATGAATATCCAATTTGGCAATCGTGGCGAATGGGACCTTGGCCTTGCAGGCGATACAGATTCATATACACACTGGTACACTGATGAACCCGTCAAATATTGGGACATGGACCAAAACACAATCCTCAACTCAACTGAAGTGAAAGAGTCTTTCGACTTCTTCAAAGAGTACTTGGCAAGCTATAAGAACCCGAAGAAGTGGTGGGACGATGTACCACCTGATGATAGACCAGATTACGTATACAATGAATTCACTCAAGCTTTAGAAGAGGGATTCCCACCGACTTGGTTAGAGACACAATACACTTGCTACGGCCGCGATTGGCATTGGGACAAAAGCATAAAAGATCATTCGTACGCTGTGGCTCAAGTAGTATCCGGAGCAGGCGACTACGTTGGTGCTTTAGGTGTTTGGCCTCACCCAGAGTTCTGGAGTGCAGCAAACACTTACTTCCCACCAGCGCATACCAAAGCACCGGATGGCAACAACCCAAATAGTATACCGCTCATGCTTGCGCCGATATCAAGAATGACCGAGTGGCACAGGTGGACTGTTGATGAAGATCCTAATCAAGGTGAAGTAGGGGATATTCCTGATAGAGATGACATATGGATTACGGCAGACGACATAAGAAACCCAGATGGCAGCACATTGGAGCCTGTCATCCCATTCGTAATCTATGAACACGACTTCAAGTTATCCTCGACCCAGCCTGCATATAGGATAGTGTCAGTTTACACGGTGACAGACTATCATGATGCAGACGACGCAGATGCAGATGATCCAGGAAACGAGGCAACTTGGTCTGCAGGCGAAAACATAATTGATAGAGAGATCCAATATCAACTTGACGAAATCTTCGACCCGTGGGACATCTACGATGCAATGCATAAGGACACAAAGAGATGGGTACAATTCTTTGATGCAGATATCTTGGAGGATGCTTGGGATGGCACAACTACGTATCAAATCCAACTTGACATAGAAAGAGAGGTAGAATCAGGTTTGCTGATTCCTACCCTACCGGTAGTCAGTTGGGGACCTTGGGATGCGTACTGCACTTTCAGCGAGAGAGTTCTCGTAGACACAGGAACAGGATACGACTTGATCTATCCCTATGGATACCATGATATAGATCCAATTCCAGAGGATGATCTTCCCTACTATACAATCGATCGCGAAACCGGAATAATAAGCTTCTACCATTACGATGATGCCTACAAAGAATGGTACTTACCTGAGGACTCTCTTGTCAAAGTTCTCTGGTCAAGTGAACATATGGCAACAACCGCTGAAGTGTGGGACAAGAACATGGCTCCATATAACGTGACTCACATATTCCCATTACACCACGATGTAGACTGGTACAAGTACCTCACAGAAGTATTCATAGTAGAGGTAGAATCGGTCAACGAGCTCCTTGACGGAGATTATGTCTTTAACAATGCAGTTCAAACCCTATACTTGCAGTATCCACCGGATGCCGGAGAATGGATCTGGGTCGAATACTTCAACGGCACAGGCAGCTACATAGAGTTCTTCCAAGGTGACGGAAAGAATACAGTGTTCACCTTAGCATTCATACCTAACGCCACTCTCTTAGAAGTTTACTACACTAAAATCATAGAACACATAGCCGACGAAGGCGTATCTGATGGCGAACCTGGTAACTACGTCAATTTCACTGACTGCGTACAAGTTCCAAAGGTAGACTCCTACTACGATAAAAGCGGGGGCAGCGACACGTATGAGGCAGCAACTCACGTAGTATTCAGTGGCAAGGAAGAATGGGAATGGTTATGCCGAGAATCAGCAATGGTTAGAAACGACTATATAATCCACGAATCACCAGTAGGGAACGAATTCTCCACATGTGATGAATTAGTTCTTGATGATGACGTCTACGTGACGTTCCCAGACACAGAAATCAAAATCGTCTTCGAAGTTCCAAGCGGACGCTGGGAATGGGGCATAGTCGGAGAACCAGGAGTAGCTGTAGACACACTGGGCAATACTATGGTTGTTGCAGCCTTCAAGAACAAACTAATCGAATTCGGACTCGGCGGCCTAGACAGGCAAGACGCTACCTTTGGACCTACAGTCCCATCGGTGATACGGGAATCCATTAGCCCAGACAGTATCGGAAGATATCACCTACACGACGATTGGTGCTATTCACGCACTGGAGATTCAGCTGGCATGGATAATTCATGGCCAATTGCAAGCTCCAACATCATCACTGTAGGCGGGCCATACCCCAACAAGGTATCTACATACTTCAACGAATTTGCACAAGCCATGGTATACACCACATTAGGAAACGGCTTCTACGCTGTAACCTGTTGGGACAACGACATAACTGACTGGAAATTCTATGAAGGAACCGAAGTCACAGATCGCTATGGCTATGCAGTGATCTCCACATACAAGGACAAAAACGGAACCGTAGGCTTCATGGTCTATGGTTGGAATGGACAAGACACCTACTACGCAGCGAAATGGTTCGACGAGCACAAATTCGAACTACAACACATCAACACACACGTAACAGATCTAATATTAGAAATCGAGTACGAATACAGCGACGGGGACCTAAGGTGTCCACCAATTGTGGACATAGTCGAAAAGCTAGGCACAATCAGCGAAAAACCACAACACGATCCTTAAAATCGCCACAACCCATCTTTTTTTTATTTTTTTCCATTTATTGAGCCATTGTACTGTATGGTACTTGACTATGAATTATGAGAGCCCTCTTCAACCATCAACAGTTAAGGTAATCGTCACTTAACTCACCTACCTATACTACACTTGCGAAGTGGTTTATCTTTAGAAAAAAGATATTCAATTCTTCTAGCCATATGTTGGGGCGATGTTGATGTGAACCCTACTAAAACTAAGCCTTTCGTCATAAGTTTCTCTTTGAACACAAGTTCGCATGCATGTAACCGCTTATTCATAGTTTCTCGAATGAGAAATCTAGGTGACCGTAAATTTTCTTCATCCTACCTCAAGTTTGATAAATTGTGTTACAAGAGCAGCAATTTCGTTTTTGCAATGCACGACCACAGATATGTGTACTTTACCATCGGCGTCAACATAATCATCTAGATCACTCGTCCATTCATAAGATTGAATGTTATACACCCAATCTCCCTCGTTAATTTCTTCAAGTTTAACCCAACCCGTTTCCCTGTAACACCAAATTTCCATCACATCAATGTTATCTGATTCGGTAACTCCACCTATCCAAGTAAAGTTGATCCTCACTAAGTTATCTATGGCATATTCGCTTAAATCAAATATGAAGTGCATTCCATCCCATTCGTCTTTATCAACACCCATAAACATAAATTTGTCATCATCTTCCAGCACACTTTCGTAGTCTACTGATGAAAACTCTTCAAATCTCTTGGTTAGAGCATTAGTTTTGTTGTCTGCATTATCATTCTTGTATGCAAACATTCTTCCTTCTGATGAGCTAGTTAACTCCTTGTAAAAAAGATAAAATGCAAGTGTTCCACCAATTATTATCGAAGCGATGATGATAATAACGAACAACCTTTTCCCAATAGTCATTCCAATCACATTCTACATTGGAGGGGGATCGATCCTTATAAGAAAATTGATCTGGTGAGTGGGGACATATGCCTATCAAGAGGAAATAAGATGGCGATCCCACACCCAACGGAAGAATAATGAGAGTTAACTTGATGAAAAACTAATATTGACGGTTTTACGAAGAGGCTCTTCGTAGAAAATTACTTAGGGTATAACACCTTTCAGAATCAAGTCAATATGAAATGAGGCTTCATCAAACGCTTCCTTCCACTTACGAAGAGTCTCATAGTCACGTAGCTTACAGAGTATCTGTTCATTTCTGCAATATAGACTCTTCGTAACACCACGCAACTGAGGCAACGGATAACTGAAACTCCAACTACTCAAAAGAAGCTCAGGATCATACTTGTAAGATTCTTCGTGAATCTGCAAGGTTAAGGGCCACTTCATAACTAGCTTCTCTTGCTGAGAAATGGCAAACTCCTGCGTTACCTCCGGGAAATCTACATAGTAGCATACCATTATAATGTTTAATCCTTAACGGCTTAACCGCATACACAGCTTCAGTCACTTAACCACATGCATGCATTTATGAAGAGACTGGATAGAGGCTGAAACGAATGCAGTGGTCTTGGAGGATCCTGTTACTAACGTTTACTGCCCCTGTAACCTCGGTTAAGTCCCTTGAGAAACTAGAGGGGCTGCACCTTGTTTCTAATGTTGTTTTCTATTCTCCCCGCACGTGAACGGTAACGAAGGTTACAGGCCCTCGTAACTGTTGTAACTGCTGTAATGTTCGAAGTCGTCGAAGCCAAAAAACCATGGTGTTGTAGCAACCACCTGTAACTGGTCCGTAGTAACACGTAACAGCTTTCCTGTAACTTTGCCGTAACTTTTGATTACGATGCCGTAACTTTCTGTAACTGGGTGGAGGGTTCGTCTGGATCAAACGTGAACACGGAAAAAAGCATGAAGCTCTCTCAATCATAAACTTTTCTGCATGCATCCAGATCTGGATTTTTTTTACACCCCTATTGTTATATTATATAATAATAAAGCCCCCGTTTTTTTATAGTTTAGAAGAAGGGAATGACGTATATTCATAGGTAAATTAACAAAATGGTGTATTTTGTTAAACCGTATTTTTACGGTAAGACGTTTTGTTCATGCATACATAAAAAACAAATTTATTTATCTATTTGTGTGTTTTTTTTGGAGGGTTTTGGAGCCAAAATCAACCATGGCATGCATGGGTCAAATTTCCTTAAACCTTGTTCATTTTGTATATTGAGAACGACCATTATGCATTATTAGGATAATATTAAATATTTGTTATCAGGATATGAAACAACCACATAGGGAAAAAGGGGCAAAAAGGAAATGTCAGATAGTAAAGGAATATCAGGAGCAATACTCGTGGCAGGGCTTGTTGGTGCAATCATAATTTCCACTCTCCTCTCAACCGTGATTATTGACCAAACGGACTTGGCCAAAGGACCACAAGGGGATATTGGACCACAAGGAGAAACCGGACCACAAGGAGATACTGGACCTCAAGGACCACAAGGAGAAACCGGACCACAAGGATCAGAAGGGCCTCCAGGAACATTACCAGCAGATCTGAAAGTCTTGATTACTGAAACCTTCGTGCCTGTTTGGCCTGGAGACGATAGGCACGATATAGAAGGCTTCATGATAAACTTTGGCACGGAAACCGCTTACAACGTGAAAATAGAAATGACATGGGATTTGGGTGGCGGAATGTATGTCTTCAAAACCATAGAGGCTGGGAACGTATGGAGCCACTACGTTGGAAACATTGGCGCAACCTATTATTTTGAGGGACAAGGAACTTTCAGCTACGAAATAACATGGGATTGAGCGTAATCTTCCCTTCTTTTTTTCTATCTAGCATGCATGAGAGTTAACTAATAGGTGATTCGTATCCCTTGGAATTTTCAAAGAAATAGGGGGAGTAAAATTCGATGCAGTCAATATGCCATGACTCTGCTGGTTTAGTAAGATAAAATCTTCGATTGAAGGTTTCAACGGTTGTCCCATTGATTGTTAATTCCCATTCGTTTGAATCAACATGTTTATGGTAATCCTCTTTGCTACAATCAAAAAGATCTATAGACAAAGTAAATTCTGCTGAAGAAAGCCCAGAGTTGAAAAGCGTAAAGTTCACATCAACACGCTGATGTTCCCAATCCAAAATGGTAACCGCCCATTCATAATCAATCAAATGCACCGTCGGTTCTCTTATATGATCAAAATCACTAAGCTGCGAATTTAGAACTTGATTTTCAGAGTTTAATTTTTGGATATTATAGGCTTGCCAAACATTGATACAGAAAGATAAGATTAAGGCAGAAACTAGAATTGAGAATAGCAATTTACGCATAATCTAACCTTCCTAAAAATAGTGGATATGAAGGGGGTATTAAATGCGTTTTGTACATGCAGGAGAGTGCTATAGATCGTTTAGAATTTCTTGGAGTCAACAGCTATTTCCCAGTCAAGTTTGTTCGTTGCTTTTGCATGTATGTTGCACGCGCATTGAAGACTTGGGCATACGCATAGAGCGTTGTAGACGTATCCGCATTTGCAATATCGTTTAAATAGAACTCCGCTCCTCGGGTTCTATCAGAAGAGAAAGGGAGAAAGAAACATGAAAAGTAAAGCAAAATCATTAATCGCGATTCTACTACTCTTAGCGGTACTACTAATCGAACCCTTGCATCTAAATATCGTAACAGCTCAACAAAGCATCACGGGCACACAAGACGACACGTTTGGAGTTTGGCTATTCAATGCAGGAACCACCGTTCCAGCTGGAGCACCCACCGACGACATAATAGAAAGAGCAATTTTCTATGACCTACTTGATTACATAGGTGACTCATCAGGAGAGGTCTACGACTGGGACTACGGACTAAGCGAACCAACCGCTGGACAAGAAGATACAACATTACCTGAGGTCCTTGAAGGGCTTTCAGCCATCGACGACTTCGGCATGATTGCAAACTCAGGCGACGACGCAGCAAACTTCGACACAGGAAGCGGAGGATACTTCGAAGGAGGCTTCGACCTCGCTCTAGCATACGTGATTTATCCAGATGGCATAAAAGCAGATGGAGTTGTAGGCCCTGACGGAGCTGTCAACGCACAAGAAGCAGAAGAAGCTATCGAAGGATATGAGATCTTCATCTTTGAAGACGCAGAGCTCAGCGGCATGATCATAACTTTAAGCAACAAGTTAGGCCTAAGCATAAGTATCACACTCGATGACCTCCAAGTCGACCCGCCAACACCGAATGCTGCTGATGATACCATGATAGCAATTGATCTAGACAGCATGACAGGCTTCGACGGCACATACATCGACAAAATCCGAATACAAGACGACGGCATAACTCAATCGCGTACAGACACAGGCGACACAACCCTAGAAATAGACGCCATAGCCACAAGAACTGTTGAGTGTACGGTGAATTTCTACACTGATCCTGTTGGCTCTAGCTTTAACATCACCTTTGAAGGCAGCACCTACGTTAACGGCGATAGTGACACCTTCCCCTATGGTACTTCAGGTTCAGCTTATGCTGACTGTCCTCTAGGCTGGGTGTTTGATCATTGGGAAATCGTTGGTAACGTTGCGCTTGATCCTGACGAGTACGCTAATCCTGTAACCTTCACCATAACGTGTGGTGGCGACCTCAAAGCAGTCTTCAGAGAAGAAGGCACTGGCGACTTCGGAACCATTGGCTACTGGAAACACGTGTTCTACGTTTGGAAGGTGGGCAAAGGAACATTCAAAGACTACGTGGAATCAATCCTAGAAGGCTATATAGCAAGAATAAATGCGGAATCAACGGTATTCAGCGAGAACTTCACTCTCACTATGGAAAGTGCACACGATCTCCTATGGACTCGTGATAACGACATGAGAACAAGAGCCCTCAAACAATGCTTAGCTAGCTGGTTGAACTGGGCTGACAACGCTGTTACACCGTCTCAAATGGTTGACATAGACTACGATGGACACCCAGACATGACTTTCGGCGACGCCATGACCATAGTGGAAAACATACTGAGAAATCCAGACAGCAGCCGGGAAGAGTTAGAACACGCGAAGAACATATGTGATTCAATAAACAACATGTAACCGACATCAGTGAATCTTCAGACACGCACGACTGAAGAATCAGCTGAAATGCTTACGTAATATGCCACAAAGACCCTGCAAGACACATCGTCATCCACCCCATCTCCATTTTTTAAACTTTCCATATTTTTGAAGATAACACAAATAGTCTTGTACATAAATGTGATGTATAGACAAGCCGATAAAAATCTTAACGAGTAGATGAAGATTATAAGTTGAGTTTCCATTGGTTCATGCTATCTACTCTTCTCAATTTAGAGAGTTCCAGAAACAGGACCATATCCATATGCACAGGACAAGTGTTCTTTATCTTACACAAGGTTCTAATATCTCCAGCTATAGTTCACTAATGAACAAACATGAGCGCCGTATCCTCCAACGATTCCTCCACGCAACCCTTAGACGAGGTTACCCAATTTGAACAACTCCGCACCACAGTTGAGCAAGAATTCGAAGTAGAAGACAGCTTCGTAAAATACAACATACCAACTTTCTATGTGAAGCTGCGACAAGACTCAAAGACAGCTTTCTTGAGGCTCATCAAACGTTTGGACCCCCAAGGTTTCGTTCCCGTTCTGAGAAAAAGAAACGGCAAAACCGTGCTTCAAGTCACACAGAAACCTCCCATGAAACCCAGCCGACCCATCATAAATATAGTGTTATTTTTTGCAACACTTGGAACCATGCTGATTGCTGGATATTTCCAATCGCAGGATGTCGTAGGGATGGTGACTTTTGCGGCTGCCATCATAGCAATCTTAGGCTCACATGAGATGGGACACAAGATAGCAGCTGACAAACACCATGTCGAAGCCACTTATCCATATTTTATACCAGGCCCCCCACCCATCGGCACCTTTGGAGCTGTCATCCAACAAAAATCTCTCCCACCAAACAAAGACGCCTTATTTGACATAGGGTCCGCTGGACCGATCGTAGGTTTTCTTGTAGCAATCGCTGTTACCATTATAGGCCTCCCCCTTTCAAGATACGCTTGGATTCCTGAAGGCAGCCTCACACTACCAGCGCCACTATTATTTTCGTTAATCGGGCTTGCGTTCCCCCCATTAGAAGCGATTCCACCCCAAACAACAGAACCCGTACTTGCGATACTATTACATCCGATTGCCTTCGCGGGTTGGGTTGGAATGATTATTACAGTGCTCAACCTCATACCGGTAGGAATGTTCGATGGCGGCCACATCGCACGAACTTTCTTTGGGAAACGGACACGTAGCATCATATCGTATCTTGCAATCATAACCTTTCTGATTTTAGGCCTTTTAATCTGGGAAGCGTTCCTCATATGGGCAATAATTGCGATTTTCTTTTCATCTATGCGACACCCCGGCCCGTTAGACGACACTTCAAAAGTAACAACTTGGAGAAAACTCGTTGCTCTCGGGATAGCTATAATATTTTTCCTCTCATTTCCTTTCTTAATTTAATTCTAAGCTATAGACACTTCAGATGACACTTCAAAAGTCGTGTCTATCAAAAACCTCTCTCTCCACGGTGCGCGCGGCGGCTCAGTGAGAAACCAACTACCCCCCCGGGTATAGGGGGCTAATAAGAGAGAGAATAACGTAAATAACGTAACAGTCACCTAGCAAATGAATTAAATTTTCATTCACAAACTTTAAGAAACGGTTTTCGAATCAACGTAGTGATTCCTAGGAGCGTTAGAACTGTGAGTTACGAAACCAAAGAAAGACTCGACAAAAAACTTGACAACTGCACCACGTTAGCCAAAGTTTTCGAGTTAGTGAAGGAGGCCGTAAAGAGGTTCCTGAACATGCACAGAGCCGGTCTCATGCTCGGCCTAGCTGACTTGGGAATGAAGAGAGGATATTTCATAGGCGCATTTCACCCTGTAGGCTCAAACATCATAGTTGTGAACCGAACTCCCCTTGAGACCGCTCTCCAAACCAAGGAAAGGCGAATTTTCAACGCTTACTGCTTCCACTTGTTTCTCCACGAGTATCTACACTCTCTTGGATACATCGATGAAGATGAGGTGCGAGAACTAACCTGCGAAGTCTGCAGATTAGCCTTGGGAAACGATCATCCAGCCACCATAATGGCAGAAAAAGGCATAACCACATACTTCCCAGAAGTCGCGTATCTGCCCCTTGATGATCATTCAAACAGAATGAAAAGAGGATTATCTGAAATGGAGCTAATAGATTTGAAGACTCCAGATTACATAAAGTAAATTAACTGTCGATCTGTCATTACTCAATGGCAATGTACACAGTCTTGTCATCTAACGCACGCTTGTGCCACTTCACTTCGACTTCGGATCGCTTCTTGTGAGCATGAACTTTCTTAGCTCGAACAAGCTCCGCCATCTCAGTTAAGTAGGGTGCTAGCAATTTCATACTTTTCATGTCTAGTTCTGCCATGTGAACAGCGTTCAGCATGTCGGTGGGTTTGAAGCCCAACTCCTTTCGAAGAGCCTGAACACGACGTGCCAAGTCACGCATAACCCCCTCGCCCAGCAAAGCCTCGTCTCGATGTGAGTCAAGCAGAACGTGCTGATCATTTTCAGACGCTGACACCCATCTTTTCAAGTCAACCTGCGGAAGCTTTTCAAGATATTCGACTTCCTTTATGTTGACGAGTTCGAGAAACACTTCTTCCAAGTTCTTTAACGCTTTTTGCACCTGTTTCGAGGCCACCACCACGACTTTTTTCAGGGGCCACCGACGTTTCAACCTTGCAGATTGTCTAGCAGAATACGCTAGCGGAACGTACTGTAATAGGGTTTCAAATTCCTGTTCCAAAGAGGTGTCTTGAAGAGTCTTATCTGGCTTGGGCCATGCTTCAAGGTTTACGGATTCGAGAAGAGTGTCGTCTAGTTCTTTGTAGACGTTTTGGTACATGAACTCGCTTAAGAACGGGGTTGCAGGGTTAAAGAGAAGAACCAACATTTTTAACGTGTTCCACAAGGTCGCATACACAGCCAATCGACGGTTAAGAGTTTCAGGATCGTCACTCCACAGTTCTCTGCGAACCATGGGAACATACTGTCGGCTGATAACATTAACAACAAATTCTTCCAGTTCTGAGAGGGCGAAATGGAACTCACATTTTTCAAGTTTCTCGGTAACTTCGTTGACTGTACGCTGTAATTTTGATAACAACCAGCGGTCAGGATTTTTCAGAGCGTTGTTTTTTCTGGCCCATTGGAGAGTGTGCTTTCGCGGGTTGAAGTGGTCATATTCAGCGTTTTGCATAAAGAACTTGTGCAGATGGTAGAGTGTGCCGAGGATTTGGTAGGCGCGTCTGTTCAAGTCTCTGGTGTCGAAGTCTATGGGATCTATTGGAGAGCATTTCCAGAGCATGTAGAATCTACAAACGTCGGCAGAGTATTTCTCCAGAACTGAGTTGGCGTCCAATACGTTGCCAAGGCTTTTGCTCATTTTTCTGCCTTTTGCATCCTGGGCTAACCCTTGGAAAAGAAAGGCCTTGTACGGAGCCTCTGCTTTACCTGTTAATATGACGTGTTCGAGTAGCAGCGTATTTGCCCATCCTCTGGTTTGGTCTATCCCTTCGGTTAGAAAATCGACTGGAACAAACTTCTTGAACTCCTCATCTGTGAAGCGTGCATAAGGAGATGCACCACTATTGTGCCAAGCATCTAGAACAAAAGGCTCCCGTCTCATAGCAGCGCCACAATTGTCACATTTCAAGACGACCCGATCTACCCACGGTTTGTGCAATTCAAAATCATCAGCTACAGGTTCCGTGTTCTTCTCAAGCAACTCCTTCTTACTGCCTACACACACTTTGTGCCCACATTTTTTGCAAACCCAAACGGGCAGAGGTGCACCCCAGACTCTTTCTCGAGAAACACACCATGGCTTTCCTTCTCTTAAGAAAGAGAGAAACCGGTTTTTTGGGCTTTCATAGAAATAATTGACTTTTTCAGCGGCTTCAACAACTTTGTCGTTCACCTTATTCGTCCAAAGAAAATATTCTCTGCGGGCGAGCCATATGAGCTTGTGGTGGGAACGCCAGCATGTTGGATATTCATGTCGAACAGTCTTTGTGAACACCAATAGTCCTTTCTGCCGGAGTATGTCAACTACTTTGGAGTCTGCGTCTCGAGCGAATATTCCAGCGAATTCACCAGCTTCCTCAGTAAATCTACATTCATCATCAAAAGGAACGTACACCGATAAGTGACGCTTCTGAGCAGCATGAAAGTCTTCTTCACCGTTTCCCGGCGACAGATGCACCACACCAGTAGCCGTACTTATGTCTACAAACTCTTCGCACACAACAGTGTGAACTAAGGGTTGTTGATCTAGTTCACGTTGACGAGGAACCACATCCTCAAATGGATACTCGTACTTTGTGCCTTCGAGCTCCTTCGCTGGCACAACGTTGACAATTCGGTAGTCGCTTATGTCAAGTTCTTGCATGACAGATTCAACTCTGTCTTTAGCGAGAATCCACGTTTCTTCACCGACTTTCACCTTGGCATATTCAGCTTCTGGATGAACTGCCAGCATCATATCTGTGATTATTGTGAATGGCATTGTGGTCCAGACAAGGAAAAACTCGTTTTCAGCCTTGCTTACTTTCATCTTGAAGTGGAGAGACGGATCTTCGACCTCTCTGTAGGCTCCTTCGTAACCAACTTCGGCGTTGCTCAGGGATGTTTGACAGTGAGGGCAATAGGCAACTACGTAATGGCCCTCGCCAAGTAAGTCTTGATCCCAAGCCCGCTTAAGATACGCCCATTCTCTTTCGATATATTCATCAAGATAGGTCCAGTATGCTTTTTCGTTGCTCATAAAAACGCCGAGTTTCTGATCAGCAGCAACCCATTCTCGATGGTATTTTTTCACAGTTTTCTTACACTCTTCGATGAAGCGTTCTTCACCAACCTTTTCCAACAATTCTTTTTTGTTTCTAACACCAAGTGCTCTTTCAACTTCTAACTCAACTGGCAAGCCCTGACAGTCCCAGCCCCCCCAGAAAGGAACATAAAATCCCTGCATGGTTTTAAAACGATATCGAAGGTCCTTCATCACCCGTCCGCGAGCATGCCCAATATGTGGAAAGCCGTTAAGAGTTGGGGGTCCTTCGACGAAGCCTAAAACACCTTTGTTATCCTTTTCTCTAGACTGCATGAGCCTTTGAGAAACTTTATTCTCTTTCCAAAATTCACGGAGTTTTTGTTCAAGTTCGAGTGGGCGATAATTTAACGTAAGCCAGCGTCTAGAATCAGCTTTGAATTTGACGGCCACCTCTCATCTTGATAGCCCCGCTTAGCAGTGGAATGTTACTAGACAAATATAAGAGTTGCTGGTAGAGTTTACCATTAACTTGTTAGGATATGTTGCGAGAGGTTAAGAAAAGAACAATGCAGAGTGCCTCAGTGAGGCGCATGTTCATCAAGTTTCAGAAATATGCCGGGCATCATAGGCACTCTATGGTTAATTTTACGCCTTGCATCTTTAATATCTTCGCCCTTCAAAAAAATATGCATATATCCTTCCTTCTGATAAGTTCCTGCAGAGGTGAAGGTCTGTGGAGTTTATGGATGTCGTTAAGAAGAGGAGGAGTATACGAAAGTATAAACCTGATCCTATACCAGAAAAAGTGGTTCATCAGATTCTAGAGGCTGCCAGGTTAGCGCCTTCCGGCAGTCATCTTCAACCTTGGCACTTCATCGTCGTCAAGGACCCAGAAACGAAGAACAAGTTAGGGATTTATCCGTGGGCTGCAGAAGCTCCAATCGTTATAGTTGGATGCACGGACCCTGAAGCGTCGCCTAGATGGCACGTTGTAGATTTGACTATTGCTTTCGAACACCTAGTGTTAGCAGCCGCCAACTTTGGGCTAGGGACATGCTGGATTGGCCGACTGTACTCTGACGAAACTACAAAGAAAGTTCTGGGCATTCCTGTCCGAATGAAGGTCTTAGCTGTGACTCCGCTGGGCTATCCCGCTCAAATCCCTGAACCGAAGACGAGAAAATCCCTTTCAGAAATAGTTCATTACGAAAAATTCTAGCGGCTCCAGTCAGTTGTGACAAAAATCCTGATGTATAATTTGTACATGAAGATATGATGATTACACACTGACTTTTTTCCCCGTACGTCCCATCTTGAAGCGTCCAAACTCGTCTTTGACTTCTCTTAACTGTTCATCGGAGAAGACAGGTCCATCCTTGCATACCATGAATTTGCCTATCACACAGCTTCCGCACAGTCCGATGGCGCATCTCATCAATCGCTCTAGGCTCGCTTGAAGAGGCGTACGGTAGCGTTCTGCCAGAACCAACATTTTATACATCATCTGCTCTGGACCACACGTATAGATCATGTCAAACGTCCCTTTCTCCAAGATTTCCCTCGCTGGATCTGTGGCAACTCCCTTTAATCCATAGCTTCCATCCTCGGTTGTAGCAATAACCCTCCCATCGACTTTTGAGAGAACGGTCTTAATTCTCCGTAGAAACAGAAGCTCATCCTGTGTTTTGGCTCCGAGCACAAAAGAAATTCCTTTAGAAAGTCCCGCTAGCTTTTCTGCTAAAGGTATAAGCGGCGCCAATCCGGTTCCTCCACCAACTATCATCACATTGCCGTTTTCCAGCGTGAAACTATTACCGTACGGTCCACGAATTCCAAGGGTTTCACCTAGTTTTCTTTGATGAAGAGCCTTGGTAGCTTCACCCACCTCACCTACAATTATTGAACAACGCCCATCTGAACGCATAGTAGACAAGCTCATGGGAACCTCGTCGACGCCCGGAATCCAAACCATAACAAACTGTCCAGGCTCAGCCTTTGCGCAAAACTTGTCGTGAAAAGTGAACGTCTTAACAGTAGGGCTCTCCCTCTTGACCTCCCGAACTTTCACGATTCTCAAGCGGTTAATAGCGGTGAGATAGCCCGACAATCTCTTCCACACTCCTGAACCCTCTCTTTTTAAGGTATGCGTCAACTCCCTTCGTAACAGACTTGAACACATCCAGTCCATTGAATGCGATAGCTGTCCCTATCTGAACCGCCGAAGCCCCAGCTAACATGAACTCCACAGCGTCTCGCCATGTACTTATTCCACCGCAACCGATAACCGGAACATCAACCTCACGATAAACCTCATACACGCATCTAACCGCAATAGGCTTTATCGCGGCTCCAGACAGTCCACCGATCTTGTTAGCCAATATCGGCCGAGTCGTTTCAACATCAATAGTCATAGCCCTAACAGTGTTGATAGCTGTTATCGCATCTGCTCCCGATTCAGCCGCTGCTTTAGCCACCTTAGCTATGTCAGCAACGTTAGGAGTTAACTTGACAAAAACAGGCTTATCCACCCTGCCTTTCACTTTTTTCACAATTTCTGCCACCAACAGTGAAGATTGTCCAATTTCGGCCCCTGTTTTTTCAACGTGTGGGCACGAGACGTTCAATTCTATCGCATCTGCTCCCGCTTCAACAGCAACCCTCGCCGCCTTAGTAAACTCCTCAGATGAAAATCCGTAGACACTTACGATTATTGGAACACCTAACTCTTTCGCTTCACGTATCTCCTCACTGAAATAGTGAATTCCCGGGTTAGGAAGCCCCACAGCATTGAGCAATCCACATTCAGCTTGAACCACGGTTGGGTTGGAGTAGCCTTCTCGCGGTTCTAATCCCACAGATTTCGTAACCACCGCGCCAGCACCCGCATCAGCAGCCCTTTTTAACGTCAATCCAGACATCCCGAGAATCCCCGAGGCCAACATCGTAGGATTAGCAAGCTTCAACCCTGCGATTTCTATGGCAAGTCGACTCGACATAGAGCACTCTCCAGTTGCAGTAAGGTTATTCAATAGGCAAGATAAAGGTTAGGAAGAACGGGCTGAAACGATTGTATAATAATGGAGAGAAAAGCATGAAGGCAGCGGTCATAGCGTGTGTGATGGGCGTTTTCGGATTCGGAGAAGCCAACAAACTCGTTGATAAGGTCTTATTCCCGAAAGATCCGAAGGAAACAGCGAAAAAGCTTGCAGAAATCGAAGCCGGAAAGGTAGTTGATGAAATAGCCACGTTGATTGAAAAACTGCAAGGAAAGGACTATACAATTTTTGTGTTTGAGAGTTCAGAGGTCGCTCGAAACGCTTGCGAAAGATTAAACATAGAGGTAGATGTGGCAAAACCCTCAGAGGCAGGAGAACTGCTCCGTAGGAACCTTGACAAATTCGCGGTCAAAATAGGTTTTGTGAAACATACCTCGGAGCTCCGCAACTGGACTCACAAGGTCTCTATGGAGCTGACCAAAATGCGAGTGAAGCGCGCAATCGAAAAGCGAGACCTGGTAGTGGTGCAAGCCATCCAAACCATCGGCGACTTGGACACAACACTCAATCTCTTTATGGGCAGAATACGCGAGTGGTATGGCCTTCACTTTCCAGAGTTAGATCGGCTGGTGGAGAAGCATGAAACGTATGCACGCCTTGTCACTAACTTGGGCGGAAGAGAAAACTTTACCGCAGAAAATCTAGAAAAAGCGGGGTTGCCGAGAGCTAGAGCTGAATGGATAGCTAAGGCGGCTCAAGCGTCAATGGGCGCCTCGCTTAGCAATGAAGACGCAGATCAGATACAGGCCATGTGCAAAACCGTGCTAGCGCTCTATAACCTAAGACAGTCGCTGGAGAGCTACGTAGATTCGATTATGGAAGAGGTTGCGCCCAACATCCGCGCAATAGCTGGTCCGCTAATAGGGGCACGACTCATAGCGCTTGCCAGTGGATTAACCAACATGGCTAAAATGCCAGCAAGCACAATTCAGGTTCTAGGAGCCGAAAAAGCCCTTTTTAGATCACTTAGAACCGGAACCCGCCCCCCAAAACACGGAGTAATCTTCCAACACAACTTCATCCAGGGGGCAAAGCATTGGCAGAGAGGAAAAGTAGCACGAGCACTAGCTGGAAATCTAGCCATAGCCGCACGAGCCGATGCCTTCAGCAGCAGGTACATTGGCGACAGGTTGAAAGCTGGGCTTGAGAGAAGGGTCAAGGAGATTCAGGAAAAATACAAGCAACCCTCGCTCAAGAAGCCTTCCATGAGAAAACCGTTTAGGAGAACGAAACGTGGCCGTAAACGTTAAGCCACATCCACATTTTCCCGCAATCTACTGGGCTACTCTTGAAGGCGGTTCCCGAAAACTAGCGACAAAAAACCTTGCCCCCGAAAAAACTGTCTACGGTGAACGACTAATCCGATATAGACAGGCAGAATACAGGATTTGGGACCCTTTTCGAAGCAAGCTTGCCGCCGCCGTTCTGAAGGGCTTAGAAACGATACCCATTCAACCAGATCACAAGGTTTTGTATTTGGGGGCTGCTTCTGGCACAACAGCGAGTCATATCTCCGACATCATTGGAGAACGCGGTTACGTATATTGCATAGAGTTCGCTGCTCGGACTATTCGAGAGTTGGTTAACAATGTATGCGAGTTTCGTTTCAACATGTCGCCTTTACTGATGGACGCGCGGTTCCCCGAACGGTATTCAATGCTTGTGGAGGAGGTGGATGACATCTACTGCGACATAGCTCAACCCGAGCAGGCTAAGGTGTTGGCGGACAACGCTGATCTATTCCTTAAAACCGACGGATGGATCATGCTAGCGGTCAAGGCTCGAAGCATCGACGTTACAAAAGAGCCTTCCGAGGTTTATCAACAGGAAATAGGTATCCTGAAGGCTCGCGGTTTTCAGGTCAGAGAGGTCATACACTTAGAACCCTACGACAAGGCACATGTCATGATTGTAGCTGAGCGTTAAGCTGGGTAATAAGAAGAGATATAGCTGTAAGATATGTTCAGAATTCATGAACTGTAAGTTTATATGAGACTCTTCCCATGTTTTTACTTCTGAGGGGGAGATGAAGCTGGCGCAGATTCTGAACGCCACCGAATTGATTTTAAAGAAAGCTGGCTTCCAAGTTTCTGAAAGATGCACCTCGCGGCCAAGTTGTTTTGATTTTGTAACAAGAAAAGGGAAAAAACTTGTTTTCGTAAAGGTACACTCCGACGTTGGAAACGTTTCAGCAAGGGACGCTTGTGAAGTTCAGGCAATCTCCGGATGTTTTTCCGCTACGCCTCTCTTTATCTGCGACAAAACACACGAAAAGCCCTTAGAAGATGACACCGTCTACTCAAGATGTAGCATCTATACAATTACCCTCAAAACGCTTGAAGACATAGTCTCTCGCAAAATGCAGCCGCTTGTAGAGGCTGGTCCAGGAGGCTGCTACGTTAGGCTCAATGGAAACGCCATTAGAAAGAAGAGATTAGAATTGGGTTTGTCTGTTGGCAAGTTAGCAGAGATGATGGGTGTTTCCAGAAGAACTCTGTACGGCTACGAAAAAGGCATGGCTAAGGCCTCCGTGTCCGCCGCCTACGGCCTTGAGTGGATTTTAGGCATTCCCATGGCGCAGTCTATCGATGTGTTTGAATCAGCTCCTCGGGATACAGGATTTTTCGCTACCGCTAAGCGCATAATCATCAAACACCACTTTCTACAAGCGGTCTTAAAGAAACTTGCTCAGTTCGATTTTGATGTAGCTCCCACCAAAAGAGCTCCCTTCGACTTCATAGCACGGTCTCCAGGGAACTCGTTAAGCATAGTGGGTGCGGTCCCCCACAAAGGGGAACGAAACGTTGATCAGAGAACAGAGGAAATCGTAAGCTTCAGCAAAATCGTCAACGCTCAACCGGTATTTATAACGGATGGTAAACAGGTTCCAAACAACGGCATCTCGACGATTCATCACAAAGATTTGGAAGAGATAGAACACCCAGAAGAATTCTTTGCACAATTTTAGACTAGCTTTGTCTGTTTAGCCTTAGCTTCTGTTTTAATCCTTTTAGCTGGCTTCCACGATTTACGCACAAAGTCTGGATAGAACTCAAACTTTTTCACCCAATTTTCTAGAAATTTGATGGTTTTAGGATCGGTTGGGTAACCACAGCCGAAGTCCCCATGTTTCTTTCTTAACTCAGAAACCGCGCTGTCACGCTCCACTTTTGCGATGATTGAGGCTGCTGAAACTATGGGGTACTTTGCGTCTGCTTTATGTTCTGATATTATTCTAACCTTGAACGGAACGCCTTCGATAATGTGATTTCCAAATCGATCGGCCAACACATCTGAAGCATCTACGTACGCCACGTCTGGCTTGAGGGCTTCTACCACTTTAGCCATGGTCTGAGCTTCAAGCCGATTCAGTCTATGAAGCTTTTTGCCAGTTTCAACCACCCTGTCGATGTCCGTTGGAGACAACTTTATAACATGAAATTTGAGAGCCAACTTTTTGATTTTTTCAGCAAGTTGTTCTCGCCTGCGAGGTGAAAGGAGTTTGGAGTCCTTCACGCCTAAGCCTATGAGCTTAGGCAAGTCTTTTTCGTCGAGCAAAACACCTGCGATGGCGAGAGGTCCAATTGCTGCCCCGCGACCGGCATCGTCAACTCCAGCTATTTTCACATTTAACAACCTTCATCGGCAATTGGCATAAGTGCTTAAGATGGCTTCTCTAAGGACTGAACGACTTTGAGAATAATAATATTATGGAGGTCTTCTCGGTTTTCATATGTTACCTCCAGAATCTCTGCGTCCTCTCTCGCCTTGATGGTGTTGATCAGTGGGTCCCGTGCTCTAAAATGGATGGTTCCCACAACTGGTTTGCTGCTCCTTATCGCTTGATCAACTGCTTTCTTGAACTCGGGTGAAAAGAGCTCCATAGGTCCTATCTCATCCACGACGATTATATCCGCGTCTGTTGCAGCGTTGAGAATGGAACTTGCGCCTATAACGTTTAGATCACTTAAATTGACTCGGTACTTGCTGATTTGAGGACCACTAGGCTGAGTTACGTGAGCCAACCAGCCTCTTCGTCCAGTGTGAAAATCAACTATCTCAAAGCCCACACGGACTCCTCGGTCACGAACCTCACGGCTGATCATACCGCCAACCTTGTACCCTTTAGCCTTTAAAGCGTCGACGGCTCGAAGTAGAACGCTTGTTTTACCGACGCCGGAGCGTCCGGTTATGAATATGAGTCGCTTCAAACATGCGCACCTGAAATTTTCTTTTTGTTCATAAACCATTATAAAGAAGGATATTAACGAATTTTGTGGTTGACAAAAATTTTGGGGTTGTAGAGTTGAGTTTCAGTTTTCCCACGGAAGTTGTGACGGAGGGGAAGACCAGTGTTGTGGTGCCTAAGCTTGAGGCGTATGTGAAAGAGCCTTGGGAATACGCTCCGTCTAAGGCGCCAGTGTTCTACAACCCGGTTATGAAGTTGAACAGAGACGTAGCGGTTTTGGCGTTGCAAGCGCATCAGTCAACGTCGGGAAGAGAGATTTCTGTTTGCGAGCCCTTAGCCGGATGCGGTATTCGAAGCGTCAGGTTTGCAATGGAGGTTGAAGGTGTTCTGAAAATCGTTATGAATGATATTAACCCGAAAGCCGTCCAACTTGCTCAATTCAATGTTGAACGCAATAAACTGGTTGAGCGCGTCTCTGTCATGAATGAGGATGCAAATCTTCTTTTAAGCCGGTATGCAGCGCCTCGCAAGAGGTTCGATTTCATTGATATTGATCCTTTTGGGTCTCCAGTGCCGTATTTAGATGCTACAATCCGCTCTCTTCGTAACGGCGGTCTGCTGGCTTTAACCGCCACTGATATGGCTCCCTTATGTGGTGTTCATCCTAGGGCTTGTGTCCGAAAATATGGCGGAAAGCCTCTGCGAACTGAGTACTGTCACGAGCTGGCCGTCCGTCTTTTAGTCGGATGCTTAACGATGATGGCGGCAAAGCATGACGTAGCAATCAAGGTTCTATTCAGCCACAGCGCAGATCACTACATTAGGGCGTATGCTCTCACTCGTTACGGCGCAAGACAAGCCGACAAGAGTGTCCAAACGATGGGATACATTCTCCATTGTTTTACATGTTTTCATAGGGAAGCAATCGAAGGAATGTCTTCTCCCTTAAAACGAAAGTGTCCTGAATGTGGGTCTAAGCTGAATGTTGCAGGCCCATTGTGGCTAGGCAAGTTATTTGATGAAGATTTTTGTTCGTTGATGGGGAAGGCGGCTTACGGGAGGAGACTGAAAGAGAAGAGGGTTCTTAAGCTGTTGTCTTTGGCCCGAAATGAGATTGAAGCACCAATGACTTATTATGCGGTTGACAAAATCTGTGATAAATTCAATTTGCCAATTCCGCCTTTAATTGACGTGGTTAATGAGCTTAAAAGCGCAGGTTTTCAAGCTGTGCCGACACATTTCAATAGCAGAGGCGTTAGGACAGGTGCTTCTGCAAAGGTTATGAAAGAATCTGTGATCAAATGCGCACAGATACACAAAGATGTTTTTGATCAATAGTCTTCAATTTTTCATTGTTCTCTTTTCTTCGGTTCATGGACAAACCGTAGAATGATAAGGAACTCTGGAACTACAAAGGCGATCATTAGTAGAAATGGAAGCTGAGGCGAGACAAAATCATAGAGAACGCCGCCGGTGATCGCACCAATAGCCATGAATATGTAACTAAAAAAGTTCATCGACCCCATCACTTTCCCTCGGTTGCATGCATGCCATGTCCGGCGTATTAGGCGCCTATATACTGTTCTTCCCAAAAGCCAACGTCGTCACGCTGCTATTCTTAGGATATTTTGCCACTACAGCGAAGATTAAATCGGTCTTCCATCTGGGATTTTGGTTCCTTCTTCAATTTTTTTCAGGCGTCTTTGATCCGTATGGTGGCGTAGTGTACTGGGCGCATATCGGCGGCTTTATAGCTGGGCTACTCGCTGCCTTCTTGTTCAAGATAACTGCTTCTCAGAAGAGATTACCCAAGAACATTTAATCTCATCAGCTGATAACCTTTTTTCCAAAAGATGGATGCATGTAAGCGTGTCACGTTCAAATCCCATTATGTCAAAGGCAGAAGTTATCGGCTTATGATCACATGTGAAGCCATATATCCTTTTGATTCCTGATTCGCGGCAGCGCTCCTTAAGAAATCTTATCATATCTAACACTGCTTCTTGGGTTCCATCCACGTAGCATGTCTGAACAGAATTCTCGCTCCATTCGCGACTTACTCCATCGTCGATTAGCATCAAACCTGAAACAGCATTCTGATCCTTACAAATTATTGCTTTCCTTTCAGCTAGAAACTTTTTGAGATCTTCTTTTTGAAGGGAGGCCCACACGTATAAAATGGTGAACGACCCCGCAGTCTTTGCGTAGCACTTAGACTTTCTCAGAAACTCCCATATCTCCTTTTCATCTCTTACTTTTGCCCATTTTGTTTTCTCGCTTTTATCCGCTTCCATCTTTTTGCATGTCATTTTCACGAATTCTGAAACAAGCTTGAAGCCAAGTTTTCTTAGAGCACGTAGGGCTGCTGTGTTATCGGAGTTTGTGGCCAGCCTAACTAGTTTCACATCTTTCTGAAGAGCGAACTTGAAGCATTCCTTTGTGATTGCGGTGGCGACGCCTTTTCGCCTATAATTTGGGTCTGTTCTAGCGGCTTCCAGCCAAGCTTCTCCTGGCTTCAAAACTTTCACGTGGCTAATTCCCACAGGAACGTTGTTTATGGTTGCAACAAATATTCTTCCGTCTTTTTCTTCAAGCCAGCGGTTCCAAACACGGGGAACGTAGTCTCCCCAATCCCATGTTTTCTCACAAAACTTGAAAACAGCGTCGTTGTCTGAACTTCGAGCTTTTCTAACGATGATTTTTTGTTTCAATTCCGCGTCACGACATACACTCTTCCTTGTATTCTATAAACCTTGATATGTAAGCCTAAAGACAATTTTCTATTACTATTGGTGTCTGTCATTGTGTGAGTTTATGCATCAAACTTATAACATGGAATCTGGGGTTACATTGTTAAGGGGTTATCCCTGTGACTAAAGTGTTATATTTAGAGGATAGTTACCGCAGAGAATGTGGTGCCGCTGTAGTCTCGGTCAAAGATGGAAAATATGTAATTTTGGACCAAACAGTCTTCTATCCTAAGGGTGGGGGTCAACCGTGGGACACTGGGAAAATCATGAAGGGAAACGAAATATACAATGTTGTCTACGTGGGCAAGTTTTCTGGAGAGATATCTCATGAGCTTGATCAAGCTGGCTTAAAAGAAGAAGACAATGTGCATTGCGTCCTAAATTGGGAACGAAGATACAAGCTTATGCGAAGCCACACTGCAGCTCATGTATTCGCTTCGCTTCTGTGCACGGGTACTGGCGCCCTTGTCACTGGCAACCAGCTTGAGGAGGACAAGATTCGTTTTGATTTTAGCTTGGAAAAATATGATCGAGAAATCCTTAATGAGTACATAGATGAGGCGAACGAATTATTCAGAAAAGACATCCCTGTAAAGTGGTATGAGCTTCCCAGAGAAGAAGCCCTAAAAATTCCGGGCGTAATAAAAATGGCTAAGGCCCTCCCGCCAGATATTCCCTATCTCCGCATTGTCGAAATAGTCGGTGTGGATAAACAAGCAGACGGAGGAACCCACGTAAAAAATCTGAAAGAGGTTGGGCAGATAAAATTACTTAAAACTGAAAACAAAGGCAAACATAACCGGCGAGTCTACTTCACACTTACTCGTGAGTATCCTCAACTGGCATAAGACGCTCACGTGGCAGGTGCTTGTTCAGTAATAGCCGATTTAGAAGACGGACTAGTAAAAAGTCGAAGGTTTTGCCCCACAGAAGCCATTTTAGCTTATAGTAAATGTGCAGTAATTGCAATCCTTTTTCTGTAGTTTGATAGAATGTTTCGCTTGCCTTTTCCACTTTTAGCAGCTTCAATTCCATCAGGGCACACAGGTAGTTGTTCAAGATCATGTGGTCTAAGTTACACCTGTACATGATTTCCGTTTTCTTGATTCCTTCAGCTGCCACACGGAGTATATTGACAGCTACATCGAGTTCGTTGCTTTCTCCCGTTCTGTTGCACCCCTGCGTCAAACCACATATTGCACATTCGCTGCAAAGGCTATAATCGTTATTTCAATTTTGGGAATGTAGCAGAACTGATAGTAAGAGAGCTAAAATATTCTAGAAGGGTCTTTTACTGTTTACACAATTAGACGCAAACGCACGTGTGATAAGTATGTTCGGTGAACTTGCAGCCTTAGGCGCCGCACTTTGCTGGACCGTATCCGCAACCTTATACAAGGTGGCATTGTCTGATGCGAAGCCGGTTTCAGCTAACATTTCACGGTGCATATCCACAACTATGTTCTTCATTGCATGCTTAGGAGTGACGGGGAGGTTGCAGTATTTAGTGGCTTTGCGAGTGGATTCGTTGCTTTTGGCTGGTCTCAGCGGGGTTGTTGGTTTGTGCGTCGGTGATACTTTGTATATGTTGAGTTTGAAGTTGGTCGGGGTTTCTAGGGCGGTTCCTGTTACCTGCACGTACCCGTTGTTTACGATGTTGTTTGCGGCTTTGTTCTTCAGCGAGCAGATCACACTGTTTGTGTTGTTGGGTGCCGTCCTCATAATTGCGGGTATATGGTTGATCAGTCAAGAGAGGGGTAAGTCGAGTGGATTGGCGAGGAATATGTTGTTCAAGGGTGTTTTTGTTGCATTCGTTACGGCAGTGGTGTGGGCTGTGAGTATAGTCTTTATGGATGAGGCTCTAGCACTTTCTGAGTTGGCTGTTTTGGATGCTGCGTTTATTGTGAACACGGTTAGGCTGTTGGCGACTACTTTTTCTTTGCTGGCTATTTCTCCCTTTTTTGACCGACAATTCGGTTTCTTGAAGTTGAAGAGGAGAACATGGGTTATTCTCGCCTTAGGTGGGATTGTAGCGTTGGGCTTAGGCTGGGTTTTATTGGCTGTAAGTCTTTTAGATATTCCAGCTTCTTATGCGGTTCCGATTTCTTCCGTATCTCCGCTTTTTGCAACCCTGTTTGGAGCTTTTTTGTTGAAAGAAAGAGTTACCACAAGAATTTTTGTTGGATCAGTTTTCATAGTCTTGGGGACATCTGTATTATTCGTTGTATAAATCGACGTCTGTTTAGCCTACCTAATGAGTGATATGCGGAGATTCGAGTTTATTGGGGCTTATATGCCGAGTTTTTCATAAATCTTCGGTCTGTTTTCTTCCACTTTCTTCCGAATGTCTTCGAACAGGTTGTTTCCATGCGAGTCGATGGCAACGGCTAAAGGACCGAAGTCTTCAACTTCTAGAATCCATAGCGCCTCTGGCATTCCTAGGTCAAACCATTCTACGCTTTTCACGTTCTTTACCGCCCTTGCTGCAAGGATGGCTGCTCCGCCGGTGAATGCTCCGTAGACTGCTCCATACTTTTTCATGGCGTCTGTTGTTTTTTTGCCCATTCCTCCTTTTCCTATTACCACTCGGACTTTGTAGTTTTTGATGAATTCGTCTTCGAATAGGTCCATGCGCGTGCTTGTTGTTGGGCCTGCTGCGACTATTGTCCACTTGGTGTTTTCTTTTTTTACGATGGGTCCGCAGTGGAAGACTGCTAGTCCTTGTGGGTTGATGGGCATTTTTTTGTCTTGTTTGTAGTAGTCTAGTGCTCTTTTGTGGGCGCTGTCTCGGGCTGTGAACATGGTTCCTGTGATGTAGATGACGTCGTTTACTTTCAGTTTTCTTACGTCTTCTTCTGAGATTGGAGTTTTCAGTTTGTAAGTCGCCATTCTAATACACCATATTATTAGCTAGTAGAGTATGTGATGCCTAGAAAGAAGCAAATTAGCTTTTTGGTTTCTCAACTATTCAGCAACGCACATTTCACAATTCTGATCAGTTCTTTTGTTCTACCATCTTTTCCAATTATCCACATTCAAAAACTGTAAAAATTCGTATACTAAAGATTCAGACGTCTTTTGTTATTTCTGTTTCATTTTACTTTTCTTTTTCCGTTTACCCAAATCATCAAGCTTTTTCATCCATGCTCCTCTAACGTAAATCGCCCCAACCCCTGGTTCCACGATTGCCCCTATGCCAGTAGCTTTTTGTTTCCTCTTCTTCCTCGACTTTCTGCGAGACATACACTCCCTCTTCTACCTAACAATAGATAAGCAAAGCCGAACAAAAAAATATTCCTCCTCACTAGAGCAGAACACCAACCAGATTTCCCTCTACAGACTCATAAAAAATATAGGGGGTCTAGAAAGAGAGAGATGCACACAAATTACGTAACAAACCCGGCATACACCAAAATACGCAAGCCACAGACATAGAGAACGCTTAATAATCAACTAACAAAAAGTATGAGACGTAAAAGAGGCAAACTAATGAAGTTCTCATTCATAAACCCCGGCCCAAACACACAACTCTCAGTAAGAGAAAGAAAAAAAATGTTCGGAGCAAGCCCACCACTAGGCATATTCTACGTAGCTACGATCCTGAAAAACGAAGGAATAGAAGTCTCCATACTAGACCAAGCAGCAAAAGGACTAACAACAGAAAACACAGTCAAATGGATAAAAAAAGAAAACCCAGACATACTCGGATTCTCAGTTTTAAGCTGCTCAAGCCAAACAGCACCAAAAATCGCGGAGAAGGCAAAAAAAGAAAACCCAGACCTAATCACAGTCTTTGGCAACATGCACGCAACCTTCAACGCAGAAAGAATACTCAGAAGATACCCCCAAGTAGACATAATCGTACGCGGTGAAGGCGAATACACGACCCTTGAACTCGTAGAATGCTTGGAAAAAGGGAAAAACCTGAAAGACATTCAAGGCATCAACTTCAGAAAGGACAAACAAATAATCACAACTCCAACAAGACCACCAATCAAGGACGTAGATTCAATACCCTTCCCAGACCGCGAATTATCAGACGTAGAATATCACGCAATGGCTGCTGGAATAAACGCCGCACCCAAAAAATACACAAGCTTCGTTTCATCTCGAGGATGCGTATACAGATGCCGTTTCTGCGGAGTTCGAAGATTCGCCAACAACATTTGGAGACCCAGATCCGTTGAAAACACATTAGAAGAGCTACAGTTTTTGGTAAGCAAAGGCTACGAACAAATCTACTTTGTAGACGACAATTTCATGATTAACAAGAAAAGAGTCATAGAAATTTGTCAAAGAATCAGAAAAGAGAAAATGGACATAGATTTCATCTGCTTAGGCCGAGTCGACAACTGTTCCTACGAAATGTTGCGCGAACTCGTAAAAGCAGGTTGCAGAATAATCCATTTCGGAATAGAGAGCGCAAATCAAAGAATTCTGAACTATTACAACAAACAGATAACTCCAAAACAATCCAAAGATGCCGTCAAAACCGCAAAAAAAGCGGGAGTAGACGTCGTAATTGGCTCACTTATAGTCGGCGCCCCAGATGAAACTCGGCAAGAAATACAGAACACCCTAAAGTTTACCCATCAATTAGATCTCGACATTCCAGAAATAAACCTTCTCTCAGCTTTTCCTGGAACAGATATTTGGGATGAGCTCAAAATGAAGGGCGTCTTAGATGAAGATCAATTTTGGGAGATCGGAGTTTCGGTGTGTGAAATATCTCCTGACGCAGTGCCACCTGAAGAAATCAAACGTATGATCCACGAATACATCAAACGTTTCTTCCTTCGACCTCGTTTCTGGTTGGCAGAAATAATGCAGACCTTAAAAAGCCCTTATCGACTCAGCCTCGCAATTAACAATCTTAACCGAATTGACACCATTGTCGAAAGCGCGCGCGATCTCATTTAGGCCGCTTATGAGTTAAGTATTCAACTGTCCCATCCGGATGAATACGTGCTGAAGCTCTCCTTGCAGCCCAGCATTGAACCGCGACCGCTGCAGGATAAGACGCGGGATGCCTCTCAGCATATTCAACGTGAACACCCAGCACCGTGAACTTGCCGCCAAGTCCCATTGGTCCAATCCCTGTGGAGTTTGCTGCTTCGTGCAGTTCTTTTTCAAGCTTTGCGAGTTTAGGGTCGGGGTTCGACTGATTCAGTGGTCTTAACAAAGTCTCTTTTGCCAATTTCATTGCGATGTCTGCGCCGCCTCCTACTGCAACGCCTATAATGTTTGGGGGGCATGGCTTTGCGCCGGCCTTTATTATCGTGTCTACAACAAACTTTTTTAAACCTTTTACGCCTTCGCCGGGTCTCAGCATGCCTAATGCGCAGACATTTTCGCATCCTCCTCCCTTTGGAAAAACTGTGATTTCAATGTCGTTTCCAGGCACTATTTCCCAATGGATGAATGGGATGAATCTTCCTGTGTTGTCTCCTGTATTCTTTTGAGTGAATGGGTTAACGGCGTTTGGGCGTAGAGGCACTTCTTTTGTGGCTCTTTTCGTGGCGTTGCGGAGGGCTTCTTCGATTTTGTTTAAGCCTTTCACTTGAGCACCGGCTTTTAGGTAGAAAATGATTACTCCAGTGTCTTGGCACATGGGTGTGCGCGTTTTTTCAGCCAATTCGATGTTGTTTAATATGGCTTTCAGCTGGGTTTTACCTGCTTTACTTTCTTCTTGGCGATACGCGTTTTGAAGGGCTTCTTTTACGTCTTGTGGCAGTTCTGTTACTGCTAGTTGTAAAAGTTTAACTGCAACGTTTTCGACGATGTTTTGGTTTGTCATGTTTTTTCCTCCGTGAAGAGGGTAGAAGTTAGACTATTCGGTTTAATACTTTTTGTGGCGTTCTAAGTGTGTGAGTATGGTTTCAGCCTGTGTTCTTGCAGAATTTTTGTCTGGTTTGGATTTCAGTGTATGCGTGTTTGTTATAGTGTTTGCGTGTTTCTCTCTCTTATAGACCCCCTACCTAGGGAGCTACCAGTCGAATCAGCCACTCTCAAAACAGAGAGGGCTGATTAAACCATATTCCCAAAACAGTTTAGAGGGGGAAAATATACAGTTAGGAGTGAGAAAAATTGACTTGGAGAAATGACGAATCGGTTAAAAAGTGGTTTTCTGAAATCTCAGAGAGGACACGAGAGAACTGTATAAAGCCGTTTGAATTGTGGCTCGGATTTATCAATATGACCCCCGACGCTCAGATACAGAAACGGGTTAAAGACTTTCAGAGCACAAACCCTCAAGTTAGACGTTACTTCGAGGATAAGTTGATAGCTTGGAAAAACAGCCTTGAATCAGAGACTAACAAGGACGATAAAAGACGTTACGCAAGCACAACCGTAAGAAGCATGCTACAACGAACACAATCCTTTTTCGCACATAACAACCTCGGCTTACGGTTCGGAAAAGGGCAATTAAAAGTAGAGCCGTCAAAACGAGAAAAGGTTTCGTTGAAATGGGTCTTAATGAACACTGAGGTTCGAATGCTCTATAAAAGAGCCACACTTGATGAAAAATGTCGATTATTAGTGCTTTACCAGTCGGGATTCAGCCCTATCGACTTGTGCGAATTGAAAATTCAGGATTTCCCAGAAATCTATACGTGCGAAAGTCACCACTACATAGCAAAAATGAGAGAAAAAACCAATATCATACAACAAACATGCTTATCCGTCGAAGCCATTCACGATATTAGACTGAGCTTGGAGAGACGCAACAATCCGAAACAAGGCTTCTTATTGGTGACAAGGAATAAGACCCAAATCAACCCTAAATTCCTCAATGAATCAATGAAAAATCTGGCTTTAACGACGTTCGGAAAAGAAAAAGCTAAAAAGTTTCAAACCAAAAACTTACGAGACAGTTACAAAAACGGTCTACTCAGAGCAAAACTTGACGCTGAAATAAAAGATTGTATGTTCGGTCATAAAAGACAAGGAGCCAAACAAGCCTATCAACTGTCACAATTGCTAATAGAAGAGAGCTACGAAAAAGCTTTTTCATACTTGTCAATCAATCATGGCTTAATGTTCAAAACCGACGTTCAAGACTTGAAACAAACGGTTCTCGGACAAGCAAAACTGTTAACCGAACTACAAGGAAAATTCGGTGAAGTGTTAAAAGCCCTTGAAGACCAGAAACAATTCCTTGAAGACCGACTCCAAGAACAAGACAAACAAAAAAAGCTACTTGACTTTATCGAGCAACGAGTAAAAGAGTTAACCAAAAACCAAACTTAAGACGGCTTTTTTTCCGCCGTCTCTATCTCTCACTTTTCAACATGTCAAACGTGACCCTATAGGACACACCATAACCCAACAACCAACAAACAACTATTATCAACTAACAAACAAACCCATAAACAACAACTTAAACAACAACACAAAAATAATTTGAATATAGACCAGTAGACATGAAAGGGCTGTATAGAGACCCTCTGTGTTATTAATTATTACGTATGTCCTAAAATGTTATTTTAATGTTGATTTATCGTCGCTCCATATACAGGGCTACGAGTTGAATCAGTAACATTAAAGGGGGTTGCTCGTTGTTCGATAATAAACGACGATAATATTGTCATTAAATGTCAAACCCCCCTCAAAAACCTATCCACCCTCTCCAAAACGGCTATTTCGAACGGGTTCGGGTAATCTAACCGTTATGAACGGGGAATCAAAAAAGAAACCTTAAAAACGGCTTTAAGAACGGGGTTGTGTTTTGAGTATCCTATTCAGTTTTTTTATAAGTTGTTATTATTTGGGTTGTTAGTTAGTTGCTTGGTTGACTCGTTGACTTGGTTTAAAAATGTAAAAATGAATATGTGGAGTCAAGTCGTGGAAATCCGTGCTTGACTCCCAGTAGACAGCTTTGTGGTTTGGACGGTTTGAAGAACGAACCAAACCCATCTTTGACTATGATTCAGTTAGTCTAAATTTTGTTACGGCTACGACTTGACCGTCGATACTGTGTTCTAACCTTAATGCTTTCAATGCTTTTACGGATATTTTAGTTAGGCAATCCTCACAAATAGGCAACTCTGAGGGTTCACCACAATATTGACAGTTCATTAAAATCCACTGTCTCCCGTGCTGTGATGAGCCGAGAACGCCCTTTTCTTAATGTCCTCTCTGCTGTATCCACAACGAGGACATTTTTGACCGCTATAAAGCTCTTGACACACTAAACAGTATTCCATATCTTGTTCTTTTCGAGTCGGGGTTTCTACACCTATCTTATCGATATCCCGTATGTTTGGGTCAACATTCGGCTCTCTTCCCGTGCGTCTATCCGTCACATTCTCGTTAGTGAACGGATTTTCTCTACGGCTAACTTTTTCCTTACTAACCATTCTTTTCACCACCTTCACGCACCTTTAATAATAACTCGTTCAACTCGGTCACTTTTTCATTGTATTCAAGTATTGTTTTGTTTAGTCGTTTGGCTTCAAAATCGAAAAATTTCCTTGCAATATCAGCTTCTCGAATTGTTTTTTTAAGTTGTCGTATGTGCGTGTTGTAAGATTTGAGTTTGGTTTTGAGTTCACGGGTTAATTGTTTTTGTTGTTCGTGATGTAAGTCTACAAGCCGTATTTTTGACTGAAACAACTCTCGATAATCGGCTAACAACCCTTTAACGAGTTGTGCATGCTCTTTTTGAATTCCCTCAACTGACCCGTCAAGCCGTTCATAAATGATTTTCTGATTCCCCTCGATTCGACTTAAAGCCCTTGAAAAATTCCGTCGTGAAGTCATTAAAGCAACCTCACGAGCTAACTCTTTAACGTCCTCAGTCACTTTTCACACCGTCCTCTACTCGTTTCACAAGCCGTAAACCACCAAGCTCAAACTCGTAAGTTTTCAAACAGCCGTCACAAACCCATTTTTTGGGGTCGTCCGTCCTAAATTCGGCTTTACACGCTCGACAAACCCTTACCCATATGATTTTCGCCGTTTCAGGTTCCATTTTGACCGTTCTTATCCCCGTCGTAAAGCCTTTTTTCTCAGTCATTTGTTCCACATCCCCGACAAACTTTCATCCATCTCTCTAAATTCCCTAATTTCTTTTAATCGCTCTCTATTACGTTCCTTTTGCATTTCCTCAAATGACCTTCTCCCTTCGATAGCTAAGTCATTTTTTTGCTTATCTCGAAGCTTTTGAACCTCAACCCTCATACAATTTTCCATAAACGATTTTCTCTGACTTTCACTTAATTCGACGTATTTTATGCGAGACCAACGACGGTAACAACGAGACCTCGCAATGTTCTCCAAATTTATGGTCTCTTGGAGTTCTTTATCAGTTTCATTTAGAGTCAATTAGCTTCCACTCCCATTCATCATTAATGTTTTCGGTCATATGCAAAACCCAAATTTCGCCAAAATTCCAACTACAACTTTTACACAATCTTGAAGTATGTGATACGAGTTTCTTTTCTCCACAACCCTTACAAACCCCAGTAACCAATTTCATTCAAACCCCTCATTTAACGCTCTTTTTCAAGCAAATCGATTCTTTTCAAGGCTTTTTTCAATTCCACGCTTAATTCAAGCTCCTTTTCGGCTCCAAGGTCTAAACTTGGAACAAGCACACGATAAGGCGAACCCCTCTCTCTAAGTAGCTGATTAACATAAGACCAATCGTTAACGGGTCTCGTGCCACTTGCAAGCCACTTGTTTTTAAACCCGTATCTATCCTTGCACCATTCGGGCTCTATCATGCTCGGAAGCCCTAAACTCCCTGCTTTTGTGTAAAGGTAGATTCTCTCAACCCCTTTCTCCAAAAAAGGAATTAAAAGGGCTTTACATTGTTCAGTTGAAATCGGTAACGTTATGCTCATGTGTTTAGCAATGAGAGCGAACCCCGAAACTTTTCCGATTTCTACATGCTCTGATTTTCGTCCTCTTCTAACAGTCTTATACAGCGTAACCTCACGCCAAAAATCACGGCTTAAATCCCTACCCCCAACTATATGGAAAAACTCTATGTCTCCGATTTTAGTTTTGGCTGATAATTGACGGTTCCGAACGTCTATAACCGTGCGTCCACAAGGAGCGTATATCAACATTTGAATCAGTAAATTTTTACCGACTTTAACCTCGTTATCCGACATAATCAACACGTCCTCTTACACTCGAAGGGCTTCTGTTAACATAGCCACAATGAGGGCATGTCATGGTGTTTACCACGGTTTTTTTACACTTGAAACATTGCCATGCGTAAATTCCCCGTGTTTGACCCCTCAATTTTTCCCCAGATATGCATGATTCAAGTAACCTATCACTCATACCTTGAAGCTCTGCATGCTTCCGTTCATCGAATTTCTTAGAACCAACATCTCTGAAATATTTCTGCTCTTCAAGTTGGTCGTAAATCGTCGAAATTAATTGCTCGTGTGTTTCAGCCTCGTAAATTGAAGACCCTTTTCCCCTTTTAGTTTCTAACCTTGCTTGACCCTTGGGCTTACGTTTTTGATGCAGTTCTCTCAACTTTTCTTTCCAAATTTCATAATCGGCTGGGTCATTGATTTCCTCGTCCAACTTATCCGCAAAATCGGGATACTCCGATTTTAACATCTCAACTTTAAGCTGAAAATTTTCCGTAACCGCTATATCACGCATTTTTTTGATGTCGTCGTCGTCCTCTTTTTTTATCACATGAATCACCTTACGAGTATTCAGATACTCTTGACGATTTCGTGCGTCGATTTGTTCGTCGGTCTCTGTCATGGTAACGCACAACCGAAAAGTTCTAAGGCTCTACGAATCAGCTTATGAACAGTTTGTTCAACCGTGTCACATTGTAAGTGATTCTGCAAAAAATGAACGGCTCGTAAATCCTCTTTACTGATTGCCACCGTCGTCCAATTATCCTTTTCATTTTGTTTCAAGTGCAACACCACGTATATATAAAATATATAGTTTGATACTTATTTAGGTTGTGGTCGTTATTTTGTATGCTGAAAAGTAAAATTAATATGAGCTTGAAGTCGTGAACGGTGAACCGTGATGTTAGCTTTCGAACGAATAAAGCACATATGTGAGCTTTACCGTCCACGACCCAATATAGGAGCGAGTTAACCTATGTGAGTTGCCATATATAAGGGTTCGGTTATTCGAACCATCACGGCAAAACGATGTTAAACAGGCTTCGAACCAACGAACAGTAACAAATATTGACACCAAAACGTATATAAGTGTGGGTGTGTTACTTTATGCAAGGAGCGAATTGATATGAAAAAAGCAAAAATTTTCAAACAAAAGTTAGAACGCCTGTCGAACACACTAACCGAATTTAAAGATTATGTTGAATACGGAGACGACCCAGATTTTGAACATAAATACGTTACCCGTGAACAGTTAAGATACCTCGTAATAAAAACATTGACTGTTAAGGATACACACGCGGTAAACTCATGGATTGACACACTCGAAGCGTTTGACCTGATAGAACAAGTCACTGAAGGCAAAACCCCGACCAACGACACAGTATATCAACTAAAAACCTAAAATCTTGAATATAGGAGCGTTATGAATATGAGTCAACATCTTGTCGAACAACGAAAAAAACGGATAAGAAAATTCTTATTACCACTAAGAGCAACGTTCAAACAACAGATACGAAACGGAGAAAAACCATGGAAGCTAAAAGACCAATACATTGCACAATATTGTATAGATTCGGGGGTAAGACCAACAGTAGCAAAAAAGTATCTGAGGTTATACATTGACACATACACACTGAGGGCAGACGACGACACAATTAAACCGACAACCACACTATTAGACGAATTAGAAAAAGAAATCAAGAAAACCGACGAAGCCGACAAACGCATGCAAGAACTCTTAAAACAAGAAAAATCAGAAAAGAAAAACTAATTAAGCGTTCTATCAATCTCTCTTTTTTTATCTGTTTCTTTGTCTATTTATCTCTATCAATATGTCTATCAATATCTATCTATATATACACACAGAGAGAGACCATCAATAATTGTATGCGATAACATAGAGACCTAAACGTGTCGTGTGTGTCAATGCGTGTGTATAAGGCTAAAGAGAACTCTATGCCTTAGCTTCTCTTTTTTCTCATATTCACGTTTTAGCTTAGTTGACGCTTTTATGGTATCTAATGCCATATAATGCTAAAGAGGGTGAAATTTTTGGTTAGCGAAAAAAGTAAAGCAAACCTTGGCTATATTGGTGAAACTTATGTCATAGCGAAATTGATTCGTGATTACAACATTGCAAGTGTAAAGGTTCCACAACAATTCTTTCCTTATGATTTGATAACCAGCAATCATAAAAGACTTGAAGTGAAAACAGCAAGACCTACAGAAAAAGGGAGACGACATAAGAAGAAGACTTACAAATGGTCTGTTTGGCAGTTTACGAGACAGCCAAGGCAAATACTTCGTGAAGATTTAAGTGATTTTGTAGTATGCGTTACTTTCGAATCTCAAGAACTCTCTGAGACACCAAGATGTTTCATAATTCCGTCAGACAAATTGGTAAACCCAAAACGCAAGCCACTTCAAGTATTTAGTATCAAGATGAACCCAAAAATAAAAAAAGGTTCTAAATATTGGGAGTATGAAAAAAAATGGAACTTGATAGCAAAAGAAACAGTCAAAAAGATTTTCTGAAAAATTCTATAGCATAGGGAAATAGAAAGGAAGAAATGAAATGTGGAAAACTTAAAGTCGAACCAAAAGAACTGGTTAGAATTCAATCAAAAGGGGGAATAAGTTGCCAGACGATTGGCAAATTGGTTTTACGGTAAAAGGTTTGGGAGCACCAGAAAAAGAGATGGTGTTTAATGATTATATACTAATCAGAGGAGTTCCTCATAGTGATTTATCATATGTATTCTTTAAATTTGAACTTCAAGACGAGGAAGAAAAAGATGAAATTAGAGAAGATTTCATAAATGTCTTGAGAAACATCGCTCAAATGTATGGTTTAGTTGCAAAACTCCATGTCGAAGCTCGACCAAGCTCAATTATGGCAAAAATTTCGTCTGAATACCCATTTGGTAATGAAAAACTCTCTCCAAACCTTGGATTCTATGCAGTAATCGAAGAAGAGCAGAGAAGAAAGCGTATTCCTCTTATTAAGAAAGCTATATCAAAATATGAATCTTTTAAGACAATCTTTCAAAACAAGAAGAAACTATTCTTGAAAAATGCTATTGATTATTATTCCCGCTCATTGGGAAGTGTTCGTTTAGAAGAAAAGTTAATAGACGCTATGATTGCTTTTGAGTCGTTATTCTCTAAAGCTATAGAAAAACAAGAATTACGGTTAAGATACTCACTTAGAGCATCCTCTCTTTTAAGTGTAGGACAAGAAAGTGAACGACCAAAAATTTACCATGATGTATACGACCTTTATCTTAAACGAAGCAAAGTTGTTCATGGAACTCAAGTTGTAGACTTGAGTATATATGAAATTTCGACTTTTCAAGAGTATGTTAGAGAGGCTATAAAGCGTTTTATTCACATTGAAATGCAAAAGAATGAATTCTTAGAATTAATAGACGAATCCATATATGACAAAGAAAAAAGGGTAGAGTTAAATCGAATACTCTTAGAAGCAATTAAAAAATGGTAACTTTTTTCCCGTTCATTCATGACAATTTTTCTGAGATAAGCCTCTGAAAACCTCAGAAAGAAGGATTAAATAACTCTCCCGCCCTAATCAATGACGAACCAAAAATGACAAAAGACAAGAACGTAGAAATTGGAAATGAAATCTTCGATTTTTTGTATGACAAACACAAATTGACCCTAACCCAAATTCAAGTTGTCATTTCAGAGTTAGACCGCAAATTAAGAGAGAGGGGTGGTTATATACCCTGTCCAAAGTGTAAAAGACCGAACTATATAAAAAATGTGATATGTTATCATTGTGAAGAGCCTCTGAAAACCTCATAGCATAAAGAAGGATTAATACCCCCCTACCTAATCAGAGATGACCCAAAATGAAAGAGCTTGTGAAGTGTAGTAAATGCGGTGAAAGGTATTACGTAGATTTTGACACAGAAAAGAAATTGCATTTGGTTATGTGCGGAGATATTCTTTGTCAAAGATGCCCAGAATGCCATCACGAAGAATCTTATGGAACAAAAGTAGAGAAACCTGATTCTTAGCCTGCATACAAAAGAAGCATCTCAAAGTTAAGTGGGCTTCAAATCGATAATCGACATATGTAGCTTTTTCTCGCAAAAACGGGCTTTCTACGTGTTTTCTGCCTGTTTATCAGCCTAAAAACTCGAACGAGCCCGAAAACGAGCTTTTTATTCAGCCCTTGGGTAATATTACATAGCAAAACTCAAAACGAGGAAAAAAAGAAAATGACAACGACAACTCAGAACATAGAGACAGTGTGTCAACATGCGAAAATCAGCATTGAAGAGTTAGCCTATTTGACAGCTAAAACACCGACGGCTGTTCTCGGTTCCGCTCAACATGG
>JAUWDY010000045.1 GCA_030608565.1 Candidatus Bathyarchaeota archaeon | reverse complement strand
AGCGTTTCTCCTCAATTCAGGATTCACTTCTTCAGATCTTCATCGCTTCGCAGCTGTCGGAGCTATTGCTGCTTTTTTCACTTGTTTCCATGCTTCTCCGACAACTTTCTTGTAGTAGTTGATGGTGTCTCCTCGGCAGTATCCACGAAGCTTCTTTTCCACGGTGTCGCGTAGCAACACAACTGTTTTTGCAAGTTCTTCTTCTTTCAAGGTTCCATCCCTCTTGACTGCTTCAAGAAAGCTTTTCTCGTAATAGCGTAGAGGTGTTTCAGGAGTTCCGGTTTTGTCTTTGAACGGTTCCATGACCTTGAGTTTTAGGGCTGGGGTTGTGGCTGTGACCCAGATGGCTTTCTTCATCAGCAGGCTATATAGTATCTCGGTCACGATCTTGGTAGGTGGGAGACCTAGTAAGTGGGAGGCTTCTACAGCTGTTAGGCCGTGTTTTATTCCCAAAGCTTCCATTCGCATGCTGGGGTTTACGTACTTTCTAAGCGGAACCCTTTTGTAGATTATAATGCCGGCTACGAGAGCAATGAAGAGAAATGCAACGACTGGGAGAATCCACTCAAAACCTTTTTCGTGTACGTCATAATGTTGGACATATTCTTTTGGGAAGGACACGCCGCAGGAAAACTTTTGCTTCGGTTGCAGATTGTGCGTCTCCCAGTATAGCACGAGCCTGTTTTTCTCAACGAGCGTGTTGTTCCAGTCCGGCGTGGTTACTACAGTTTGGTTAGTCACGCCTAAAGGCAGGATGATTCGAACTTGGAGTTCATGTACGCTGGCGTAATCCCACCAACATGGAATGAACTGCATCCCCACGTTTCCAGGGTTGTCCTCGTCTTGCCATACCATGTGGGCAACGTTGGTGGTGAGGTTGAATCTTACGGTCTGTCCAGCTGGTAATGGCGTGTAAAGGTTGACGCGCACCTTGTAATCATCTCCTTCGCTTGCGTCAGTTGTTGTTAGGTTGTGGCCATATTGGTCCATTGCCGTTCCGATCGTGAAGTCACTCTTGGGCTGACCAACGTATGCGAAGTTGATGGCGTCCCCTGAATCGAGTGTTATACTTATGTCGTACAGCAAATCGATGGTTCCGTCCTGGTTAATCCATATCTTTGCCCACTCGTGTTCAAGATGATACGGTCTTTGCGCGGTTACAGTGCCAACAAGAGTGATGAAGATGAATATGGTAAATAGCGCTACAAGCAGGTGTTGAATTTTTACCATTTTGGTTCCTCGGTTACCTCGAAGGTGTGCCCGCAATAGGAGCACTTGATCGACGGTACGCCCTTTGTTACTTTCATTTGACTTATGTCCAAGGAAGCTGAGCAGTTGGGGCATCTTATTGTTTGAACTTTGACTTTTCCAGGTACCTCAAGTTTTTGTGTGATCTGTATGGGTTGTTGTTTTCTAATGTAGTACAGTATTCCAAAGCCTGCGAGAAAAAGAAACGCGCTTGTAACATATCTTGTCGGCGGAAGTGCCGAAGCTAGAGCGAAAATAACGGCAAAAAACAGAAGAACAGCAGATATGATATACCCAATCACAGTCCCGATCATACTTTTCACATTTATCGCTCCCTGTGTAGTCTGTTGCCATTCAAGAAAGTACGAGAATAAATACTCTTTCGTTTATGTCATTTTGAACGCCGTGCAATCTTTGCTATGGACAATTTTTCTGCCTGAAGCGTCAACAAGCAAAACTATTTGACAAGCTCCCGCTTCTTCCACCTTAAATTTTTACTATGACACTTCCTGCACTTAACCGCAGTAGGCGCGTTACGTACTCCACAATGCCGACAAATTTTCATGTAAAGCCTATGCTTCTGAGCAAGGGCTTTCTTAATCGGGTCAGTAATAGGCATAACCATACCCTCAACTTATCAACTACGTTCCAGACATGCCACCAGTAAATATACCTTTCTTCTTCAATCTCTCAGCTAACAACCTAGCCACATCACTAGGCTTCTCAGCCACCATAACGCCAGCCTCCGTAAACGCATCAATCTTGCTCTGAGCGGTCCCAGCCCTGCCCATAATAATCGCGCCAGCATGTCCCATCCTTTTACCTCGAGGCGCCGTTCTACCAGCAACAAAAGCCGCCACAGGCTTACTGTAACCCTCAGCGGAGATAAAATCGGCTGCAAGCTCTTCCAAGTTCCCACCAATCTCGCCGATCAACACAACCGCCTTGGTCTGCTCATCCTCCTCGAACTCTCTAAGAACATCAACAAAGCTAAGGCCGACAACAGGGTCACCTCCTAAACCCAAACAAGTAGACTGTCCCAGCCCTACTGCAGAAAGCCCTGAAGCAATCTCATAAGTTAACGTTCCACTTCTTGACGCTACTCCCACAGTCCCTCGCCTAAAAATATGCGCAGGCATAATCCCAAGCTTGCACTCAGCAGGGGTGATAATCCCTGGAGTATTGGGGCCGATAACAGTTGCGCCCTGTTTTTTAGCACGAGCCATAACCTGTATAACATCTTTCACGGCAACATGTTCAGTAATTATGACGATCGTTTTTAGTCCAGCGTCTAAAGCTTCAAAGGCAGCGTCAGCGGCAAAGGGCGCAGGAACAAAGATTATGGACGCATTCGCCTCTTGTTTCTTCACTGCTTCATCTACGGCGTCATAAACTGAAACTCCGTGAACTTGTGTTCCTCCCTTTCCGGGGGTCACCCCTGCAACGATTTGGGTCCCATAATCTAGCATAAGCTTAGTGTGAAAACTGCCCTGAGTTCCGGTGATGCCTTGAACGATAGTTTTGGTGCTCTTATCAACGAAAATGCCCAATAGTTACCCTCCACTTTTTACAATTGCCATCGCTTTTTCAGCAGCCTCTTCCATGCTGTCTAAAACGTGAAAGCCAGCATCTGTGAGAATACGTTTTCCTTCTTCCTCGTTGGTTCCCACCAACCGTATTACGACAGGCTTGAGAAAACCAGTTCGCATCTTTGCCTCCAGAATCCCTCTCGCAACTTCATCACATCGAGTGATGCCTCCTAAAATATTAACGAAAACGACGTTGACTCGTGGGTCAGAGAAAACGAGGTTAAGAGCAGCTACGATTTTATTTGCAGTCGCGCCTCCGCCTACATCGAGAAAATTCGCTGGACGCCCTCCGTATAGCTTTATTGCGTCTAGGGTTGCCATGACTAGTCCTGCGCCGTTTCCAATTACACCGATGTTTCCGTCAAGTTTAACGTAGGCTAACCCGTTTTTTCGAGCCTCAAGTTCTTGCGGGGGCAACTCAGCTTCTATCTCTGTTAGTCGCTTCTTGAACTCTGGGTGTCGGTAGAGTGCGTTGTCGTCTATGATAAGGCGTGTGTCTACCGCGACAAATTTTCCTTCAGACGTTTCAACGAGGGGATTCATCTCTGCTAATTCAGCGTCATAACTCAAGGCTACTTCATACTGTTTATGAAAGATTGTCGCGAGATTAAGCATCTGTCTTCCTTTGTAGCCGAGTTTCTTGGCGATTTGACGCGCATGATGAGAACGGAACCCATACAATGGGTCAATAAAAACCTTGATTATTTTTTCAGGCATGGTGGCAGCGACTTCCTCAATCTCCATCCCGCCTTCAGAGGATGCTACAGCCACATAACTACGAGTTGACCGATCTATAGTTATGCCGAAATATAATTCCTTTCGAATGGAAGCTTTCTCTTCTATCAAAACGCTTTGAATCTTGGTGCCTTTTATTCGTGTGCTCAACAGTTTTTTTGCTGCAAGCTCGGCTTCTGTTGGCGAGTTCGCGAAAAGGATTCCGCCTGCTTTTCCTCTTCCTGCAACCGTGACCTGTGCTTTGATGACAACGGGAGTGTGGAGTTGCATGGTTACTTCCCGAGCTTTTGTTGGAGAATCTGCTAGTTTTCCCAGAGGAGTAGGTATGTCATGTTTCGAGAAGATGGCTTTGGCCTCGTGTTCAAAGAGTTTCAATGGGGCGCCTCCTTTGGCTATTTCAGGGTTTGGATGGTGACGTAAGATTTTGTCTCCTTAATTCCTTCCAGCAAGGCTAGTTTTCGAAGCGTCTCATCAAGGTTCTCTTGCTCTACTAAAAGCACTGCGTCCATGTCGCCGGCTACTCTAAAAATCCGTTGAATAGGAAAGTTTGACATTTCTTGGTATGCTTCTTCTCTTTTAAGGGGAGAAATCTTGATAAAGATAAAGGCAGGATTCACCGCGACTCCTAACGCGTTTAGACCTTCCTCAGTCACGTCGATAAAGCCTCTGCCAGTTCGGATACACCCTAGATCTCGAAGCTTGCGTAGATGCACGTTTAACGCCTGCCGACTAATCTCAAGCTGTTTTGCCAATTCACTTTGCTTTATCTGTATAGTGTAGATTGCCACGGGGCTACCTTGTGCATACATCATGCGAAGCAGGCGGAAGGGTCGTCCGGATGGAACCTCTTTGGTCATAAAGCTCACCTGTACTTAGTTAAAGCAAACCTTTACAATGGTATACTGTTTAAAGGCTAACCCGTCATGTAACGCTTTCGGTTTTTACTCGCTGGCATTCACCACTCATCTATGAGCCGATCTTCCATCAAAGCAGATTTTGCGCAGTCCCAACCCAACCCCTCACCTCTAAGATTATAGGCCAAAACAAACCCTAAACCAAACCCACCAACAGATCCCGTTCTATAGACTCTCATTTGAAAAAATTGTAG